>JAGPBF010000297.1 GCA_018063505.1 Rhodoferax sp.
GCCATGTGTGGCATCGTAGGATCCGTTTCTACCCGCAATATCGTCCCTATCCTGGTACAGGGACTGCAACGGCTGGAATACCGTGGTTATGACTCCTGCGGCGTCGCGGTCTATGCCGATGGCCTGCAGCGCGCGCGCAGCACCTCGCGCGTGGCAGAACTCATCGCGCAGGTGACCAGGACCGGGCTCGAAGGTACTACCGGCATCGCCCACACCCGCTGGGCCACTCACGGCGCACCGGCGGTGCACAATGCGCACCCGCACTTCAGCCATGGCACCGGTGCCGACGCCTACGATCGGCCGGGCCGTATTGCGCTGGTGCACAACGGCATCATCGAAAACCACGACGAACTGCGTGCCGCGCTGACCGCCAAGGGCTACGTGTTCCAGAGCCAGACCGACACCGAAGTCATCGCCCATCTGGTCGACAGCGTGTACGACGGCGATCTGTTCGAAGCCGTCCAGGCGGCCGTTTTGCAGTTGCGGGGTGCTTATGCGATTGCCGTGTTCTGCAAGGACGAGCCACAGCGGCTGATCGGCGCGCGCGCCGGCTCACCGCTGATACTGGGCGTGGGCAAGGACGGGCAGGAGCACTTCCTGGCCAGCGACGCGATGGCACTGGCAGGCGTGACCGACCAGATCGTCTACCTGGAAGAGGGCGATGTGGTCGACGTGCAGTTGGGCAGATACTGGATTGTCGACAAGGCGCACAAGCCGGTCGAGCCGGCGAAACGCCCGGTCAAGACGGTGCTGGCGCACAGTGGCGCGGCCGAACTGGGCCCGTACCGCCACTACATGCAGAAAGAGATCTTCGAGCAGCCGCGTGCGATTGCCGACACGCTGGAGGGTGTGCAAGGCATCGTGCCCGAACTGTTCGATGGGGCAGATGCCAGCGCCGCGCGGGTGTTCAAGCAGATCGATTCGGTGCTGATCCTGGCCTGCGGCACCAGCTATTACAGCGGCTGTACCGCCAAGTACTGGTTGGAAAGCATTGCCGGCATTCCGACCCAGGTGGAGGTGGCCAGCGAATACCGGTATCGCACCTCGGTGCCGAACCCCAAGACGCTGGTGGTGACCATCACCCAGTCTGGCGAAACCGCCGACACGCTGGCCGCGTTGCGCCATGCCCAGAGCCTGGGCATGGAACACACACTGACGATCTGCAACGTCTCCACCAGCGCCATGGTGCGGGAATGCAAGCTGGCCTACATCACCCGCGCCGGCATCGAGATCGGCGTGGCCTCGACCAAGGCGTTCACTGCCCAGCTGGCAGGCCTGTTCCTGCTGACGCTGGCGCTGGCGCAAAGCCGCGGCAAACTCAGCCAGGAGCAGGAAGACCAGCACCTCAAGGCGATGCGCCACCTGCCGGTGGCCTTGCAGGCCGTGCTGGCGCTGGAGCCGCAGGTCATCGCCTGGGCGCAGGATTTCGCCAAGATGGAAAACGCGCTGTTCCTGGGCCGCGGCCTGCACTACCCGATTGCACTCGAAGGTGCCTTGAAGCTCAAGGAGATCAGCTACATCCACGCCGAAGCCTACCCGGCCGGCGAACTCAAGCATGGCCCGCTGGCGCTGGTGACCAGCGCGATGCCGGTGGTCACGGTGGCGCCGAACGACACGCTGCTGGAGAAACTCAAGAGCAATATGCACGAGGTGCGCGCCCGCGGTGGTGTGCTTTACGTGCTGGCCGATGCCGACTCCCACATCGAACGCGCCGAAGGCATCAACGTGATCCGCATGCCGGAGCACTACGGCGCCTTGTCGCCGCTGCTGCATGTGGTGCCGCTGCAGTTGCTGGCATATCACACGGCGGTCGCGCGGGGGACGGATGTGGACAAGCCGAGAAACCTGGCCAAGAGCGTGACGGTCGAATGACCGTCACGCTCTTGCGGCGCGCATGCGCCGGCGCCGAAGGCGAGCCGGGTTTCTCGGCTTGGGGCGCAGGCTAACTTGGCGCAGCCAAGTTAAGGTCCGAAGGACCGGCCGTAGCCACAAGCCACGCAATCTCGCCAAGAGTGTGACCGTCGAATGACGGTCACACTCTTGCAGCGCGCAAGTGTGCGATCAGCAGTATGTCGACAGCGGCCCCGGGTCTGTCCGGCAAATTCGAGGCGATTGAGATCGGCCGGAGGTGGACCTGGGTACTGACCTCACAAAGACATCAAGGAGTAACCGATAGATGCCGAACAAAGAAATCGGCGATGAGACCTTCAAGCACGGGAATGTCCGTTTTCCGGCTAAAAAGCGGAGGATCACTGAGCAAGTAGCTGTCAATGCTGCCAGGCACCAAAGGGGGCATCGGCGAGAGCATGGCGCCGTGGCCAGCTTCTGGCATTCGCAGGATCACCTCGCAGCGAGGCTGGCAAGCTGCACGGATGGCGTCCACATGGAAGGCGGGAATCTGGTTCACGTCCTTTGCCGCGATGACAAGCCCTAGTGCAACTCGCGGCTCTGCCAATGACTCTGGAGAGAAGTCAGCTGCGAAAGGCACCATCGCAACGGCGGCCTTGACGCGAGAGTCCGCGTACACCTGCACTTTCTCGTCCGAGAATCGCCACGCGATGATTCGCCGTGCTACCCAGAGTTTGAGCCCGTCGAGCCAATTGCCGCGCAGCAGCGTCGTAAAACCTACGCAAGAGGAAAAATCCCGTTCGATATTCTGTTCACAGTAATCCCGAAATCGACTGAACGACCATTTCCCCCCGGCCAACGACAGAGCGGTATGGCCTCCCGCAGAACCGCCGAAAACGCCGACACCATCCAGCGAGAGCAGGCTGGCCAATGGGGCGTGATCGGCTACCGCATCGATGGCACGACTGACCTCGGCAGGCCGTTTGATCCAGCTGGCAGGTCCGGGAGCGGAGTGGTCCAGATAGTTGTCACCACTGTGCTGCGGCACGGCAACTACAAAGCCGCGTTGCACGAGAGCACGGGCCAGGTCGGTGTGCACCCAAGGTGACCCGCCTGACCCATGCGAAATGACAATCAGGCGGCCGTTGCCTTTGACAGGCAGGGCATCGCTGGCCCAGGAAAGGGTGAAAGGTCCTCGTTGAACAGGTACTTCAGTGGCCTCAGTCAGATAGAAGACGGCCGTGTGCCCGCCGTCACTTTGGGCAAGTTGCGCGTACCCCATATGCGAGCCCTGGGCGAATGCGAGGTTTGTGCCGAACCATGCGGTCACGATGACGATCAGATTGAGCAAGCGGTTCAAGGATGGCATGGGCGGTTGTGCAAGTGCGTATGAGAATGCTTCAGAGCATGCATCAGCCCCAACGACCAAAGGTGCGACCTGGAACATCGAGTAGCGCCGCGAGCCGCGCCGACACTTCGCCTGCGGCCATGGCAACCAGATGGCTTCGCACTGACAGCAAGCACAAGAGCAATATGAATGCCACGACGTGAAGCGCCGTCGACCATGAAAAGTGGAGCAATATGCACCCAGCGACGAAGGCAACGAAAACTTTCACTTTCTACTCCTGGTTCAAGCCAGGCAGCTCGACGCTACGGCCTGGTTATCGGGAAGCGCAAATGCCCAGGACATTCGCTGCAAAACGCAGCGGGTCGAACAGTTCCTTTGAGCTGGCGACGACACGATGCCCTCGCTGGTCTGAAGTTTCTTCGCTCACGCCGCAGCTGGATACCCATTTGCGACGAAACGTGGAATTCGATCCGGCAAACGCGCCGTTTGGCGTTCGAACGGTCGGTGACCAGGACACCGCCATGGCGTCGCGGCTTACATTGCCCGAAACAGGTGACCGAACGCCCGGCTGACCTTGAGCGGCCGCTGCAGCCCGCGCAAAGTCAAGCTGAAGTGACCAATGTCGTCGCGCGTCGCGCTGAGAATGCAGTTGAAGTTGACCACCACACCGCGGTGCACCTGCTTGAAGTCGGTAACCTCTATCCGGGACATCAGTTCGCGCAGGCTCATGCGTACCAGCGCCTCGCCCGTGGCGGTGACCACATTCACGTATTTTTCGGTGGCCTCGAAACAGATCACGTCCG
>JAGPBF010000116.1 GCA_018063505.1 Rhodoferax sp.
CCACCGAAGTTGCCGAGCAGCTCGGGCCCCGCCTGGGTGTCGTGCCCGGCGCGGCGCGCATCTACAGCGCCAAGACACCTTTGACAGCCAACCCCCATGACCACCCGCTGCTGCGCAATACGCGGGCGGTCGGCAACGCACAGGACAGTGCCGGTGCATTCCGGCGGCAGTTGTGCCAGAAGATCTGCGCGATGAGTGTGCGCGCGCACGGCCAGACGGACTGAGCGATACGCCTGCCGCCGCAGACAGATGCGCACCGCACGGCGCAATATGTAGGCACCCTGCCGCGCGCAGGGCGCCGGTCCCGTCAGGGCATGTATTGCCCGCCATTGACCTCGATGACCTGACCGGTCACATACGAGGCCAGTTGCTCGGACGCCAGGTACAGGAAGGCACCGACACACTCGTCGACAGAGCCCAGGCGCGCCATCGGAATGGTCTTGCGCATTGCCTCCAGTTGTTCAGGTGTCGAGAACTTGTCGTGAAACGGCGTCGTGATGACGCCGGGCGAGACCGCATTGATGCGGATGCCCTTGCCCACCAGTTCCTTGGCAAGGCCCTTGGTGGCGGTGGTGACGAAGGCCTTGGAGCCGGCGTACATGGCCGCGCCCGGACCACCGCCAGAGCTCGCGGCGATGCTGGTCAGGTTGATGATGCTTGTGCCCGCGGCCATGTGCGGCACTGCGAACTTGGTACACATCATCATCGAGCGCACATTGAGGTCGATGATGTCATCGAGCAAGGCGTCGGTGAGCTCGGTGATTGCCTGCCGTTGCACCAGGGCTCCGGCATTGTTGATCAACACGTCGATGCGCCCCATGCGGGAGGCGGCTTCGGCGACCACCTTGGCACACTGCGCTGAAGTGCGCAGATCGCCCTGCACGACGAAGGCATCGCCGCCCGAAGCCTTGACCGCCTTGACCACCGCATCGGCGGCATCCTTCGAACTGTTGTAGTGAACGGCCACGGTGGCGCCACGGGCACCAAACGCCTGCGCGCAACCGGCACCGATGCCAGTCGATGCGCCCGTGATCAGAATTGCTTTCCCCTTGAAATCGTCCATGTGCTGTTTCCTTTGTCTGTCGACGGCGCGGCGGGCCGCGCCCGCCGATCAACGGCAAGTCTATTTCAAACAACATTTGCCTGTACGAGGAGGCCAAGCGCACTCTGCGGCCTTTGCGTGGAGGGCAACACCACGAACACCAGACACACCGCAGCACGCGAGACTGTCGTGAAGCTTGCGCTGCAATGCACGGTGATGCGAATTTCGCATCTGCGCATGCGGATCCGGCTGGCGATCCGTGGCCACCATCGCCCGCCAAAGCCTTGGAAAACCGTGCAATGACAAGCACTTGGACCGGTGCAACACGAGCGCGACAAGTTTGTAACGAGATCCATCACGGCTTGCGGCACGTTGGCGGCTGTTTCGCGGCTGTTACGCTTTTCCTCTTCGCGGCTGGTGCATTCGTGCCAGTCATCTCATTGCCACATCAACCGGCATCCCGTCGCAAGCGCGGCGGGATACAGCGCTGCGGCAACCCGATAAGGAAGGAGAGATCAACAGCATGACCACCCATGTCACCCGTATCAAAAGTGAAAAGGACTTTTATTCCGGCCTGCTGTTCATGGCCGTCGGAATTGCGTTCGCTTGGGGCGCCACCCATTACAAGATTGGCGATGCCGCCCGCATGGGTCCGGGCTACTTCCCGTTGATGCTCGGCATCCTGCTGGCCATCGTGGGTCTGGTCGTGACCTTCCTGGCACTGACGGTGGAGACCGAAGACGGTGACAAGGTCGGTGCCATCGCATGGAAGCCGCTGTTTTTCATCATTCTGTCCAACCTGCTGTTCGGCGTCATGCTCGGTGGCCTGCCCAGTATCGGATTGCCGTACATGGGATTGATAGCGGCGATCTTTGTCATCACATTCGTGGCCGCATTGGCCGGCGAGGAGTTCAAATTCAAGGAGGTGCTGATCCTGGCCACCATTCTGGCGGCACTGAGTTATGTCGCGTTCATCGCGCTGCTCAAGCTGCAGTTCCCGGCCTGGCCTGCATTCATCACCGGCTGAGCGAGAAAAAAAGAACAACACCATGGAACTGTTTTCCCACCTCTCGATCGGCTTTGGCGTGGCATTCACGCCGATCAACCTGCTGTATGCCTTCATCGGTTGCCTGATGGGCACGCTGATCGGCGTCTTGCCCGGCATCGGCCCGTTGGCAACGATTGCGATGTTGCTGCCTGCCACGTATGCACTGCCGCCAGTCTCGGCGCTGATCATGCTGGCCGGCATTTATTACGGCGCGCAGTACGGCGGCTCCACCACGGCCATTCTGGTCAATCTGCCGGGAGAGGCGTCGTCCGTCGTCACGGTGATCGATGGCTACCAGATGGCGCGCCAGGGCAGGGCCGGCCCCGCGCTGGCTGCCGCCGGGCTGGGCTCGTTCTTTGCGGGCTGCGTGGGTACGCTGGTGCTCGCAGGTTTCGCGATACCGCTGACCGAAGTCGCCTTCCTGTTCGGTCCGGCCGAGTATTTCTCGCTGATGGTGCTGGGCCTGATCGGCGCCATCGTGCTGGCTTCGGGCTCCATCCTCAAGGCGATCGGCGTGATCCTGCTGGGCCTGATGATGGGCCTGGTCGGCACCGATGTGAACTCCGGCGTGGCACGCTACAGCTTCGACATTGCGGAATTGACCGACGGCATCAGCATCCTGGCGATCGCGATGGGCATCTTCGGTTATGGCGAGATCATCAGCAACCTGGGCAAGCACGAAAGCGAACGTGAGGTCTTCTCTGCCGACGTCAAGAGCCTGATGCCCACGCGCGAGGATTTCCGCAACATGGCTCCCGCCGTGTTGCGCGGCACCATGCTCGGCTCGATGCTGGGCATCCTGCCAGGTGGTGGGGCCACGATGTCGGCGTTTGCCGCCTACACGATCGAGAAGAAGGTCAAGGCGCGTGCGGGCGAGGTGCCGTTCGGCACCGGCAATATCCGCGGCGTGGCGGGCCCGGAGGCGGCCAACAATGCGGCCTCGCAGACCTCGTTCATCCCGTTGCTGACACTGGGCATTCCGCCCAACGCGGTGATGGCGCTGATGGTCGGTGCAATGACCATCCACAACATCCAGCCCGGCCCGCAGGTCATGACCAGCAATCCGGAACTGTTCTGGGGCCTGATTGCGTCGATGTGGATCGGCAACGCGATGCTGGTGATCCTGAACCTGCCGCTGATCGGCCTGTGGATCAAGCTGCTGACCGTGCCTTACCGCTGGTTGTACCCGGCCATCGTGCTGTTCTGTGCCATCGGCGTTTATTCGACCAACAACAACACCTTCGACATCTGGATGGTGGGCATTTTCGGCGTACTTGGCTACATGTTCATCAAACTCGGCATCGAGCCCGCACCGCTGGTGCTGGGCCTGATCCTGGGCCCGATGATGGAGGAGAACCTGCGCCGGGCGCTGCTGCTCTCGCGCGGAGACTGGTCCGTGTTCTTCACCCGTGGCCTGTCGGCCACGCTGCTGGCGATCGCAGCGGGATTGTTGCTGATCGTGTTGTTGCCGGCGGTGCGCAAGAAGCGCGAAGAAGCCTTCGTCGAGGAATAGCGCAGAGGTTCGGCGGGCCATGCCACTTGCATTGCGTTAACAACTGCCTAGAATGAAAATGCCCGTCTGGTCCGGTGATGGCAAAGAGTCCGGCATGACCTTGCCCATTGAGATTTGACAAGGGTCAAGGCCAATTGCGACCGATACCACCGGCGGCCCGGTTACAGACGCCGGGCGACTGTTACATGACGCCCGGGTCGACAGCGCCTGATTGATGGGATGATCCGGGCCGCAAGGCAGTAAGGTGCTGCCTGCAAGCTGGAGGATTGACGGGATGCGATGGGCCAAGACAAGTTTGCGCAATAGTTTTTTCGGATGGATGGCCAACGCGCCAGTCGTGGAATCGAACGACGACCTCGAAGCCATCCGAAAGACCATGTTGCAAGCACTCGAGCAGACGACCGATGGTGCCAACTCCGCCATCGAACGCAAACTGCTGTTCGCGCACGATATCGATCAACTCTGGTATGCCCGTCCCGAACTGATGACCGCCATCGCGGCCAGCAGGGGCGAGGCGCTGGCCAATATTTCTCTGGCAGACATCACCCGGCAGTTCGAGGCGCGTGCGCCCGAGCGCTTCAAGCCCAAGACACGCGCCACCAGGCGCAAGAGCTGATCGGCGATTTGCGTCATACCCAGCGGCGCCGCGCCGGCAGTCGGTTCCGCCCAGCGCCTGCGTAACGCGGCAACTTCTTTCTTCTGCCGCTTCCGTCGTGCACGCCGACTCGGCACAATGGGGCTTGTACACATGATGCGGAAGGACGGGTATGGGCTCCGGAAAAATTCTGGTCGCGCAAGGTGGCGGTCCGACAGCGGTGATCAACCAGTCGATGGTCGGCGTGGCGCTGGAGGCGCGACGCCACCGCGGTGTGGAACGGGTCTACGGGGCGCGTCATGGTGTGCGTGGCATCGTCGACGAGGATTTCGTCGACCTGACCCAGGAAACCAGCCACAACCTGGAACTGGTGGCTGCCACGCCCTCCTCGGCGCTGGGATCCACCCGCGACAAGCCCGACGCCAAATACTGCCACGCGATCTTCGAGGTATTGCGCTCGCACGAGATCGAACATTTCTTCTACATCGGCGGCAACGATTCCTCCGACACGGTACGTATCGTCAGCGAAGAAGCGCGCAAGGCGGGTTACCCGCTACGCTCAATCCACATTCCCAAGACCATCGACAACGATCTGGTCGGCAACGACCACACGCCGGGGTTTCCATCGGCCGCGCGATTCGTCGCCCAGGCTTTCGCCGGCGTCAACCTGGACAACGCGGCACTGCCCGGCGTCTATGTCGGCGTCGTGATGGGCCGGCACGCGGGTTTCCTGACCGCCGCCTCCGCGCTGGGCAAGAAATTCGAGGACGACGGCCCGCACCTGATCTACCTGCCCGAGCGCACGTTCGATCTGCAGCAGTTCCTGGCCGACGTGAAGGCGACGTACGCGCGTTTCGGCCGCTGCGTGGTGGCGGTCTCCGAAGGGATCCACGACGCATCGGGAACACCCATGCTGGGCCTGCTGGCCCGGGAACTGGAACGCGACGCGCATGGCAATGTGCAACTCTCGGGCACCGGCGCGCTGGCCGACCTGCTGTGCGAGGAGATTCGCAGCAAGCTGGGCATCAAGCGGGTCCGCGGCGACACCTTCGGCTATCTGCAGCGCTCGTTCATCGGCTGCGTCTCGGACGTAGACCAGCGCGAGGCGCGCGAGGTGGGCGAGAAGGCGGTGCAGTTTGCGATGTGGGGCGACCGTGACGGTTCGGTGGCGATCCGGCGCACCGGGTTTTACTCGGTCGACTACGCGCTGCTCGACCTGGCCGATGTGGCCGGCAAGACGCGGGTGATGGATGACGCATTCATCAGCGCCAGCGGCACCGACGTCACCGACGCGTTCCGCCTTTACCTCAGGCCTCTGCTGGGATCGGGTATGCCCGACGCGTTTCGCCTGCGCGCGGCGCCGGTACCCCGGCGCGCCAAGGCCTGACGGCGCGCGGATCGATGTTTCTTGCATCCAAGCTGCTGGCGTTTTTCATCGAGCCGCTGTTCTGGGTCCTGTTGCTGATGCTGGCCGGCCTGCTGCTGGTCCGGCGCCGGCCACGTGCCGGTCGCGCACTGTGCTGGGCGGCGTTGCTGGCCCTGGTCCTCGGCAGTTGGACCTCCGGCCCCGAGGCGCTGCTGCGCCAGCTGGAATCACGTTATCCGGCGCCGCCGGCATCGAGCCTGCAGAACTACGTCGGCATCGTCGTGCTGGGCGGCGCCTTGAGCGGGCCGGAACTGTGGCAAGCCCATCGACAGGTCGGCCTGAACGAGCAAGCCGAACGCATGACGGAAGCAGTGGCACTGATGCGCCTGCATCCGAAGCTGCGCCTGCTGTTCACCGGCGGCAATGCCAGCATCTCCGGCGAAGGCACCAGCGAGGCACACCGCGCCAAGGTATTCTTTGACGCGATGGGTGTGGACCCCGCCCGGGTGGTGTATGAATCGGCGTCGCGCAACACCTACGAGAACGCGCTGCTGAGCGCCTCGATACCCGGGGTCGACAAGACGCAGCGCTGGTTGCTGCTGACCTCGGCGTTCCATCTTCCGCGTGCGATGGGTGTCTTCACACATGCCGGCTGGAACGTGACGCCCTGGCCGGTCGACTACCGCATGACGCCGCATGATTCGTGGTTCGACTTTTCGCTGCACTACGGCCCTGGCCTGTGGGAGCTGGCCTTGCACGAGTGGCTGGGTTTCGCCGCCTATCGAATGGCCGGCTGGCTCTGACCACCAGGTCCGGCCGGCTCAATCGTCGGCAAACTGCGAAATCTGCTCCTCTGTGAGCCGGGTTGCCAGCATCTTGTCGATGCGCCGCCCGTCCAGGTCGATGACTTCGAACATCCAGCCGGCACATTCGATCTTGTCGCCCTGGGCCGGCAGGCTGCCAGATACCGCCATCAGCAGTCCGGCGACCGTGTTGTAACGGCCGCGCTCCTCGTCCGGCAGTTCGGCAATGTCCAGCCGCGCCTTGAACTCGCCCACCGGCATCGCGCCATCGATAAGCCAGCTGCCATCGTCGCGCGGCGTCGCCCAGGCATCGACCGGCGTGTAAGGCTGCAACTCGCCGGTGATGGCCTCGAGCAGGTCGTTCGGCGTGATCAGGCCCTGCACATCGCCGTATTCGTCGACCACCAGTACCATTCGCGCCGTCTTGACGCGAAATTGCTCCAGCAACTCCATGCCCGACAGGGTTTCGGGTACAAACACCGGCGGATGCACATGCGACTCGATCGTGTCCGAGTGCTCCTTACCCAGCTCGATCAGCTTACCCAGGCTGATCGTGCCCACGACGTTTTCGAGTGAACCGCGGCACACCGGGTACCAGGAAAAGGCCCGTTTGGCGCCGCCTTCACGCAGCTGCTCCAGGATCTCTGCGGCGGACTGGCCGGCGTCCAGCCATTTGATGTCCGAACGCGGCAACATCATCGACGTGAGAGGCCGGTCATCGAGCAGAAACACGTTCTGCACCATCTGGCGTTCCTGTTCCTCGATGACGCCGGCGTCGACCCCCTCCTCCAGACTGGCGCTGATCTCGGCCTCGGTGACCGCTCGGCTGCCGGCGTTGTCGATGCGCAGCATCTTGAGCGTGCCATGGGTGCTGGCAGAGAGCAACCAGACAAACGGTTTGGCGATACTGGCAACCCAGGTCATCGGCCGTGCGATCACGCGCGACACCTGCTCGGGATAGAGCTGGCCGATGCGTTTGGGAACCAGTTCACCAAACACGATCGTGGTGAACGTGATGACAGTCACCACCAGCGCGGTGGCCGAGATGTCGGCCACGCGGGTTGCCATGTGAAAGGTCTGCAGCCAGGACGACAGGCCACCGCTGAAGGCCGCCTCGCCGATGATGCCGTTGAGCACCCCGATCGACGTGATGCCGACCTGCACCGACGACAGGAACCGGGTCGGGTTTTCGAGCAGCAACAGGGCGGCCGCGGCGCCCTGGTCGCCGTCATCGGCCATGCCCATCAGACGTGCCTTGCGACTGGCCGTGAGCGCCAGTTCGGACATCGCAAACACGCCATTGAGCAGGGTCAAAAAGGCGATCAGCAAAAAATCCATGAATCCGGCATCAAAATCAACACCATGGGACTTTACCTGATCGGTGACGTGCAGGGCTGCGATCGCGCCTTGCAGCACCTGCTCGACCAAATCGACTTCTCACCGAGTCGCGACAAGCTGGTGTTGCTCGGTGACCTGGTCAACCGCGGCCCGGACTCGCTGGCCGTGTTGCGCCGTGTGATGCAGCTTGGCGATGCTGCCCGCTGCGTGCTGGGCAACCACGACATGCACCTGCTGGCCGTCGCGCGCGGCGTGCGGCGGCCGCAGCGCAAGGACACCTTGACGGCCATCCTCGAGGCGCCCGATCGCGAGGCCTTGCTGGCCTGGGTGCGCAGCCGCCCGCTGGCGCTGCACGAATGCATCGACGGGCGTGATCTGCTGATGGTGCATGCCGGTGTGTTGCCCTCATGGACAGCTGACCAGACCATGGCACTGGCCGGCGAGGTGGCGCAGCTGATGGCCGGACCGCATTTCGGCGAGTTTCTCGATCAGATGTACGCCGACACGCCGACACAATGGGCCGACACGCTCAGCGGCATCCCGCGCCTGCGGGCCATCGTCAATGTGTTGACCCGGCTGCGCTTTTGCACGCGCGACGACCGTATGGAGTTCGCAACCAAGGATGGTGCGGATGCTGCGCCCGAGGGTTTCTGGCCCTGGTTCGACGCGCCCGGGCGCAACAGCGCTGATGTGACGGTGGCGTTCGGCCACTGGTCGACGCTGGGCTGGCTGGACCGCAGCGACGTGTTGTCACTCGATACCGGTTGTGTCTGGGGCGGCCGACTCAGCGCGGCCAGAATAGACCCACTGGGGCCGGGTCGCGGTTTTGCGACCCAGCTGATTCAGGTGCCTTGCGCGCAGGCGCAGCCACCAGGGTGAAGCTGCGTCGTCGGCCGGCGCTGCCATGAAAGCTGCGGGCCGTCCCAAGCCTGCTTGCCCCCTCGGGGACCTGCAGAGGCCAGCGTTGCGGCCCCCGCTCAGGACTGCGATTCGGTCTCGGTGACCG
This sequence comes from Rhodoferax sp., assembly GCA_018063505.1. Taxonomy (GTDB): domain Bacteria; phylum Pseudomonadota; class Gammaproteobacteria; order Burkholderiales; family Burkholderiaceae_C; genus CAISIP01. The sequence goes on from JAGPBF010000116.1 coordinate 8,712, forward strand.
GCACTTCCGGCTTGAACAAGGCGGCAACCCGGCGCCGGGTCTTGATATTGGCAGAAATGGTGCGCACCGGACGCGGGCCATCGGCCTCCCACGATGGCGCCCCGGTCACCGTGCCTGGCTCTTCGTAAGGCTTGTCGAAGAACGGATCACGCGACACCGGTGGCGGCCGCACCAGGTCACGCCTGACTGGACGTTCACGGCGCTGCGCACCACCTTCGCCACGTGGCGCACGACCATCGGCGCGGGGCTCTGCCGGCACGCCGCTCTCGTCGACGTTGTACATGCGCCGGCCGTCGTTGATGCGCCCCTGGCGGCGGATGTCTGGGCTGTCTTCGTCGAACTCGATCGGCTCGATCTCGAGCTTGGCCTTGAGCAACTTTTCCAGATCGGCGACCAGTCGCGCATCGCTGCGTGTGACAAAGGTCACGGCCAGACCGGAGGCGCCTGCACGGCCGGTGCGGCCGATGCGGTGAATGTAGTCTTCGGCGTTGAACGGAATGTCGAAGTTGAACACGGCCGGCACGTCCTTGATGTCCAGACCACGGGCCGCAACATCGGTACACACCAGCAGGTCGACCTCACCCTTCTTGAACGCATCGAGTGCCTTGAGCCGTTCGTCCTGGCTCTTGTCGCCGTGCAAGGCCGTGGTCTTGAGCCCTTCGCGCTCGAGTGAACGCGCCAGGCGTGCGCAGCCGAGCTTGCTGTTGACAAAGACAAAAGCCTGCGTCACCGCATGGCGGCGCAGCAGCTGGTGCAGCGCATGGCGCTTGTCGTCGTCGCCTACGCTGTAAAAATGCTGCTCGACGGTCGACGCCGCCGCGTTGGGCCGCGCCACTTCGATCGTGATCGGATTCTGCAGATAGCTGCCGGCCAGCCGTTTGATTTCGGGCGAGAACGTGGCGGAGAACAGCAGTGTGGTGCGCTGCTTGGGCAGGTAGCTCAGGATGCGCTGCAGGTCGGGCAGGAAGCCGATGTCCAGCATGCGGTCGGCCTCGTCGAGCACGACGTATTCGACCTGGTTGAGCACCGCATTCTTGGCCTCGATATGGTCCAGCAAACGTCCTGGCGTGGCCACCAGTATCTCGACGCCACGCTTGAGCTCAGCCGTCTGCGGCTTCATGTCCATGCCGCCAAACACGACGGTGCAGCGCAGTTGGGTGTATTTGGCATACGACTTGATCGCCTGCGCGACCTGATCGGCCAGCTCGCGGGTGGGCAGCAGCACCAGCGCCCGCACCGGATGGCGCGCCGGCGAGGTCGAGGAGTTCTCGTGTGCCAGCATGCGCTGCAGCAGCGGCAGCGAGAACGCCGCCGTCTTGCCGGTACCGGTCTGGGCGGCGCCCATCACGTCCAGCCCCTGCAATACCTGCGGGATGGCCTGCGCCTGGATCGGCGTCATGCTCTCATAGCCCAGTTCGGCAACAGCTTTTGCCAGGGGGGCTGCCAGTTGCAGCTGAGCGAAAGAATCGATGCGGGAAGGGGTAACGGGTTCGGTCATCTATACCTGTGCGAGGTCGGACCCGAGGGCCTGTTTTGGGCGCCTGGGCGGGTGGTGCCCGGGGTGCGGGCAAGCCGCCATTATCCCCCTATCGGGGAAAGCCCTCCCAAAAGGGCTACAGACTGCGTGCCGAAAACGTGTCGCAACCCTTGATCGCGCCACCCTGCAAGCCGTTGTCGAACCAGCGCTGACGCTGTGCGCTGGTGCCGTGCGTGAAGCTCTCAGGCACCACTGCGCCGCCGCCCGCACGCTGCAAGGCATCGTCTCCGATGCGGGCCGCGGCATTCATGGCCTCCTCGACATCGCCCTGCTCCAGGATCTGGCGCGACCGCTGCGCATGGTGGGCCCAGACGCCCGCCAGGCAGTCGGCCTGCAATTCAAGGCGCACGCTCAGGGCGTTGTATTCGGTGCTGCTCACGCGCTGGCGCGCCTGATCCATCTTGGTGGTGATGCCCAGCAGGTTCTGCACATGGTGGCCGACCTCGTGCGCGATCACGTAGGCCTGCGCGAAGTCACCGGGCGCGCCCAGGCGGGTGCGCAGCGTCTCGTAGAACACCAGGTCGATGTAGACCTTCTGGTCGCCAGGACAATAGAAAGGCCCCATCGCCGACTGGCCGGTACCGCAGGCCGTCGGCGTCGCGCCGCGAAACAGCACCAGACGCGGTTCCTGGTATTGGGCCCCGCTGCGGCTGAACTGGTCTTTCCAGACATCCTCGGTGTCGGCCAGCACGGTCGACACGAAACGCGCCATGCTGTCGTCCGCCGGTGGTCGCGCGGCCGGTTCCTGCTGCTGCACCACCGAACCACCATCGCCACTGAGCATGCCCAGAATCGTCAGCGGGTTGATGCCCAATACCCAGCCACCCACCAACGCGATGGCGATGGTTCCGATGCCGATGCTGCGCCCGCCTGGAATGCCGCGGCGCGGTCCCGCGCCAGAGGCACGGCGGTCTTCGACGTTATCTGACTGGCGGTTACCTTCCCATTTCATGAAACACCCCTATTCGTGTAAATTCACGTTACATTGCCGCCATGTTACGAAAACCTGCGGCATCGACGTCCAAGCCGGGCTGGCTTGCCCCCGTTCCCAACCGCGCTACGCCGCGCGCCATCGTGTTGCTGGCCGGCTTTTCGCCATTTGGCGGTGACGACAGCAATTCCAGCTGGGAGGCAGTGCAGGCGCTGCACGGTGAACGCATTGCCGGGCACGGGGTGGTTGCTGCACAACTGCCGACTGTCTTCAATACCTCGCTCGAAGAGTTGATGGATCTGGTGCGCGAGCACCATCCTGCACTGGTGATCTGCGTCGGCCAAGCCAACGGACGCCGGGTGATCTCGCTCGAGCGCGTCGCCATCAATGTGGCCGATGCCCGTATCGCAGACAACGCCGGCGCCCAGCCGGTGGACAAACCCGTAGTGAGCGGCGGACAACCCGCCTATTTCACCAGTTTACCGATCAAGGCCATGTTACGCGACCTGACCAACGCCGGCTTGCCGGCTGAAGTGTCCCAGAGCGCCGGCACCTTCGTCTGCAACCATGTGTTCTACGGCCTGATGCACGACCTGCAGCGGCGCCGGGCGCTGGTCAGCGTGCGGGGCGGTTTCATCCATCTTCCCGCCCTGCCCAAGGACGGCACACCGTCCATGAGTCTGGAGGAGATGCGGACCGGATTGCGTATTGCCATCGAAAGCGCACTGGCCACGCCGCAAGACATCAAGATCGGCGCCGGCGCGACCCATTGACACCACGACCGCAGCCAGCATGACCGCCCCCGTCAGGCGCGTGGAAGTGTCACCCCCTGCTGGCCCTGGTACTTGCCGCCCCGGTCCTTGTAGCTGGTCTCGCAGGCCTCGTCACTCTCGAAGAACAACACCTGGGCACAACCTTCCCCAGCGTAGATCTTGGCCGGCAGCGGCGTGGTGTTGGAGAACTCCAGCGTCACATAACCTTCCCATTCGGGCTCGAACGGCGTCACGTTGACGATGATGCCGCAGCGCGCATAGGTGCTCTTGCCCAGGCAGATCGTCAGCACATTGCGCGGGATACGGAAATACTCGAGCGTGCGCGCCAGCGCGAAGCTGTTGGGCGGAATGATGCAGACGTCGTCGTTGAAATCGACAAAACTCTTGGCGTCGAAGTTCTTCGGATCCACCACCGTGCTGTGGATGTTGGTGAACACCTTGAATTCTGGCGCGCAGCGGATGTCGTATCCGTAACTGCTGGTGCCGTAGCTGATGATCTTCTGGCCGTCGCGCTCGCGGATCTGTCCGGGCTCGAACGGCTCGATCATGCCGGTGGTCTGCGCCATGTGGCGGATCCATTTGTCGCTCTTGATTGTCATGCTGGGAGTCCGGATGTCTGGTCGATGGGGAGCGCCGATTGTATGAACTCCGCTGGCGGGCACCAGACACCGGTCGCGGCATGCGCCCGTCCGACTGCGCTCGCGCGTGTCCGTGAAATCGTGCACAACCCTCGGCTATACTGCCGCTGCCTCAGGTGCCTTGGACGCATTCGCGTCCCGGGATAATCGGGAAGTTCGGCGCGCATACCCCTCAGGGTCTGCCACACCGACGCTGCCCCCGCAACGGTAGGCGAGACAGCCGGATTCACTATGCCACTGTGCAGGATGCATGGGAAGGCGAAGCCGGAATTGCTCGCGAGCCCGGAGACCGGCCTGGAGTTGGGTTCCGTTTGCTGCGGCGGGCAGCAAGGCGCTATGTGGGAGCGGGTCATCCCTTGGGCTGCACTTCTTTTCGCTACGCTTTGTTCCAGACGCATCGATCGGTTTCTTCGGCTTTCAGTGGCCAGTGGGGCCACTGCATCGGAAAACATCATGCGTCATCACATCCTCATCGCCGCTGTCGCGGCACTCGTCTCCGGCGCCGGCATGGCCGCCGGCCCATTCACGCCGGCTGCCGGTCAACCTGGATCCAACGCCGTCAGCATGAGCAGCCCCGGCATCACCCACTGGGCCACTGGCTATCTGAACTACCTGCCGGGCACCGATCTGGTTGCCACGTGGAAGAGTCCGGAAAAGGCACTCGGCGCGGCCGTGGGTGGCTCGGGCGACATCGTGTCACTGGGCAATGGCGGCAGCATCACGCTGACGTTCGGCGGCAGCATCTTCGACGGTGAGGGCGCCGACTTCGCGGTCTTCGAGAATTCATTCAGCGATACCTTTCTCGAACTCGCACGTGTCGAGGTGTCGTCCAATGGCGTCGACTTCTTCCGGTTTCCGGCATATTCGCTGACACCCGGACCCGTGAACGCATTTGGGAATGTCGACCCGACCAACCTGGGCGGCCCGCTGGTGAACGGTAGCAGCAACACCTTCTACGAAGGCTTCGCCGGCAAGTACCGCGCTGGCTACGGTACGCCGTTCGACCTGAGCGCACTCGCAGGCACGTCCGGGCTGGATCTGGGCAACGTGCAGTACGTCCGCATCGTGGACGTGCTCGGCAACGGCACCGAGTTCGATGACTTCCCGGGCATGCCGAACCGGGTCTACGACCCCTACAAAACGACCGGCAGTGCCGGCTTCGATCTCGAGGCTGTCGGCGTCATGCATTTTGCGGCGGTGACCGCCCCGGTACCGGAACCGGAACAGTTCGCAATGTTGGGTGCGGGCCTGGCGTTGATCCTGCATCTGACGCGCCGACGCCGCAGCGGCAAGTCGGCCGCTGGCCCCGCAGCGCAGTCCGTCACCACGGTCTGAAGGAGAACACTGCATGACAC
>JAGPBF010000298.1 GCA_018063505.1 Rhodoferax sp.
GCTTATGCTGCGCCCTTGCAATATGCTTTTCGCAACGAACCTGGAAACACCGACCATCACCATGTCAAAAACCCGAACCGCCCCTGTGGCACTGAGTGCGCAATCGATCAGCGAGGAAGTCCTGCTGGAAAAATACGCCAAGGACGGCGAATTGTCGATCACCGACGTGAACCGGCGCGTTGCGCAGGCACTGGCCCAGGCCGAGGAACCTGCACAGCGCACGCATTGGCAAGCGCGCTTTCTGCAGGCATTGGAAAGCGGCTTCCTGCCGGCGGGCCGGATCCAGTCGGCCGCCGGCACCAATCTGTCGGCCACGCTGATCAACTGCTTCGTGCAGCCGGTGGGCGACTCGATCGCCCATGACGAGGACGGCTTTCCCGGCATCTATATCGCGCTGACGCAGGCCGCAGAGACCATGCGCAAGGGTGGTGGTGTCGGCTACGACTTCTCGCGCATCCGCCCGCGTGGCGCCTGGGTCGGCAGCACGCGCAGCAGTGCCTCGGGCCCGGTGAGTTACATGCAGGTGTTCGATCGCTCCTGCGAGACGGTCGAGTCCGCCGGCGCGCGGCGCGGCGCGCAGATGGGGGTGCTGCGCTGCGACCATCCGGACATCGAGGAATTCATCCGAGCCAAGGACCGCGGCGAATTGAGCAATTTCAATATCTCGGTGGGCATCACCGACGCGTTCATGCAGGCGGTGCAAGCCGATGCAGAAATCGAACTGGTGCACCGCGCCGAACCGGGCACGGCGCAAAAGCAGGCCGGTGCGTATGCCGTGACACCTGCCGAAGGCAACCCGTACTGGGTCTACCGCAAACTGCCGGCGCGGGTGTTGTGGGACCAGATCATGCGTTCCACCTACGACCATGCCGAACCCGGTGTATTGTTCCTGGACCGCATCAACAACGACAACAACCTGCAGTATTGCGAAACGATTGCGAGTACGAATCCGTGTGTGACCGCCGACACCTGGGTCATGACCGGTGACGGCGCGCGCCAGGTTGCGGATCTGGTCGGACAGCCTTTTCTGGCGCTGGTCGATGGCAAGGTCTACCGGACCGAGTCCGAAGGGTTCTTCCCGACCGGTGTCAAACCCGTGTTCCACCTGCAAACAAGGCAAGGCCATGCACTGCGGGTCACGGCCGACCATCCGGTACGGCGCGTCACGCGCAAGACACGTTATCTGATCGAAAGCGCCTGGACGACGGTAGCGCAGATTCAGCCCGGCGACGAACTGGTGTTGCACAACCACCGCGCCCACAATGGCTGGGAGGGGCAACACACCGAGGCCGAGGGTTACCTGATCGGTCTGCTGATCGGCGACGGAACCCTCAAGACCGACAAGGCCGTTTTGTCGGCCTGGGCGCCGGAATTACGTGCCGTCAGTGGCGCGCCGGCGGCTTTCGACCATAGTGCCGGTGGCATCATGCGTGCCGCCGAATTGGCGGCCATGACGCTGCCCCACCGTTCCGACTTCCGTGGCTGGCAACGGCGCGTGCATGGCCGGGGCGAATTTCGGCTGGTCAGCGGCGCACTGCGCAAGCTGGCACTCGAACTCGGTGCTGCGCCCGGACACAAAACCATCACACCCGCGATGGAAGCGGCCTCTTCCGACTTCTGCCGCGGCCTGTTGCGTGGGTTGTTCGACGCCGACGGCTCGGTCCAGGGCACGCAGGAGAAAGGCGTCAGCGTCCGCTTGACCCAGGTCGATGCCAAGGCGCTCGAAGCCGCGCAACGCATGTTGCTGCGACTGGGCATCGCGTCCACCATTTATCGGGATCGCAAACCCACACTGGTGGGCCGACTGCCCGACGGGCGCGGCGGCAGGCGTGACTATCCGCAGCAGCCGCTGCACGAACTGGTCATCAGCGGAGACAACCTGCCGGTGTTTGCAGAACGCATCGGCTTCGAAGACAGCGCCAAAGCCGAGCGCCTGCAGGCGCGGCTGGCATCGTACCGGCGCAGCCTGAACGCCGAGCGTTTCGTGGCAGAGGTCGAAGCGATTGTTCCCGCCGGCATGGAGCCGGTGTTCGACGTAACCGTCGAACATATGCACGCGTTCGACGCCAATGGCCTGATGCTGCACAACTGCGGCGAGCAACCCTTGCCCCCATACGGTTGCTGTTGCCTGGGTTCGATCGACCTGACGCGTTTCGTGCACGACCCGTTCAGCCCGCAGGCCAGGTTCGACGACGCCGGGTTCGCCGAACTCGCGGCCGTGGCCACGCGCATGCTCGACAACGTGCTCGACATCACGGTCTGGCCGCTGCCGCAGCAACACGAGGAGGCGCGCAACAAGCGGCGTGTCGGGCTGGGCTTCACCGGCATGGGCGACGCACTGATCATGCTCGGACTGCACTACGACAGCGACGCGGCGCGTGCGATGGCCACCCATATCAGCAAGTCATTGCGCGACGCGGCCTATGCGGCTTCCAGTGCGCTGGCCCTGGAACGCGGCGCCTTCCCGCTGTTCAACGCCGACCTGTACCTGAGCGGTCACAGCTTCGCATCGCGGCTGCCGCAGGCCTTGAAAGACCGGATCCGCCGCGACGGCCTGCGCAACTCGCACCTGTTGTCGATCGCTCCCACCGGCACCATCAGCCTGGCGTTTGCCGACAACGCCAGCAACGGCATCGAGCCGGCGTTCAGCTGGACGTATTCACGCAAGAAACGCATGCCCGATGGCGGCTTCAAGGAATATGCGGTGCAGGACCACGCCTGGCGCCTGTTCCGCCATCTGCACGGCGAAGACACGGCGCTGCCAGCTGCTTTCGTGACGGCACTCGAGCTCAGTGCACAAGCCCACGCCGCGATGGTGGCAGCAGTCGCACCCTATATCGACACCGCGATCTCCAAGACCGTCAACGTGCCGGTCGACTATCCGTATGCGGATTTCCAGGATCTGTACATGCAGGCCTGGACCTCCGGTCTGAAGGGCCTGGCAACCTACCGGCCCAACACGGTGCTCGGCTCGGTGCTGCACACTGATGCACCGGTGCCGGCGCAGGCACTGCAGATCAATGATGCGAATCGCCGTCTGGCGCTCGAAGGCCTGCCGGCGCCGGTGTTGTCGTCGCTGCGCTGGCCCGGCCGGCCGGAACTGCCGGCCGGCAACCCGGCCTGGACCTTCATGGTGCACCATCCGTTCGGCGACTTCGCGCTGTTTGTCGGCGAACTGGCGTCGCAGGAAGGCGGCGCGCCACGGCCGTTCGAGGTCTGGGTCAACGGCGCCGAGCAACCCCGCGGCCTGGGCGCGCTGGCCAAGACCTTGTCGATGGACCTGCGTGCGAACGACGCGGCCTGGCTGCAACTCAAGCTCGATGCCCTGGCAACGGTGGCCGAGGAACGCAGCTTCGAGATGCCGTTCCCGCCCAATGGCGAGATGCGCCTGTTCCCCGGCGTGGTGGCGGCCACTGCCGCGGTGATCCGCTGGCGCTGCGAGCAGCTGCACGCGCTGGAGGGCAACGGCGCTCCGACACCCGTGCTCGACGCGATGTTCAGCCGCGAGGAGCCGATGACCGGGACCAGCGGCACGCTGGCCTGGGCGGTGGATGTGGACAACCCGGCCAGCGGCGAGCGCTTCACGCTGACGCTCAAGGAAATCACGCTGGCACAACACGACGGACCGTCGGTCACGCGTCCGTGCGCGGTCGGATTTTCGGGCAACTATCCGCGCGCACTCGACGGTCTGGCGCGCTTGCTGTCACTGGACATGCGCGTGATCGACCCGGCCTGGATCGGCATGAAGCTGCGCAAGCTGCTCAACTATGCCGAGCCGCTGGGCCACTTCATGGCCTTCGTACCCGGCGAACGCCGCCAGCAGGTCTGGCCCTCGACCGTGGCCTATATCGCGCGCCTGATCATCCACCGTTATGCCATGCTCGGCGTGCTCGACGAAGAGGGCTACCCGGTGCGCGAAATGGGCGTGCTGCAGAACCCGGCCGGCGGCCGCGTCACCACCACGCTGGCCGGCCGCCCCTGCCCGGA
>JAGPBF010000300.1 GCA_018063505.1 Rhodoferax sp.
GGACTGCGCGTTGCCGGGCCTATCGTGATCGGCGCCTTGCGGGTTGCGCCGCTGCGATTCGCCTGGCTCAATCTCATCGGCGCCGCGATCTGGGCCGTGCTGATCACGACACTGGGTTACCAGTTCGGCAATGCATTGCAGTGGGTGTTCGACGACCTGCACCGGATCGAGGAAACGGTCATGGCACTGATCGTGCTGGCCGGGCTCGGCCATTTCGCGTGGAGATACTGGCGCCGACACCATGGGCCAGGCTGAGCCCTGGTTTGCGCGCGCAGCCGATAAACTACCCGGCAAAAGGCACTGCGCGTCAGAACATGCTGGCCGCCATGTTGATCGCAAAGGCCAGGATTGCGGTGTTGAATGCAAACGACACGACCGCATGAAGCAGTACCAGGCGCCGCATCGCGGGCGACGCAACCGCAATATCGGCCGTTTGAGACGCCACGGCTATCGTGAACGCAAAATACAGGAAGTCACTGTATTGCGGCTCGAATGTCGGATCGGTGTCCGGAAACACCAGGCCTCGCTTGCTGGCGCCATAAAAGGCGCTGGCGTAAGTCATCGTGAAATCGGTGGGAATCAGCAGCCAGGACCCGGTCACGGTGATCAACCCGAACAGCAGGTGCGGCCAGGCATATGACGCGCCCGGCACCTTGGCCGCCGAAAATTCCGCCACGATGCCGGCCAGACTGACCATGGCCGCCAACACCACTACCAGCATCACCACCGGCGCTCCTTCGGCCTGGGCGGCAGCGACGCGCCTGAGGTGCGTATGGTCGGCACGCAAAATCATCATGCCGATCAATGCCAGGTAGAGCCAGACCCCAACATTCCAGCCCAGCAAAGCGCGAGTGACCCATCCCATCGACGGCGACAACACGGCCGCGACGAACACCCCCGCCAGCGTGGCAATCACCAGTCGGGGACGGGCGCGAATCGGCAGGGCCAAAGCTCTCATCGGTAGCAACCAGACTCCGTCATAACGTAAACAGCATCGCCAGCACGGTCAGCGCCATCACGGCGGTGGCGATCCAGCCCAGCCAGCGCAGGCGCGTGCCGATCACATGGGCGCCCATGGTAGCGCGGCGCGAGGCCAGCAGCATCATGACCGCCATGATCGGTACGGCGATCACGCCGTTGAGCACCGCCGACCAGAACAGTTCGCGCACCGGATCCATCGACGTGAAACACAGGATCACGCCTCCGAGTGTGGCCGCCGCGATCACACCGTAAAAGCCCTTGCCTTCGTCATTGCCCAGCCGCAGGTTCAGGCTGCCCGGCCAGCCGACGACTTCAGAGACCGCATACGCGGCCGAACCAGCCAGCACCGGCACCGCCAGCATGCCGGTGCCGATGATGCCCAGACCGAACAACAGGAACGCGAAATCGCCAGCGATCGGGCGCAAGGCCTGCGCCGCTTGCGCCGAGGTCTGGATATCGGTCAATCCGGATGCATGCAGCGTGGCCGCGGTACTCAGAATGATGAAAAACGCCACCAGATTGGAAAACGCCATGCCAGAGATGGTGTCGAACTTGATGCGGCGCAAATGGTGCCGCACCCTTGCCGCCGAATGGGCCGGACCGACACCGGCCTCCTCCACCTCCTGCGCCGCCTGCCAGAAGAACAGGTAAGGGCTGATGGTCGTGCCGAATACGGCCACCACCATCAGCAGCAGATCATGTCCGCTGACACCCGCCGGGAACTGCGGCCGGACGATCTGCCCCATGACCTGCCACCAGTCGAGCTTGAGCATGAACGCTACGGCCACGTAAGCCAGCAACGCCAGCGTCAGCCACTTGAGCCAGCGCACATACAAGTGGAACGGCAGGAACACCTGCAGCATCAGGCACAGCAGGCCGAAGGTCACCGCATAGACATGGGCCGAGCCACCCACCAGCAAGCGCAGCGCCTCGGCCATGGCCGCGATGTCGGCCGCAATATTGAGCGTATTGGCCACCAGCAACATGCCCACCACGGCCAACACCACCGGGCGCGGAAACGCCGCTTTCATGTTGGCTGTCAGGCCACGCCGGGTGACGTAGCCGATCCGGGCGCTGACGATCTGGATCGCCGCCATCAGCGGCAACGTGAACACGACGGTCCACAGCATCGCGAAGCCGAACTGCGCGCCTGCCTGCGAATACGTGGCGATGCCGCTGGGGTCGTCATCCGCGGCGCCTGTGATCAGGCCGGGGCCGAGTTGGCGCGCACGCTGGCGCAGGCGCAACTTCAGCGGCACCCGGCGCAGCCCGCAAGGCAACAAGTGATCAGGAACTCTGGGCGCACGTGAGGTTCTCCATCTTCCGATTGCCAGCGGGAAATTGGCAAAGTTGCGGACGAGACTATATCGAGTTTCGCAAAGCGCACTGATCCGCAGCCTGGTCCCGCCGCGGCGGGAGTGCCGCATTGGTTTAAGCCCGACATAAGCCCCGGCGCGCATATTCCATTCATCGCAATTCCCTCCCCAGGAGTCACCATGAAACAAATATCCCTCAAATCCTCGCGCCTGGTTCTGGCACTGATCACGGCCGGCGTCATCGGGGGCGCTGGCGTCACTGCGGTTCAGAGCGTGCGCGGCGCCCATGCGGCGCCATCGGTCGCAGCTGTGATGGCTGCGGCCACCCCGAATACGCCGATGGCACTGCCTGACTTTTCCCGCATCACCACCGAAAACGGCCCGGCAGTGGTCAATATCAGCGTCAGCGGGATGACCAAGACGTCGAACGAGAGTCCGATGGCCGGCGCCACACCTTTCAGCGGAGATCCGTTCCAGGAATTTTTCCGCCGGTTCCAGCAAGGGCCGGGCCAGCAGCAGCAACGCGAGATGCCCACACGCGGACAGGGTTCGGGTTTCATCGTCAGTGCAGACGGCATCATCCTGACCAACGCGCATGTGGTGCACAACGCCACCGATGTGACCGTGAAGTTGACCGATCGGCGTGAATTTGTCGCCAAAGTACTGGGCAGCGACCCCAAGACCGACATCGCGGTGCTCAAGATCGACGCGAAGGACCTGCCCACCGTCACCACCGGCAACATCCAGGACCTGCGGGTCGGCGAATGGGTGCTGGCCATCGGGTCGCCGTTCGGCTTCGAAAACACGGTGACTGCCGGCGTCGTCAGCGCCAAGGGCCGCTCATTGCCCGACGACAGCGCAGTGCCCTTCATCCAGACCGATGTGGCGGTGAATCCGGGCAACTCGGGCGGTCCGCTGTTCAACACCCGTGGACAGGTGATCGGCATCAACTCGCAGATCTACAGCCGCACCGGCGGTTACCAGGGCCTTTCGTTCGCGATTCCGATCGATGTGGCGCTCAAGGTCAAGAACCAGATCGTTGCCACCGGCAAGGTCGAACACGCACGCCTGGGCGTCGTGATCCAGGAGGTCAACCAGGCGCTGGCCGACTCGTTCAAGCTGGACAAGCCTGAAGGCGCACTGGTCTCGTCGGTCGAAAAAGGGGGTCCGGCCGACAAGGCCGGCCTGCAGACCGGTGATGTGATCCGCAAGATCGATGGCAAGGTGATTGGTTCTTCGGGCGACCTTCCTGCCATCATCAGCCTTGCCTCGCCGGGCGACAAGATCAATCTCGAGATCTGGCGCAAGGGCGAAGCGCGTGACATCACCGCCAGCCTTGGCAGCGCCAAGGAGAATGCGCAGCAGGTGGCCAGCAGCGACGCGAGTGCCAACCAGGGCCGGCTGGGCCTGGCGCTGCGACCACTGCAGCCGGACGAACGCCAGGCGTCCGGCGTTACCGACGGCCTGGTGGTTGAAGCCGTCGCAGGTGCGGCCGAACGTGCCGGCATCGCCCCTGGCGATGTGGTACTGGCAGTGAACGGTACGCCGGTCAAAGACCTGGAACAGGTCCGCGCCATCGTGGCCAAGTCGACCAAGTCCGTGGCATTGCTGATCCAGCGCGAAGGCGACAAGATCTTCGTGCCGATCCGGCTTGGCTGACCCGGCATCGCGCCGCAGCCCCGTAC
>JAGPBF010000299.1 GCA_018063505.1 Rhodoferax sp.
GATCAAGGCTGCCCAGAACACCGCCGCTCAGGCCGCGGCGATGTCGATTCCCAGCGCCGAATAGATTCTCCGGGCCTGTTGCTGCAGGCGGCGCGATTGCGGCTGGTTGTTGCAGCGCTGTTGCACCATTTGCTGGGCCCCGCCCCATTGACCGCAGTGCACCATGGCATCGAGGTGGATCTGTTCGAACAGGTCGCGCTGGGCGTGGCTGCCGCCGATCTGCAATAACCTCGGCAAGGCCAGACCCAGGCCTTCTACTGCGCGCGCATGCTGGCCTTGTGCGTGGGCCATCAGGCCGTAGGCGGCAGGCGTGGCGACATCCCGCCAGACCTGCATGGCCTGGGTGTTGCATGCGTTCGTGGCGCCGCCTTGCCTCAGACCATGTGCTTCGATGTTGCGCAGCAGGGTTTCGGCCTGTGGCCTGCCGGCACGCGCCAGTCCATAAAGGTATTGCAGGTCGAGAAACGGCAGAACCTGGTCGGCGGCCCGGCTGAGCAGGTGGTCGGCGACGTCCTGCCAGCGGTCGCCGACGTCGACGCCCGCCAGCTCCAGCCGTGCCAGCAGGGAAACGGCGCCGATCTGGTCCTGGGTATAGGCCTTGGCGACACCCCAGACCTGGCGGTCGTACAACTGCAAGGCCACGTCGGCATGGCCCAGGTCGATCTCGAACAACGCCAGATGCCACCAGTTATGGGTTTGCATGAAGGAATTCAGGCCGGTCCAGGTGGTGCTGGCTTGGCGCATGAACTGCCGGCCTTCGTGCAGTCGGCCCTGGGTCAGCATCACGTGGGCCAGTGCGTGCTGGGCCCACGGTTCGCGCGGTGTCATGGCCAGGGCCGTGCGGCCGGCGGCTTCGGCCTGCACCATCAGATGGCATTGTTCCCAGCCGAAAGCGGCCATGCCGTGCATCTGTGCCACATCGGTTGCAGCGGGCAGTGCTTGCAGCGCCAGTCGCAACATGCCGGGCGCGTCGCCCTGGTTGAACAGATGGTATTGGCCCAGCTTGACCGAGACCAGGTCACGCGGATGGCTCCGGGCCAGTTCCTGATGCAGGCTGACCGCCCCTGCCAGATCACCGTCGACCCACGCCGCGATGGCAGCGACGAACTGGCGCTCGCGCGCACTGGCGCGCGGTGCCGCCGTGATTGCCGCGTCGATGAATGGGCGTGCATTGACGGGGCCATCGCGCGACTCTGCAAACATGTGCAGTGCTGCGCAATAGGCCTGGGCAATGGCGCTACGGTCCGATTCGGCCAGTGCCAGCACGTTGACGGCACGCGCTTCGCAGCGCAGAAATCCGTCGACGAAGTCGTTCAGCGCGGCCAGGCTGGCCGGGTCTTGCAAATGGACCGGGTTGCCCAGCCAGTCCTTCATGGTCGCTCCCTGATGCGGGCCATCGCCGCTTGGTTATGGCCCGATGTTGCCACGCGATCGGGACGCCGCCGGTCCGCCTCCCACTACCGAAGCAGCGAGGCTCCCGCGCGGGGATCCGTTCAGCTCCAGTAGATGGTCGACAAGTCGTTGACAAAGGTCGGCATGTCTTTCCATACGCCCTTGAGTCGCTTGTCTGCAACGGTAGGCAGCTGTGGCTGGAACAGAAAACCATTGACCGCGTCGTTGGCCAGCATCTGCTGTGCCTCGCCCAGCAATTTGTTGCGCTCGTCCGCCCGTGGTGCGTTGTTGATCCTCTTGTACAACGCGTTGAATTTCGGGTTGTTGTAGCCCCAGTAGTAATCGGGGTTGGTGTAGTTGCCCAGGTCGAACGGTTCGACGTGCAACACGATCGTCAGGTCGAAGTCGCCGGTCTTGAACGGGCCGCTGAGCCATTGGGCCCATTCGACGTTCTCCAGCTTGGCCACGATGCCGATCTTGGCCAGTTGTGCGGCAATGACTTCTCCGCCTTGGCGCGCATAAGCCGGTGGCGGCAACTTGAGCGACAGATTCAGCGGCGTCTTGACGCCGGCCTCGGCCAGCAGTGCCTTGGCCTTTTCGATATTGAACGGGTTGATGCCCGTGGTGTCGATGAAACCGGGCAAGCCACGCACATAGTGGCTGCCGATCGGCGAGCCAAAACCATCGGCCGCGCCTTCGACCACCGCCTTGCGATCGATCGCGGCCAGAATGGCGCGGCGAACCCGAACGTCGTCAAGCGGTTTCTTCTTGTTGTTGATCGTCAGGATGGTCTTGCCCTGCGAGTTGCCGACCAGCAACTGGAACTTCGGGTTGCTCTTGAACTGCGGCACCACACGTGTGGCTATGCGTGGAAACACGTCGACGTCGCCCGCCAGTACCGAGGCAGCTTGGGCGGCCGCATCGCTGATGAAGCGGAAAGTGACCTTCTTGAGCTTGATCGCGGCGGCATTGCGGTAACCATCCCATTTGGACAATACAACCGAGGAGCCCTTGTTCCATGCGTCGAGCTTGAACGGGCCGGTCCCTACCGGTTTGGTGGCGTTGGTCTCGGCACTCTTGGGTTCGACGATCACGGCGGTTCCGGTGCCAAGGCCAAACAGGAAGTTCGGATCGAGTTCCGAGTTCAGGATCACCACCGTGTGTTCGTCGATCGCGGCCACGCTGGTCAGGGCTGCGAACTTGCGTTTGTCCTTGTTGATGCTTTTTTCGGCAGCGGCGCGTTCGAACGAGAACTTGACAGCGGCTGCATTGAACGGCTCGCCATTGTGAAACTTGACGCCCTTGCGCAAGCGGAAGGTGTAGCTCTTGAGGTCGGGCGAAATCTCCCAGCTCTCGGCCAGCAGCGGCGATACCGTGCCGTCTTCGTTGATCTTGGTCAGTGTCTCGAAGACGTTGTACAGCGTGACTTCGGATATCGACTGCGCCGCACCACCGGTCGGATCCAGGCCGGGCGAAGGTTCGAGGGCCATGCCCACTGTCAGCGTATCTTTTTTCGATTGTGCATGAGCAGCGAACGGCACACTGGCCAGCGCGGCGGTGGCGACGGAGGAGGTGAGTACAGAGCGGCGATTGACCATGATGGTGTTTTCCTTTTATGGGGATTCCGGATCACCGCAACACTGCGCGGTGGCAAATTCGAACAATAGCATGTCGACAACGGTCAGGGTAGCGTTCGGCATCATGGAAATCCCTTGCCATGGCCATGGAGACGGATGCCAGGTTGCGCTGCCGTACGCCATCACGCGGTGGATACGGTAGCAGCCGTGTGCCCACTGGCGGCCACGCCGGTCGTTTGCGGATAATGGCATGCCACCAGATGGCCTTGCGCCAGCTCTTGCAGCACGGGGCGCTCGGCATCACAGCGGGCCTGGGCATTCGGGCAGCGATGCGCATAGGGGCAGGCGGCTGGCAACTGGATGCGTGGTTCAACCGTGTGCGTGCGCTGGCGCACAGCCCCTTGGGCACGTGGTTCCATACGTGGCACCGCATCGAGCAAGGCGCGGGTGTACGGATGCGCGGCATTGCGGAACAGGGTTTGCGGTGTGCCGCGCTCGACAATCCGGCCTTGAAAAACAACGGCCACTTCGGCGCACAGGTGGTCGACGACGGCCAGGTCATGGCTGATCAGCAGGTAGGTGACGTCGAACTCGGCCTGCAGGTCCTGCATCAGGTTGAGCACCTGCGCCTGCACCGACACATCGAGCGCACTGACCGGCTCGTCGGCGACGATCAGCCGCGGGCGGGTGATCAGTGCGCGGGCAATCGCGATGCGTTGGCGCTGGCCGCCGGAGAATTCATGCGGATATTTTTCCAGGTCGGTGGCGCGCAGGCCCACTGACAACAGCACTTCCCTGGCCTTGCGCGCCTGCGCGTCTTTCGTCGTGTCGGCTTGCGCCTGCAGCGGCTCGGTGACGATGCGCAACACCGTCTGGCGCGGGTCCAGCGATCCGTACGGATCCTGGAACACCATCTGGAAGTCGCGCCGCGCATGGCGCAGGCTGGGTGCGTCCAGCGTGGCCATGTCGCGTCCGAGGATTCGCACACTGCCGCTGGTGGGATTCTCCAGGGC
>JAGPBF010000117.1 GCA_018063505.1 Rhodoferax sp.
GCCGAACCCGCCCAGCGCAGGCGGCTCGATGCCGGCATGCGGCCGGCCAGCATGCGCAGATCACGCGCTGCGCGCTCGACTTGCGCAGCTGTCTCCGGCCAGTCGACCAAGCCGCGGGCCTGCTGCAGACCGACAGCGAGCAGGTCACGCGCGAAATCGATCACCTGCCCGGTCGACATTTGCCGCCCCAGAAACTGCAGCCCGGTCTCGTTGAGCTGATGGGCCTCGTCGAACACCACGGTCTGCACCGTGGGCAGCAATTCAGCCATGCCCGATTCCCGCACCGCAAGATCGGCGAAAAACAGGTGGTGATTGATCACCACGACATCTGCGGCCAGCGCCTCGCGCCGCGCAAGGTTCACATGGCAGGCACGGAATTTCGGGCATAACGCACCCAGGCAGTTCTCGCGCGACGAAGTGACATGCGCCAGCACCGGGGAGCGCTCGTCCAGGCCGGGAAGTTCGGCCAGGTCACCGGTGCGGGTGGACTGCGACCACTGTTCGATCTTGGCCAGGGTGCGCATCAGCGTGCGGTCCTCCAGCGCCGGGCTTTGCCGCGCCAGTTCCATCCGGTGCAGGCACAGATAGCTTCCCCTGCCCTTGAGCAAGGCAGTTCGCAAAGGCAGACCCAGCGCCTTCACCAACTGCGGCAGATCGCGCCCGAACAGCTGGTCCTGCAAGGTCTTGGTCGCGGTCGACAACAACACGCGGGTTCCGCTGAGCAGGGCCGGCACCAGGTAGGAATACGTCTTGCCGACGCCGGTGCCGGCTTCGACGACCAGCGTGCCGCCACTGTCGATGGTCTCGGCAATGGCCTGTGCCATCTCAAGCTGGCCGCTGCGCGGGCGGAAGTCCAGCACCATGCGCGACAACACCCCATCGGGGGCGAATGCCTGGTTCACCTGATCGCGCAAATCCATCTTCAGGCCGGTGTGTCAGGCGAGAGTTGTGATTGCAGACGCTGCAGTTCATCGCGCAGCGCCAGCCTGCGCTTCTTGAGCCGGCGCATGGCGAGTTCATCGAGCGGCAGGACCCGTGCAGCGGCGTCGATCAGCGCGTCCAGGTCGGCATGCGCCATCGTCAGCTCGATCAGTCGGCGCTCGGGAGAATGTAGGTCGGAGTCCACGGGTTGGGTCTAGAATCAGCCGCAGCAGCACTGCCGTGGAGTCACGGTGGCACAAGGCTGAAGACAGCCGGGATTGTCCCGCTTTTTACGAGCCACGGTTCCTTGACGGCGCAAAAATGACCAATGGTTACCGACTGACCGCAGCAACTGGCATCCACAAGGGCGACCGGGACTACCAGCAGGACAGGGTCGCCCTGCTGAACCATCCGCGGGTCAACGGCTGCGTGATGGGCGTGATAGCCGACGGCATGGGTGGCCGCAGCGGCGGGCGCAAGGCATCCGACCAGGTCATCATGACGGCGCGCCAGTTGTTCGAACGTTATTCGCCTGAAAGCGACGATGCCGCCGCGATGCTGATGCAGGTTGCGCGCGAAGCCCATGTGGTCATCAAGCTGACCGCCATCTCATCCGAAGAAGAACCCCACAGCACCATTGCGGCATTCGTCATCAATGCCGGTGGCGACTGCCATTGGGCCCATTCGGGTGATTCGCGGATCTACCATTACCAGGGTGGACGCCTGGTCCGTCGCACAACCGACCACTCGTATGTGCAGATGCTGGTCAAGCGTGGCGAGATCACCGAAGAAGAAGCCAACGTCCATCCGCAATCCAATATCCTGATGGGCTGCCTCGGAACCGAGACCGAACCCCCGGTAGACATCCACTTCATTCCGCGCCTGCGCGAAGGCGACACCCTGCTGGCCTGCAGTGACGGTGTCTGGCACTATTTCAACGACCAGGAGATGGCCGATGTGCTTGGCCGGTTGTCGGCGCGCGAGGCTGCGGAATTCCTGATCGAAAAGGCGCGTGCGCGCGCCATGGGCTCGGGCGACAATCTGTCGCTGGTGGCGATCAAGCTCGAACCGCTGGACGGCTGAGCCGGCCGGCCCGTGTCAACGTGGGGGTGCCGACAGTTTCTCGTCGGTGCGCAACAACTGCTGCGCCGCCCGGCGCTTTCGCTGCGCATCGTTGATCAGGATCTCCTGGCGGCGCAGGTCACCCATCACCTCGCGCTGCGCCCTGCGGCTCTCCAGCAGGCAATCATTGACCGCAAATCGCTGGTAGCAGGCGATTTCCTGCGCATTGAAATGGGCATCGTGTGCAATACGTGTGCGGGCGATCCACGCACGCTGCTCGGTCTCGCGCAGTTCCAGTTTGCGTGTCGCATCGTCTTGCGCGTGCAGAACCGGCGACAACACCCACAGCGAAAAAAAGATGGGCCAGAATTTCATGTCAGTGAAGTATCGACCATTCTGCGCTGCTGCGCCATGAATGCCCGGGTCTGCATCTCGTGCAAGCGGGACACGGTGCGAACGAACTCATGGGCCAGCGGCCCCTCGGTATACAACTGCTCGGGCGCCACCTCGGCCGACAGGATGAGCTTGACCTTGCGGTCATACAGCACATCGACCAGCCAGGTGAATCGACGAGCCTCCGATGACATGCGCATCGGCATCTTCGGCACATCACTGAGCAGCACGGTGTGAAACTGGCTGGCGATCTCAAGATAGTCGTTCTGCGAGCGCGGGCCACCACACAGGGTCTTGAAATCGAACCACACCACGCCGCCGGCGCGTCGGCGTGCACGGATCTGGCGCGCCTCGATATGCAGCATCGGATCCTCATCGTGTGCTTCGGCCACGTGGCTGAAGGCCTGCTCCATGGCTTGGTCGGCCGCCGGGCCATTGGGCACATGGTAGAACTTGACATCCTCCAGGGCACGCAGCCGGTAATCGGTGCCGTCACCAATCGGCACCACCGCCAGCTTCTCGTTGAGCAAGGCAATTGCCGGCAGGATGCGGCTGCGATGCAGGCCGTTCGGATACAGGTCGTCGGGCTTGAAGTTGGAGGTCGTGACGAAACCGACGCCCTGCGCAAACAAGGCATCGAGCAGGCGATGCAGGATCATCGCATCGGTGATGTCGGCGACATGAAACTCGTCGAAACACAACAAGCGGTATTTGCGCGCCATCCGGCGCGCCAGTTCATCGAGCGGGTCCACGGTTCCCTGCAGTTCGGTCAGCTGGCGATGCACCTCACGCATGAACTCGTGAAAATGCAGCCGCGTCTTGCGCTTGACCGCAACAGCGCCGAAGAAGCAGTCCATCAGAAAGCTCTTGCCGCGCCCCACGCCACCGTACATATAGACGCCGCGGGGAATTTCGGGCCGGTTGATCAGCTTGCGCAGCCGGCCGGCGCGTTTGGCCAGATACGCATCCCACTCGGCCGCACAACGTTCGAGCTCGTCGATGACCGCGAGCTGACCGGGATCGCTCTGGTACCCTCGCTCGATCAGTTCGCGGTCATAGGCCGCGCGAACGCGGCTCACCACCCGCTATTGCGGACCGCAGGTCCGACTGGCAACCAGCGCATCGTTCAGAAGTTCAGTGCGCGTTTGTCGACCGCCAGAGCGGCTTCCTTGGTCGCCTCGCTGAGCGACGGATGGGCGTGGCAGATGCGCGCAATGTCTTCGCTGCTGGCACGGAACTCCATGGCCACCACGCATTCGGCGATCAGCTCGCTGGCCATCGGACCGACGATGTGCACACCCAGGATCTCGTCGGTCGTCGCGTCGGCAATCATCTTGACCATGCCGGTGGTGTCGCCCAGCGCACGCGCGCGGCCGTTGGCCAGGAACGGAAAACTGCCGGTGCGGTAGGCAACGCCGGCTTCCTTGAGTTGCTGTTCGGTGCGGCCGACCCAGGCGATTTCCGGGCTGGTATAGATCACCCACGGTATCGTGTTGAAGTTGACATGGCCATGCTGGCCGGCGATGCGTTCGGCCACCGCGACGCCCTCCTCCTCGGCCTTGTGCGCCAGCATCGGGCCGCGCACCACGTCGCCAACGGCCCAGACCCCGGGCAGGTTGGTGCGGCATTGATCGTCGACGACGATGGCACCACGTTCGTCGAGTTTGAGGCCCACAGCGTCGGCGTTCAGGCCGACAGTATTGGCAACACGGCCGATGGAGACGATCAGGTGGTCAACCGCCAGCGACTGCGCACCACCCTTGGCATCGGTGTAGGCCACCGTCACACCTTTGCGCGCCTTCTTGATCTCGCCGACCTTGACGCCGAGCTCGATCTTCAAGCCCTGCTTGGTGAACGCCTTCTGCGCTTCCTTGGCGATCTGCTGGTCGACCGCGCCCAGGAACGCCGGCAAGCCCTCGAGGATGGTGACCTCCGCTCCCAGGCGGCGCCAGACCGAACCCATCTCCAGCCCGATGACGCCGGCACCGATGACACCCAGCTTCCTGGGAATCGCGCCGATGCGCAGCGCGCCGTCGTTGGACAGGATCCGCTCTTCGTCAAAGTCCACACCAGGCAAGGGGCGCGCGGTCGAGCCGGTCGCCACCACCACCTGTTTGGCACGCAGGGTGTCGGGCTTGGTGCCGTCGACCTTGAGCTCGAAGCTGCCATCCTTGGCACTGACAAAGGAACCCCGGCCGTGAAAAAACGTCACCTTGTTCTTCTTGAACAGGTACAGGATGCCATCGTTGTTCTGCTTGACAACCGAGTCCTTGCGGCCAAGCATCTTGCCGATGTCCATGCTCAGGCCCGTGACGCCAATGCCATGATCGGCGAAATGCAGCGATGCATGTTCGTAGTTCTCCGACGACTGCAGCAAGGCCTTGGACGGAATGCAGCCTACGTTGGTGCAGGTACCACCGGGTGCCGGGCCACCCTGGGCGTTCTTCCATTCATCGATGCAGGCCACCTTGAAGCCCAGTTGCGCAGCGCGGATGGCCGCGATATAGCCGCCCGGGCCGGCGCCGACGACGACAACGTCAAATTCTTGCGACATGTCTTCCCTTAGATGTCAAACAACAAACGGGCCGGGTCTTCCAGCGCTTCCTTCATCGCCACCAGGCCCAGCACAGCCTCGCGGCCGTCGATGATGCGGTGGTCGTAACTCATGGCCAGATAGTTGATCGGGCGCACCACGATGGCACCGTTTTCGACCACGGCACGTTCCTTGGTCGCATGCACGCCCAGGATGGCCGATTGCGGCGGGTTGATGATGGGGGTGGACAACATCGATCCGAACACACCGCCATTGGAGATCGAGAACGTTCCGCCGGTCATCTCTTCGAGGCCCAGCTTTCCGTCGCGCGCCTTGGCACCGTACTCCGCAATCTTCTTCTCGATTTCGGCAAAACTCATCTGGTCGGCATTGCGCAGGATGGGCACCACCAGGCCTCGCGGCGAACCCACGGCGATGCCGATGTCGAAATAGCCGTGGTAGACGATGTCACTTCCGTCGACCGAGGCGTTGAGGACCGGGAACTTCTTGAGCGCATGCACGGCCGCTTTCACGAAGAAACTCATGAAGCCGATCTTGACGCCATGCTCCTTCTCGAACTTCTCCTGGAAACGCTTGCGCATTTCCATCACCGGCGCCATGTTGACTTCATTGAACGTCGTCAGAATGGCCGCCGTTGACTGCGACTGCAGCAGACGCTCGGCAACCCGGGCGCGCAGCCGGCTCATCGGCACACGCTGTTCGGGTCGATCGCCCAGGTTGGGCTGTGCAGTGGACACCTGCGGCAGCAGGGTCGCCGCCCGTGGCGTGACCTGAGGTGCTGCGGCAGCCGGCGGCTTGGCCAGGGCCGCGCTGACATCGCCCTTGGTGATGCGGCCGTCCTTGCCGGTGCCGGCAACCGATCCAGCGTCAAGCTTGTTGTCTGCCAGCATCTTGGCGGCGGCAGGCATCGCCACCGACGACTTCGACGTGCTGGCAGTGGCGGCCGGGGCGGCTGCAGCCGGCGTGGCTACCTTGACCGGTACTGCAGCAGCCTCGGCCGTGGGCGCTGCGGCCGCCACGGCACCACCACTGGTGTCGATGCGTGCGATCAGCTGCTCGGCCAGCACAGTGGCTCCGTCCGCTTCGACCAGCTCGACCAGTACACCAGCGGACGGCGCCGGCACTTCCAGCACGACCTTGTCGGTCTCTACCTCGATCAGGATTTCGTCTGCGGCAACTGCGTCGCCGACCTTCTTCTTCCACTGCAAGAGCGTCGCTTCCGCAACCGATTCCGACAACTGGGGTACCTTGACTTCTACGATGGCCATGTCTGTTCTTCTTTCAACAATGGAATTGCATTCGGGATGGGCTGATGGTGCTTATTTGGTGAGCACAAAACCCTTGAGCTTGGCGAACGCGCCATCGACCAGGGCCTTTTGCTGCTTGAGGTGCAGGTGCGAATATCCGACCGCCGGCGAAGCCGACGATGCGCGTCCCGAATAGCCCAGCTTCTGGCCTTCCTGCATGTTTTCGTGAATGTAATGCTGCACAAAGAACCAGGCACCCTGGTTCTGCGGCTCGTCCTGGCACCAGACGATCTCGTGCGCGTTCGGGTATTTCTTGAGTTCGGCAGCAAACGCCTTGTGCGGAAACGGATACAGCTGCTCCACCCGCAGGATGACGCTGTCGTCGGTGCCGCGCTCCTCGCGCCGGCGCACCAGGTCGTAATAGACCTTGCCGCTGCAGCAGATCACGCGCTTGATCTTCTCGGCCTTGACCTCGGCCGTCTCCGGAATCACGGTCTGGAAGAAACCGCTGGTGAACTCGGACAACGGAGATGCCGCATCCTTGGCCCGCAACAATGACTTGGGTGTCATGATGATCAACGGCTTGCGCAGATTGCGCACCATCTGGCGGCGCAGGATATGGAAGATCTGGCTCGCCGTCGTTGGTTGCACCACCTGCATATTGGTATCGGCGCTCAGCTGCATGAAGCGCTCGAGCCGGGCCGAGCTGTGTTCCGGCCCCTGGCCTTCATATCCGTGCGGCAACATCAGCGTGATGCCGTTGACGCGGCCCCACTTCACCTCGCCCGAGGCAATGAACTGGTCGATCACGACCTGGGCACCGTTGACGAAGTCGCCGAACTGCGCCTCCCAGATCACCAGCGTGTTCGGGTCGTTCGATGCGTAGCCATATTCGAACGCCAGCACCGCCTCTTCGGACAGGATGGAGTCGATCACGACAAACGGTGCCTGCCCTTCTGCAACGTTTTGCAGCGG
Organism: Rhodoferax sp.; assembly: GCA_018063505.1. Lineage (GTDB taxonomy): Bacteria > Pseudomonadota > Gammaproteobacteria > Burkholderiales > Burkholderiaceae_C > CAISIP01. The sequence goes on from JAGPBF010000117.1 coordinate 7,153, forward strand.
GATGTACATGCCCTCGTCGAACTTCTCGCGGTTCTGGTCATGGATCACCGCATGCCGATGGGTGAAGGTGCCACGTCCGCAATCTTCACCGCTCAGGCGCACCGGATAACCCCCGGCCACCAGCGAGGCAAATGCCATGTGTTCGCCCATGCCCCAGTCCACCGGCAGTTCGCCGCGCCCCATCGCGGCGCGATCGGCGTAGACCTTTTCGACCAGCCGGTGGGGTGTTACCGAGGCCGGAATCGTGCTGACCCGCTCTGCCAGGCGGCTCCACTCGGCCAGCGGAATCGCGGTATCCCCGGCGTCGGTCCACTTCTTGTTCAGGTACGGCATCCAGTCCACGGCGTACTTGCTCTTGAAGTTGGTCAGCACCGGGTCGAATGTGTTCTTGCCGGCCTCGAGCGCGGCGCGGCAGACCTTGACCATTTCGTCGCCCAGTCCGGCATCGAAACCCTGCGCCGCCAGCTTGTCGGCATACAGTTTGCGCGTGCCGGGATGCTGGGCGATCTTGCGGTACATCAGGGGCTGTGTCAGCGAAGGCGTGTCCTGCTCGTTATGGCCAAGCTTGCGAAAGCAGATGATGTCCACCACCACGTCCTTGCGGAACTCCATGCGGAAATCCAGCGCCATCTGCGTGGCCAGCACCACGGCGTCGGGATCGTCGCCATTGACGTGCAGCACCGGCGCATCGATCATCTTGACCACATCCGAGCAGTACAGCGTGGAGCGGCTGTCGCGCGGATCGCTGGTGGTGAAACCGATCTGGTTGTTGATGACGATATGCACCGTGCCGCCGGTCGAATACCCCCGTGTCTGCGCCAGCGCCAGCGTTTCCATCACCACACCTTGTCCGGCAAAGGCCGCGTCGCCATGGACCAGTACCGGCAGCACCTGCTTGCCATGCGGGTCATTGCGACGGTCCATGCGGGCGCGCACCGACCCCTCGACCACCGGATTGACGATCTCCAGATGCGATGGGTTGAATGCCAGCGTCAGGTGGACCGGGCCACCAGGCGTGGATACATCGGAGCTGAACCCCTGGTGGTACTTCACGTCGCCGCTGGTCAGGTCTTCGGGTGCGGTGTGGTCGAATTCGGCGAACAGCATCGCCGGCAACTTGCCCAGCGAGTTGACCAGCACATTGAGCCGGCCGCGGTGCGCCATGCCGATGACGATCTCCTGGATGCCGACAATGCCGCCACGCTGGATCAACTCGTCCATCGCATTGATGAAGCTCTCGCCGCCTTCGAGCGAAAAGCGCTTTTGACCGACATATTTGGTGTGAAGGAAGCGCTCCAGCCCTTCTGCCGCAGTGAGTCGCTCCAGGATGTGGCGCTTCTTGGCCGCATCGAAATTGGGTTTGCTGCGGATCGACTCGAGCTTTTGCTGCCACCAGCGCTTTTGCGCCTGGTCGGTCAGGAACATGTACTCGGCTCCGATGCTGCCGCAATAGGTTTCGAACAAGGCGTTGCGCAGATCGCGCAGGCTCATGGTCTCCTTGCCGAAAAACGTGTTGCTGATGTTGAACACGATTTCCTGGTCGGAATTGGAGAATTCGTAGAACGACAGCTCCAGTTCGGGAATGTTCTCGCGCTCGCGCCGCTTGAGTGGGTCCAGGTCAGCCCAGCGGGCGCCGACATTGCGGTAAGCCGCTATCAGTTGCTGGACCGCAACCCGTTTGCGCCCCATTTCCTGGTCGCTGCTGCCAAATACCACCTTGGTGCCGCCAAGCTTTGCGCGTTCGGCAAAAGCGTTGATGACAGGTTGATGGGCCACGTCCTTGCTGTTGCCACCATCGGACGATGGGACATGCTGCAGCGCATCGAAATACTCGCGCCAGGAGTCCGCAACGCTGCCGGGATTGGCCAGGTAGTTCTCGTACATCTCCTCCACGTAAGGCGCATTGCCGCCGAACAGATAGGTGTTTGATTGATACGCGTGGTAAATCGATGGCGCGGCGGGCGCGCCCGATGTGTCTTGGCTCATATTCGCTTAACTCCGTTTCCCTGCAGGAAACATGTGTCGGTCTGATCTGTTGACTAACCTTCCGCGGCACGGCTGAACCGGATAGCGGATGCGACTGTGGCTTGGGAAGGGCCTTGTAACCCGTCGATTGTGCCACCGATAAGGCCGCAGAATCCCGGCCATTCTGAAAACGACCAGATCTCGTGCAGGTTCGGGCCATGGCCAGCGACCCTCGAACGACCCCCGAATGTGGAAACCCACCAAGGGCAACCGATGTTTTCGTGCGACACCCCCACTTGAGCGGCTTGTCGCACAGGGAATGGCGCGGTATAAGCATAGGTCAACTGAACGTGTCATCGCCCATGCTTTTCAAAATTTCCCTTGCCCGCCCCCTGGTCGTTGCCCTTGGCTTGCTGCTGTCGGGCGTCGGCGCCCACGCCGAACTCGACGATCTGGTGCGCAAGGCGCTGACCATGACGGAGTCGGGCCAATCGAAGCAGGCCTACGATCTGCTCGAGCCTTTCGAGGTCCAGCGCGCGGGCGATCCAGATTTCGACACCGTGTTCGGCATCGCGGCCAACCAGTCGGGTGAACACGCCCGCGCCATCATGGCGCTGGAGCGTGCCACCATCGTGCAGCCCGGCAATGCCCGTGCCCGCGCCGAGCTGGGCAGGGCGATGTTTGCCGTGGGGGACAGCAAGACGGCACGCACGTTGTTGCAGCAGGCCAAGGAACAGGGCGCGCCTGCGCAGGCCGCCTTGACCATCGACCAGTTCCTGCGCGCCATCGACGTTGCCGAGGAGCGGATGCAGTCGTCGGTCAAGGCTTATGTCGAAGTTGCATTGGGCCGTGACAGCAACATCTCCAGCGGCCCGGCCAATGCCAACGTCGCTGTACCCAATATCGGCGGCGTGGTATTGGCGGCCAACTCCGTCAAGCGCAGCGCCACGTTCGGCAGTCTGGCCGCTGGCGTGTCGGCCCGTCACATCCTTGACTCGCGTTGGTCACTGGTTGGTAATGCCGGCGTCAACAAGCGCGTCAACTTCAATGAATCGGTGTTCAACAATCGCCAGGTCAGCCTGTTTGGTGGCGCGTCGTACCGGCTCGACCGGCAGGAGTTCACCGCCGCGCTGGCGTATGAAGACTACAACCTTGACGGTTCGAGCAACCGCACGCTGCGCGGCCTGGTCGGCGAATGGTCATCCCGGATGGATGACGCGCGCGAGGTTGGCGCCTATGTGCAGCACTCGCTGCTGCACTACCCCGGCCAACCCTTGCGCGATACCCATCGCACGGTCATCGGCGGTTCCTATGCACAGCAGTTGGCCGCCGATGTCGTGGCCTGGGGTGGCGCGTATGTCGGGCGTGAAAACGAATCTGCCAGCGGTGTACCGTACCTTGGGCACCATATGCTCGGCCTGCGTGCCGGCGTTCAAAAGGCGATCCAGGACAACCTGTCGGTATTCGGCGCACTCAACCATGAGCGGCGCAGCTACGGTGGGCAGGATCCGTTTTTTCTGGTCAAGCGCCGCGACAATCAGACCACACTGGCGATCGGTTTGAACTGGGTGCCGGCCAAATCCTGGCGCGTGAGCCCGCAGTTGAACCTGATCCGGAACGACTCCAGTGTCATCATCGACGACTACAACAGAACCTCGCTGGCGATTTCCGCACGCAAGGAGTTCTGAGCATGGCGCACGCCTGGCGACTTTCGAAGACCATTCCATGAAGCAATCATTCAAATTCAAGAACGCCGCGCTGGTGATGGCCTTGGCGGCCATCTATCCCCTGCATTCGCATGGCGCGGCCGGTGTCACGCAGTTTGCGGTCGGAGACGTCAACGTGCGCCGCGGCCAGGCGGTGACTCCGCTCATCCGCGGTCAACAGATCAGTTCCGGCGACCAGGTCATCACTGGCCGCTCGGGCCAGACACAGCTGCGATTCTCCGATGGCGGCCTGGTGTCGCTGGCGCCCAACAGCCAGTTCAACATTGACAGATACGCCGACGACAACCAGCCGGAAGACGGTTTCTTTGCCAGCCTGCTGCGTGGCGGCATGCGGGCCATTACCGGACTTGTCGGCAAACGCAACCACGACAACTATCGCATCTCCACCAGCACCGCCACGATCGGCATCCGGGGTTCGGCGTTTTCAGCCAACTACAACCCGGACGGCTCGCTGAACGTGGCGGGCGAGCAGGACGGCATCGTTGTCTGCACCAATGCCGGCTGTGTCGAACTGATCGTCGGCGAGGTGGTTCGCGTGACCGGCAGCGACCAGTTGCCCCAGCGCACAAGTGCACGCTCGAATGTACCGCCGATGGCGGTGAGCCAGGATCTGTTCGTGGCGGAGAATCCGGCGGTCATTCAATTGATCAGCATTCCCGAGGCCCAGGAAACCCTGATCAACGGCGTGTTGACCGGCATGTCGGCGATGTTCGCATTTGGTGATGGCAGCATCGACCGCAATCCGCGCGGTGGCACCGACCCGAGCAGCGGCTCGGCCACATTTGTCGATGGCCAGATGGTGCTGCACATCGGCCTGAGCGGCAACCTGCAATTGGCGCAGCAGATCGGCACGGTCGACACGGTCGAGAAGACCAGTGCCGGTTCGGGGACCTTTGGCATCGTCGGAACGGCCGATGATCCTGCACTGATGGGTTGGGGTTACTGGGACACTGGCCGAATCACGTATGGCAGCGACGGCCAGGTTCTCGCTGGCAACGATTTCAACTACGACCAGAACCATGGCGTGCACTACCTGGTCGGTCGACCGGCTGCGCAGGCGCAGATGCCCGTCACCGGAACTGCCAGCTACAGCCTGTTGGGCGGCACCAATCCGACAGCGTACGACAGTGAACTGCAGATATTGCGCATCGGAACGCTCAATAGCGCCGGCCTGAACGTCGACTTCGGCATGGGCCGCCTCAACGCCTTTGTCAACACCACGTTTGCCGGACCCGATGGCGACGTTTCGGTGCAGATCAGCGGATACGGATATGTCAGCGGATCGAGCTTCCATTCCAGTCAAAGCGGCGATGGTTACGAATACAACTACGATTCTGGTGGCGCGTTCTACGGATTTTTCGCCGGCAGCCAGGCAACGCGGGCCGGCATGGTCTACCGCGGTTACGACGATTCGCTGGGTACCGTCGATGGCGCCGCCGTGTTCCTTAAATCCGGCGCCGGCATGGCCTACAGCCAGCAATCTGGCATGTCGGTCTTGTTTGTGTCCGATGACGGCTACCTGTTCGACTACTACCCGCGCGGCAGCGACTACTACTCTCCCGATGCCAGCGTCGGAACCGGCCATTTCATCGGCAACGAGTTGTATCTGCACGATGACGGCGAAGACAGCAACTACGGTTATGGTTATGGATCGGCAGGTTACCTGGCCGCAAACAGCCCGGTCAGCAGTTCCGGTTCGATCGGAAATGCGGGCGACAGTGATTTCATCGGATGGGGCTACTGGGCCAAGGGTACACAAGGTAGCAATGGCAGTGCCTATACCAACCGGACGGGTGTCCACTACCTTGCCGGGCGTCCGACGCCCGGCTCGGACATGCCGATCACGGGTGTCGCCACCTACACCAAGGTTGGTGGAACAGCCCCGACTGCCACTTTGGACGGGACGACGATCACCGGCCGCCTGCTGGACGCCAGCTTGACCGTCGACTTCCTGATCGGGCGGGGAACGGCAAGCATCAGCACCGACTTCGCCAAGAACGGCGCTACGATCCCGGTGCTGATCCAGGACAGCAACATCTATCTCAATGGATCCACATTCTGCGGAAGCAACGTCAACGGATTTTTCACAGGCGCGCAGGCTACCCGTGCCGGCATGATCTATCAGAAAAATGAGGGTGGCGTGCTGGGTGTGGTTCAAGGCGCCGTTGGCCTGCAGCGCGGCGGGTTCACCGCCTCCCCACCGCCTCCGTAAACTGCTCCGGCCCGGCCCCGCCTGACGTTCCGGCTTTCAAGCGTGTCCATTGGCTGAGCGCCTGACAGCGGCCCGGTGATCGGGACCGGCAGCACAATCGATACGAACAATACGAGCCCGATAGAGCAGGCAGCCACGATGACCAGCGCCGACGTATTCAAGGACCAGATGGAACAGGGCACTGCCCTGCATCGGGAAGGGCGAACGGCACAGGCCCTGGCCTGCTTCGAGCAGGCACTGGCGCAGGCCCCCACGGACATCCAGGCTGCCAGCGCCTGCGCCACGGTGTTGTCGGAGCTGGGCCAGGCACAGGCAGCATTCGAGGTATTGCAGCGCGTGCGCGATGGCTTGCTGCGCGAAGCCGACGGGGCCACCAATTACGCCATTGCTGCAGAGAACTGTGGCCGCGTCGACGAGGCGCGCAGCGCTTATGCGCAAGCGCTGGCGCTGGACCCGCGTCATCTGCGCGCGCTCAACAACAGTGCGTTGATGTGTGCGCAAGTGGGTCAATGGGACCTGGCTGTCGAACGCCTGATGGTGTGCCGCTCGCTGGCGCCCGGGGCGCTGCAAGCCTGGCTCAACCTGGCCGACATCCAGATTGCGGCGCGCCGATTTTGCGCGGCGCAGGAC
>JAGPBF010000302.1 GCA_018063505.1 Rhodoferax sp.
GCGATCAAGCGCCGGTGGCGTCGCTGACGCTGGCGCTCGCCGGCCCAATCCCGCATGACGATCAGGCAGGCGCTGTGGCGCAACGCCTGCGCGAAGCGGCGACAGAACTGTCACCCTTGCTGGCGCATATGCGCCTGTGAGGCGGCACCTCGCCGTACCGCCACCGTATCATCGTGGCGCAGGGTCGTCACGGTCGACGCCTTGAACCGGAGGAATTTCGCATGAATCCAACAATGAATCCGCCCGAGCTGTTGCAGGAAATGCGTGGCGCGGTACTGTGGCTGACGATCAATCGCGAAGAACGGCGCAATGCGATCAGCCCGGGTGTACTTCAGGCGCTGGGCGCAGCACTGACGCAAGCCAGCCAGGATCGGGCTGTGCGCGCCATTGTCATCACCGGCGCTGGCGAGCGCGCGTTCTGTGCCGGTGCCGATCTGCAGACCGGCACCTCGTTCAAGTTCGACTACTCCGAGCCCCACGCCGGTTTCGCCAACCTGTTCCGGATCGCGCGCCAGTGCACCGTGCCGCTGATCGCGCGCGTCAACGGCGCCTGCATGGCCGGCGGCATGGGGGTGATGGCGATGTGCGACATGGCCGTCGCCACGCCAAAGGCGATCTTCGGCCTGCCCGAGGTCAAGGTCGGCCTGTTCCCGGCCCAGGTGCTCAGCGTGCTCGACAAGCTGCTGCCGCGCCGCATCCTGTCCGAGATGTGCATCACCGGTGAGCCGATCAGCGCGGCGCAGGCGCTCGAATACGGACTGATCAACCATGTACGCGAGGATCTGGATGCCGGTGTCGACTGGCTGCTCGCGCGCGTGCTCGACAAATCGCCGGCGGCGATCCGGCGCGGCCTGTACACGATGAAGAAGATCGAGATGATGGCCTTCGAGGAATCGATGGCCTTCACCGAAAGCCAGATCGCACTGTTTGCGTTGACCGAAGATGCCGTCGAAGGGCAACTGGCGTTTCGCGAGAAGCGCAAGCCGACATGGTCAGGCAAATAGGGTTGCCCTCGCGCAGGCCTTGAGCCCGTTGCGCGGCCAGTCGATGCAGGAACCCGCACCCGCATTGCTGCAACGCCAAAACCTGGCGCCGCTGGTACTGGTCAACATGGGTGTGGGAACGCATGCCGTCGTCTGGTTCATGGTGGTGACAGCCATGCCCAGCGTCGTCGAGGACCTGCAGGCCGAGCCGTTTCTGAGCTGGGCCACCAGCATCTACCTGGTCGCGACCATCGTCGGCGGCGCGATGATGGCGCTGCTCAAGGGTCGCTTGGGCGGCCGGCGCGCCATGCTGGCCTCGGGCATCGTGGTCACGGCGGGCGGCCTGCTGGCAGCAGCGGCGCCCGGCATCACCCTGGTACTGGCCGGACGGGTGTTGCAAGGGCTGGGCGAAGGTGTGCTGGTGGCGCTGAGTTATGCCCTGGTGCGCGAGCTGTTCGACATCCGCATCGTTCCGCGCGTGTTCGGCATCCAGGCCGTGACCTGGGGCTTCGCGATTTTTCTCGGCCCGATGGCCGGCGGCTGGCTGACCGAAGCCTGGAGCTGGCGCGGCGCCTTCGTCGGTACCGCCATGTTGCCGCTGCCGCTGCTGGTGCTGGCGGGCTGGGTTCTGCCCGACACCCAGGCGCGCCGCGCGGGTGCCAGCACGCCGGTTCCGGGACTGCGCCTGTTGCTGCTGATTCTGGGCGTGATGGCCATCGCGGTGGCCAACCGCCTGCCCGGTGTCTGGCCAGGTTTCGCCGCGGTAGCCCTGGGATTTGGCCTGATCGCAGCGATGCTGCGCATCGACCGGCATGCCGAGCGCCACATGTTCCCCACCGTGTTTCCAGGCCTCGTGCATCCGGTCGCGCTGGGCTTGTGGGTGCTGCTGCTGATGCCGCTGGCGCAGATGGCGATCTATGTCTACACGCCCTACATCCTGCAACTGCACCGCGGCCTGAGTCCGACCTGGGCCGGTTACCTGGGTGCGGTCCATGCCGTCGCATGGTCGGTGGCGGCCGTGGCGGTGGCGCCACTGTCCGCTGCTGCACAAAGGCGCGCATTGCAATGCGGGCCGCTGCTGCTGGCACTGGGCCTGGCCGCGCTGGCTGTCACCTTGCCGGCACAACCGCTGACCTGGGTGGTGGCCGCGATGTTGCTGATCGGGACCGGTTTCGGCACTTCCTACGCGTTCCTGAACCAGCGCGTGATGGCCGCGGCCCAGGCCGGTCAGGAGGATGCGACGGCAGGTGCGGCGCCGACGCTGGGGGCACTCGGCGGTGCGGTGGGTGCTGCGCTGGCCGGGCTGGCCGGAAACGGCCTCGGGCTCGATCAGGTGCTTACCGCGACCAGCGTCACACAGGCCAGCCGGGTGCTGGCCGGCGCCGGCGCGCTGCTGGCGCTGGTGGCGGCGCTTCTGGTGCGGCGGCTGCTGCAACGGGCTGGCTGAAACCGCGGTTGCGGATAATCGGCAGGTCACCACCTTCCGGCAACTCAGCCATGGCCCTTGTTCCTCTGGATTCGGACACCATCACCCATGGCATTCAACTGGCGGTGGCGCCGGTGTTCCTGCTGACCGCCGTGTCCGGCATGATTGCCGCCGTTGCCGGGCGGCTGGCCCGCATCATCGACCGCGCGCGGGTGGTAGAGCAGCGGGTACGCGCAGCGCAGGATGACGCGGTCATTCAGGGTTGCCTGGCCGAACTTGGCACCTTGCGCCGGCGCGGTCACCTGACCAACGCATGCATCGCGCTGCTGACCACCTGCGCCTTCCTGATTGGCCTGACCATCATCCTGCTGTTCCTGGGCGAGACAACCGCGTTCATGAGCGCGCGCTGGGCGATTGCCGGCTTTCTCGGCGGCATTGCCTGCTTCCTGCTGGCGCTGCTGTGTTTCCTGGCCGAAACCGTGATCGCGACGCGGTTGCTCGATTTCGAGCTGCTCAAGCGATAGGCCACCGACAGGCGTCAACGACTCCGGCGCCGTGCCAGACTCGCCAGCAGCCCCAGGCCGGCAAGCCACAGCACGGCCGATGCGGGTTCGGGAACCGGCGAGGCCGGCACGAAGCTGAAGTCATCGGCCACCCAATTGCCGCTCTGGTCGCCCAGTTCATGCCGATCGATGCGGTAGCTGGTAATGCCGGAGACCAGCGCAAAGCTACTCGTGTCGACAAACTGCAGTGGCGCCGGATGGCCCGGATCGGTGTCGGGAAGGTCAAATACCACCGATGCGAGTACCTGATCGCCGGCTAGCGCCCGGATGGTGACCTGGTCAGCACCAGCACCGAAGCCGTAGTATTCGTTGCGTCCGAACCAGGCGCCGGTGAGCAGCATGGTCGTGGTGATCTGCATGGCGTCGTTCAACACGCCATCGCCTTCGTTGGTGACGAAGTAATGCCCGGAATGGGGAATGCCGTACAACGGGCCAGGCGGCGGCCCGGGGTCGACCCGGTACGTGTCGCCAACCACCCGGAACCGCTCGTCCCAGAGCACGCCAGCGTAATACAGGCTTTGGCCATTGGCGAAAAACAGGCCACTCTGCCCATCGGTGTCAGGCAATGCCGACAGGTCATCGAAGCTGGCGGTGGCCGCATGGGCAGCGAAGCCCAGACCCAGCAGACCGGACAAGACCCACAAGCGCAGGGATGTCGACATGGCACACACTCCTTTCGGTCGCCGTATTCCATACGGAACGAGACCCGAGACCCGAGACCCGAGACAGTGTAGCCAAACGACGGAAACTGACAAACAGAAACTTACGTTCGGCAAATGGCCGATCCGGAGCCGTCGCGATGGTGATAGGCCTGAGCGCGGGACACCGATGACGCACGCCACGCAGCCACCGGTTTGTCAGTGCGCGCCACCACCCCCGGCGCCGGAACCCAGCCGTGGCCGCGCCAGCCAGACCACGCCGACGAGCAGGAAAA
>JAGPBF010000301.1 GCA_018063505.1 Rhodoferax sp.
GCTGGTGTCATTTGTCGGCTGGGTCGTCGTGCGTTATTCGCAGACCTACCTCAATGGTGAGCCCAGGGAACAGCACTATGTACGCTGGCTGATGGCCACGTTGGCCGCGGTGGGGCTGGTCGTGGCCACCAACCATGTCCTGGTTCTGGTGCTGGGCTGGATGGCCACCAGCATGGCGCTGCACCGACTGCTGACCTTCTTCGGCGAGAGGCCGCTCGCCGTGGTGGCTGCGCACAAGAAATTCATCATCGGCCGCGCTGCAGACCTGTGCATGCTGGTCGCCGCTGGGCTGCTGTTCCAGGCCTTCGGAACACTGCAGATCGACCAACTCAGCGCCCAAGCCCTCGCAGCGCCGCAACTGCCGGGGACAGCCAAGGTCGCAGTGCTGCTGATCGCCTGCGCAGCACTGCTCAAGAGCGCACAGCTGCCGTTTCACGGCTGGCTGATCCAGGTCATGGAAGCCCCCACGCCGGTGTCCGCGTTGCTGCACGCGGGCATCGTCAACCTGGGTGGTTTCGTGCTGATTCGGTTCGCCCCGCTGGTAGCCGACGTGCCGGCAGTCCAGGCGCTGCTGGTTGCCGTCGGCACCGCAACGGCGGTGTTGGCGGCGCTGGTGATGACCACGCGCATCAGTATCAAGGTGATGCTCGCCTGGTCGACCTGCGCGCAGATGGGTTTCATGCTGATGCAGTGTGGCCTGGGCGCCTGGGAGATGGCATTGCTGCACCTGGTGGCGCATTCGCTGTACAAGGCGCATGCATTTCTCGGTGCCGGCGGCGCAGTACGACGCGCGATGCTGGTGCAACTGGCGCCGCGCGCACGTGCGCCCGGTCCGCTCGCCCTTGTCGCGGGTGCACTGGTCGGCGCGGGCATGGTGCTGGTTGCTGGCGCCGCCGTCGGGATGGTAAATCCAGGGCATGCCGCATCCCCTGCCATCTGGGTGCTCGCGGGCATCGTCGCCCTGGCGCTGGTTCCATTGGTGCACGCGCACGCCCTGCGCCTGGGTGGCCTTTGGCTGCCGGCACTCGGTGTTGGCGCTTTCAGTGTGGCATTGGCCTATTTTGGCCTGCATGCGATGTTCGCGAGCTGGGTGCAGCCGGGCAGTTCCACGCCGGCCGCAGCGCCGCTGATCTGTGTGGCACTGGCGTTCTGTGCACTTTTCGTGCTGCAGTCGACGATTGCGCTTGCACCGCAAGGTACGCTCGCGCGGGGACTTTACCCCTGGTTCTACGGCGGGCTGTTCCTCGACGAAAAGTTCAATCGGGCGGCCTTTGCGGTTTGGCGCCCGCCACTGCCTGTTGCCGCCGCTGCATTGCTGCCAGCGACCGATACCACGACCGCCCTCAAGAACACCACCACCTCTGCCGGAGTCCGCACATGAATGCCGCTGTCGAAACCCCATTGCTGATGGCGCAACGCCTGGAAGACCAGATCGCGACCGCCGCCGCGCGTGTGGCGCCCTCCTGGCCGCTGGACAGGTTCATCGCCGTCAATCCCTATTGGGGTTGGGTCGGCCACCCGATGCCGCAGGCAGCTGCGGCCTTGGGTACGTTGGCCGGCACACGGCTGACGATGCCGCGCGAATGGTTTCGCGCCCAATGGGAGGCCGGACGCCTGCAGCGCCGGCATCTGTGCGCCGCAGCCGCGCAGGAGGTCACCGCCTCGGAGACAAATGGTGCCAGCGATGCGCAGCTGCAGACCCGGGTGGTCGCGCTCGAGGCGGCGTTGCAGGGTCGGTCCGCGCCGCTGGCGCGGCTGTCGCTGGTCACGGATCTGCGCGACCACGGTGCGCCGCCTCGCCCCGGCCTGAGTTGGGCCGATCTGGTCACACACCAGATCAGCCAGCATTGCGCGGCTTTTTTCGACCGCCACCAGTCGGGCTGGTCGATGGATACGTCGACGGGTCTGTTTGGCAGCTGGCGCCGGCAGTTCGCGGCCGACCACAGCCTGCCCTGGCGCAAAAGCCGGGCGGCGCTGCGACAGCGGCTGGCCGCGCTGGCGGCGGTGCCGACGGCGCTTATCGCCGACGCGCTGGAGGGCATGGCCATACCCGAGGAAGGCCGCGAACCCTACCTCAGCGCGGTGCTGATGAGCATCGGTGGCTGGGCTGCATGGTGTGCCTATGAGCGCTGGCAGGCCCGCCTGATCGGTGCTGATGACGACCAGATCGTGCACCTGCTTGCCATTCGCCTGGCCTGGGAGTGGCTGCTTTTGGAAGACGTTGCGCCTGCAGCGCTGCCTGCCGGCTGGCCTGCATGCTGGGGCGCCGCACCGGCCGCGGCAGATGCGTTGCGACAGGCCCAGCGGATGGACTGGCTGCTGCAGAACGCGGTGGAGATCGCCTTTCGTGAGCCATTGATCAGGGGCCTGGGCCGGCCACCAGAGGCCGCCGCACCACAGCCCCCTGCCGTGCAGGCAGTGTTCTGCCTCGACGTGCGGTCGGAGGTGTTTCGCCGAGCGCTGGAAGCGGTGGGTGCGGCCGTGCACACCCGCGGATTCGCCGGTTTTTTTGGCCTGTCCATTGCCTATTTGCCGCTGGGAAGTGCGCTCAGGCGGCCGCAACTTCCCGGTCTTCTGGCGCCGGCGCAAAGTGTCAGCGAAGGGGTTGCGAGCAAGAGCCTGGGCGAGGTATTGGCCACGAAGCGCCGCGATGCCTTGCAGTGGCGCCAGCGCTGGGCGCAATTTCGCAGTGCGCCGGCTTCGGCGTTCAGCTTCGTCGAGACCATGGGCATGTTTTACGGTGCCAGTCTGCTCGCAGACAGCCTGCCTTCGAGTGCCACTCCCCGGCGTTGGGAGGATGCGGGCCTGCCACCGCGGGCGGCCGCTGCGTTGCGGCCTTGTCTGCCCATGGTCGCCAACGACCCCGCTGCGGCGGCGGCCATGGCCAAGGGCATCCTGCACGCCATGGGTCTGGTCAGTGGATTCGCGCCATTGGTCCTGCTGGTCGGCCACGGCAGCCGCAGCGCCAACAACCCGCATGCCGCAGGCCTGGACTGCGGCGCCTGCGGCGGTCAAACCGGCGAGGTCAACGCCCGCGTACTGGCCGACATGCTCAATACCGCGACGGTACGCGATCACCTGCGGGGCTTGGGTATCGACATTCCTGCGGGCACGCACTTCCTGCCGGCGCTGCACAACACCACCACGGACGAGGTGCAGCTGTACGACACCGAAGCGGTGCCAGCGGGGCTTCAGGCCGGACTCGCACAATTGCGTCGCTGGCTCGATGCTGCTGGCCAGCGCGCGCGCTCCGAACGCGCGCAAAGCCTGGGCCTGGGCGGGCGCTTTGCCGAGCCTGCCGCGCTGAAGAAAATGGTGCTCGAACGCGCCAACGACTGGGCACAGGTGCGGCCCGAATGGGGGTTGGTCGACAACGCGGCCTTCATTGTCGCGCCGCGCGCGCGCAGCCGGCACCTCGATCTGGCCGGGCGCAGCTTTCTGCACGAGTACGACTACCGGCTCGACCCCGAGCTGGACGTGCTCAGCCTGATCATGACGGCGCCGATGGTCGTCACGCACTGGATCAACATGCAGTACCACGCCTCCACCGTGGACAACCAGCGCTACGGCAGCGGCAACAAGCTGCTGCACAACGTGGTGGGCGGGCACCTGGGTGTATTCGAAGGCAATGGCGGCGACCTGCGCATCGGCTTGCCGATTCAGTCGCTGCATGATGGCCGCAGGCTGCGGCACACGCCGCTGCGCTTGAGCGTCTTCATCGAGACGGGGCGCGCCGCCATCGACAGTGTGATGGCCAGGCATGAGATGGTGCGTCACCTGGTGGGTAACGGCTGGCTGCATCTGTTCAGAATCGACCCTGAGACGAGTTTCATCGAGCAGCACCGCAATGGCGCCTGGTTCGCAGTGCCGGCGGATGAATGACGCACCGGGGGGCCGTGGCATGCG
>JAGPBF010000303.1 GCA_018063505.1 Rhodoferax sp.
CCACAAGGTCGACAGATACTTCCAGTTGATGAAGTAATAAAGGACGAATGCTGCGAGGAACACCATGGCCAGCACAAACGTGCCTGGCGCGGCGAAGCCGAGCGAGCCGTAGGTCTGCACGGCGGCCGATGGCGCGCCGACCGGGATCGGCGTCGGTTCCGAGCTGATCTTGGTCTGCGCGATACGCTTGCCCCAGAGCAGCGAGCCGACAGTCAGGTAGATGTAGATCGCGCCACCGGCGATGGCGGCGATGCCGGCGATGCCGACCAGGCCCATCATCAGGTAGGCCGCACCCGGCCATTCATAGGCCAGGGCCGCACCGCTGAAGGCCATGTCCCAATGCCGGCGCGAGACGCCGAGGGTGCCCGCACCCATCATCACCAGGCAGAAGAAGTACATCGACAGACCGAACAGGTACGGCTGCCACTTGGCCAGGCCGGGATTGATGATGTCGCGCTTGAACAATACCGGGATCAGGAAGTAGGTCAGGGCCATGAACGACAACGTCGTGCCGACGACCACGGTCGCATGGAAATGGCCCGGCACGTAGATCGTGTTGTGGATGATCATGTTCAACTGCTCGGTGCCCATCATCACGCCGGAAATGCCACCGAGGAAGCCGAAGCCGATAATCGAGATGAACACGCCGGAAAACGACGGATTTCCCCAGGGTGCCTTGCGCAGCCATTCGAACAGGCCCTTGTTGTAGCCCTTGGCGCGCTGTGCCACTTCCATCGCGCCGGGAATGGTCAGGCCATGGATCATCGAGGCCAGCACGGCGAAGTACATGAAGTAGCTGGTGTTGAGCACCTTCCACTCCGTGCTCATGCCGGGATCGGAGAGGATGTGGTGCGCGCTGGCCAGTTGCAGGAACACGATATAGAGCAGGAAGGCTCCGCGGCTGACCCGCTCGGACATCGGCTTGGCGCCAAACACCACGGCGGCGACGAAATACCAGATCGAGATGTGCGCGGCGACGTTGATCTGCTGCGAGGAGTGTCCGAACGCCCACCAGATGACGCGATAGATCAGCGGATCGACATGTTCGATCCAGTTCATCGACAGCATCCAGGTCGGGATCAGGATGATCGCGCCCGAGGCGATGGTGAACACGGCGATGATCGCGGCGGTGATGGCACCGAAGGTGACCAGTGGCACCGAACCCTGATAGGTCTTTTCGCGCTTGGCCACGACCAGGGTGCCGAAGAAGACAAAGCAGCCGATCAAGGCACCGACGGCAAACAGGATCAGTCCGAGGTAGAACGACGGCGCGGCCATCATCGGTACGTAGGAGGTCATCATCACGCTGGAACCGCCCTGGTAGACGGCGACGTTGTTCATGACCGAGCCGATCACCATCAGCGCGAACGCGGCCCAGGCCACTTTTGGCGTGGCGATGCGACAGCGCAACAGGGTCGATGAGCAGAAATAAAGGATGGCAATCTCGAAGAAGATGATCCAGAACACCAGCATGTCGAGGCCGTGCGCGGTCAGCACCTGGTAAAACGTGCTGGCTTCGAGCCAGTGGATGGTCGGCCAGCGTGTCAGCACGACACCGATGGCGAGGATGCCGCCGATGAGCAGGAAAATCACGCCCGCAACGGCGTTTGCCAAGACCAGCTTTTCCGCCTGGGACTCGAACTGCAGTCCCGAACGTGGGCAGGTCCGGTATGTGGTTTTATGGGACATTGCCGGTCTCCCCCTTGATGTAGATGCGGCCGACCATGGTGTGGTGGCCGATACCGCAAAATTCGTTGCAGACCACCGAGTAGGTTCCGGTCTGGTTCGGCGTGACGGTCACCACATGTTCGTAGCCGGGCACGATCTGGATGTTGATGTTGGCCGGTTGCAGCGAGAAACCGTGGTTGTAGTCCATCGAACTCAGGTGCAGGCGGTAGGTCTGGCCATTCTGCAGTTCGAGGATGGGCCAGAAATTCCACAGCCTCGCGATCATGTACACGTCGCTGCCGGGCGGTGGTGCCACCACCGGCGTTTCCAGGTCGGTCTCGGTGCGCACGGTGTACTTGTCGACCATGGCCTGGGTCTTCGACGCGAACAGTTCCGTGGTGGTCTTGTAGGTTTCGGTGGAGAGGTTCTGCTTACCGTAGATGTGCCAGTAGATCATCATGAAGAACATGATCATGCACCAGACAAAGGCGATCGCGATCCAGGTGCCCTCCACGCGATCCAATGGGTGTTTCCACCAGAGCCGCTCGGTGGGAGGTAAAATTGCGCTCATGATTTTTCCCCGATTGACGCGAATGTGCGCTTATTTGGCGACCGGAATGGTCAGGATATCGATGACGCCCCAAAGGATGTAGACAACCATCGGCACCAATACCCCGATGAACAGGAGCAGGAACGGGTTATCGAGCAGCTGCTGCATCTTCGGGATTTTTTCGTCTTGCGTGTCTGTGCTTTCCATCGACTTCTCCGCCTCGTTGTCTGGCCAGTTGCCGGGCTGGCCGGCCTCGTATCTTTACGGTCCATTCAATCCTGAACCATGACCTGGATCAAGTCGAGGAGACAAATGGCCTGACCGGGGATGACAGAAGCTGCGAGGTCGGAGATCCTGCGCGGTCTCGAACGTTGAAGGTGGAGCAGGAAATGGCGGTGATGGCGCAAAGTCAGGATTCCTTGGTCGATGCCCGTGTGCGACCGCGTGCGGTCGGCTGGTGGCTGATGAGTTGTTGCGTTGTCCTGCTGGCGCTGGTGATGGTCGGTGGCGCGACGCGTCTGACCGAATCGGGCCTTTCGATTGTCGACTGGAAGCCGGTGACCGGCGTCTTGCCGCCGATTGGCGATGCGGCGTGGCAGGCCGAGTTCAGTCGTTATCAGGAGAGTCCGCAATACACCGCCGTCAACCAGGGCATGGCCCTGTCCGAATTCAAGGTCATCTTCTGGTTCGAGTTTTTCCATCGCCTGCTGGCGCGCTTGCTCGGCCTGTGGTTTGCCTTGCCACTGCTGTGGTTCTGGCTGCGTGGTGCCATTCCGCAACGCCTGCGCTGGCCGCTGCTCGGCATCCTCGCCCTGGGTGGCGCGCAAGGCTACATGGGCTGGTTCATGGTCAAGAGCGGCCTGGTTGACGTGCCGCGCGTCAGTCCCTACCGATTGGCGGCGCACTTGAGCCTGGCCCTGATCGTTTATGCCTTGATGTTCCGGGTTGCCCTGGGCTTGCTGTCGAGGCGGGTGAAGGTCGGGGCCAGCGAGCTGGCACGACGTTGGCCGGGGCGGAGCCTGCTGACCCTGGTTGCCGTGACCATTGTGTTCGGTGCCTTTGTCGCCGGCCTGCGCGCCGGCCTGATGTACAACACCTTTCCACTCATGGGAGGCCACCTGGTGCCGCCCGGCTTGTTTGCCCTGGAGCCGGCCTGGCGCAACCTGCTGGAGAATCCGGTGACGGTGCAGTTCGTGCACCGCATCCTCGGCCTGACCACCTTGACGGTCACCTTGTGGGCCTGGTGGCGCATGCGTGCGCAAGGGCAGGATCGCGACCAGCGGCGTTCGCGCCACGCCATCGCCCTGATGGCGATGATCCAGGTCACGCTGGGCATCTGCACCCTGCTGTGGGTGGTGCCGGTCTGGCTGGGCACGCTGCACCAGGGCGGTGCCGTGCTTTTGCTCAGTGCCGTGCTGGCGGCGGGATATTGCTGGAAAACCCGGCCGCTCGATTCACCCTGATCGGCACGCGCTCGTGCGCCCGCGTCGAGGCAGGCGCCGGCAATGCGGGCACTCAGCGGGCGAGGTAAGCCTTCAACGCATCGAATTGGCGGAGCAGGACGCGAGGCTGGTGCGAACCGGCCAAGGCGGCCACGCCGCGGCCCTCGGCATCGACAACAATGACCGAAGTCGTGTGTTCCATGCTGCGCACGCCATTCGGTTCGATGTGTTCGCCATAGATG
>JAGPBF010000304.1 GCA_018063505.1 Rhodoferax sp.
GTCAACGGCGAGATCGCCGACTGGATCGGCCACGCGCGTGCGCGCGACTGGCGCGCCGCATGGGAGGTGCTCAGCATCCACAACCCGTTCCCGGCGATTGCCGGCCGGATCTGCCACCATCCCTGTGAAACCGCCTGCAACCGCGCCACATACGACGCCCCGCTGGCGATCTGCAAACTCGAACGCACGGTGGGCGATATCGCGCTCGCGCAGGGCTGGGCATTCGCACTGCCGCGCAAGGAACATGCCGCCCGTGTCGCGGTGGTCGGAGGCGGACCGTCGGGCCTGTCGGCCGCCTACCAGTTGCGCCGGCGCGGGCTGCAGGTGAGCCTGTTCGAACTTCGGCCCGCGTTGGGCGGGCTGATGCGTTACGGCATACCGCCCTACCGGCTGGCACGTGACGTGCTCGATGGCGAGATCGCACGGATCGTGGCCATGGGCGTGCAGGTGTTCACGGATCACGCCATCACCAGCCAGGACCAGCTGGCCCGCCTGCGTACGCAACACGGCGCGGTGTACCTGGCGCCCGGTGCCCAGCGACCACACAAGCTGGTGCAGCTGCCCGAACAGGCGCCCTGGTTGATGGACAGTGCGGGTTATCTGGCGCAGGCGAACGTGGGGATGCCACCGGCGCTGGGCAGGCGCATCGCCGTCATCGGGGGTGGCAGCGCCGCGCTTGACGTCGCACGCAGCGCGCGGCGCGCCGGCCATGAAGTGACCATCATCGCGCTGGAGGCGGCAGCCCGGATGCCGGCACAACACGAAGAACTGGTCGAAGCCCGCGAGGAAGGCATCACGCTGATGGACAGCACCATGCTCGGCACAGTGCAGCCACAACCCGGTGGCGAACTGCTGCTCGAATGCCAGCCGGTGCATTGCGAACCCGGGCCGATCCGCGGCCAGTTCACCGTCACCGCGTTGGCGCTGCCGCCGACGTCGATCACCGTCGATGCGGTCATTCCCGCGGTCGGCCAGGCGCCAAACCTGGATGGCTGGGCCGATGGATTCGTGCGCGCCGGCGCATTGCTGCAAACCGATGGCCGCCACCAGACCAGCGACAGGGACGTGTGGGCCGGCGGCGATGTGGCGAGCATGGCGCGTTTCGTCACCGAGGCGATCGGCATGGGCAAACACGCGGCGCACGACATCGCGCGCCACTTGAACCCCACGTCGGACACGCAGACCCCCACCCTTGGAGACGGCGCGGCAGCCGCACAGACCGTCACGCTGGCGCGTATCGCCACCACCTACCACGCTGCGGCAGACCGAACGCCGGAGAACCGGCTGGTGCCGGCGCAGCGCCTGGCCAGTGGCGCCGAGGTGCAATTGCCATTGTCGATCGAACAGGCACTGGCCGAGGCCGAGCGTTGCTTCTCCTGCGGCCAGTGCACCCATTGCGACAACTGCCTGCAGTATTGCCCGGACCTGGCCATCGTCCGCAGCGACGGAGCCTACGCGGTACTCAGCGACTACTGCAAGGGTTGCGGCGTATGCGTGGCCGAATGCCCGACCGGCTCGATGTTGATGCAGGAGGAACTGCGATGACCGCGACGACCTCTCCCGTGCCTGATCGCACCCGGACCCGCCCCGGCAGCACCCGACTGCTGACCGGCAACCACGCGGCGGCCTGGGCGGCCCGACTGGCGCGGCCGCAGGTGGCGCCGGTGTATCCGATCACACCGCAGACTCCCATTCTCGAACTGCTGACCGATTTCCAGGCCGAAGGCAGCTTCGATGCAGAGATACTGACGCCGGAATCCGAGCATTCGGTGTTGTCGGCGTGTATACCGGCCTCGCTGGCGGGAGCCCGCGTATTCACCGCCACCGCGTCGCAGGGCTTGTTGCTGATGCACGAGCTGCTGCACTACGCCAGTGGCGCCCGCGCGCCCATCGTGATGGTCAACGTGAACCGTACCGTGGCCTCGCCGTGGGCGTTCTGGCCGGACCAGACCGACAGCCTGGCCCAGCGCGATACCGGATGGATCCAGTTCTACTGCGAAGGCGCCCAGGAAGTGCTGGACACGGTGATCCAGGCCTATCGCATCGGCGAGCAGGTGCAGCTGCCGGTGCTGGTCAACCAGGACGCGTTCTACGTCTCGCATGCGCTCGAGCCGGTCAGTGTGCCGGCGCAGCAACTGGTCGACGACTACCTGCCGCCGTACGCACCCGCGCAGCGCCTGGACACGGCGCTCGGCCAATCCTGGGGCAATGTGGTCACCCAGGATATGTTCTGCCGCCACCGCCAGGACGTCGAGGCCGCCATGGCCGGCGCGCTGGCCGTGGCGCAGGATGCCGACCGCGTCTGGAGCGAAGCCACCGGGCGCAGCTACGGCCTGCTCGAGCGTTACCGCTGCGACGGCGCCCAGGTCGTCGTGGTGGCCCTGGGCAGCATGTGCGGCACCGCGCGCGAAGCCGTCGACGCGATGCGCGCAGACGGCGTGGCCGTGGGCCTGCTCAAGTTGCGCCTGCTCAGGCCGCTGCCGGTGCAGGCCCTGCGCGTGGCGCTCGCCGGTGTGCCCGATGTCGTGGTGCTCGACCGCAACCATTCGCCGGGGCTCGGTGGCATCCTGCACCAGGAACTGCGCGCGGCGTTGTATGGCATGCCCCATGCGCCACGCATCCACGGCTTCCTGGCCGGTGTCGGCGGGGTCAACGTCTCGCCGCAGTCCATCGCACAGATGGTGCACACCGCACAAGCCCAGGAACCGCTCGTGCAATCCGAATGGATGAGGACTTCCCATGCATAAACTCGAACTGCCCGCCACGCCGATGTTGTGCTCGGGGCACGCCGCCTGCCCCGGTTGTGTCGAGGCACTTTCGGTGCGCCACCTGCTGGCAGTGATCGGTCCGGACGCGATGGCGGTTATCCCACCCTCGTGCATGGCCATCATCGCCGGTCCGCAGCCCTATAGTTCGCTGCGCATACCGGTCTATCAGCCCACGCTGGAATCGAGTGCCGCGGCCGCGTCCGGATTGCGCCGTGCGCTGGACGCCCAAGGCCGCCGCGACACCCACGTGATCGTGCTCGCCGGCGACGGCGGCACCTACGACATCGGCTTTCAGTGCCTGTCGTCGGCAGCCGAGCGCAACGAGAACATCCTGTATTTCTGCCTGGACAACGAAGGCTACATGAACACCGGCGCGCAGAAGTCGTCGTCCACCCCGCACTACGCGCGCACCGGATCGACACCGGCCGGCAAGTCCACCCGCAAGAAGAACCTGACCGAGATCATGGCCGCGCACCAGGTGCCGTATGCGGCCACCGCCAGCGTCGGGTACATGGACGACATGCTGCGCAAGGTCGAGAAAGCCAAGGCGATGCGCGGCTTTCGCATCATCACGCTGCTGGTGCCGTGCCTCGATGGATGGGGTCTGCCCGACGACGGGGGCTTGCGCGCTGCGCGTTATGCCGTGGAAAGCGGCGCGTTCCCGCTCTACGAGGTCGAAGACGGCAGCCGCTACACGCTCAACCACACCCGGCGCACGCGACCGGTGGCCGAGTACCTGGCGCTGCAGCGGCGCTACCGCCACCTCGACGCCGACACCGCGCACAAGTTGCAGACCGAGGTCGACCAGGCCTGGGATCGGCTGGAACGCCAGATCAGCAGCAGCGCGGCCGCACCCGTGCATTGAGCGCCGACAACCATTGCGGGTTGTGGTTGGGCCGGACCCGTTCGATGAGGTTCATGGCATACGCTGCCTGGACCGCCTGGTCCCGGCGCGCGGGTTGCTCGCGCACCTTCTTGAAGCGGATCAGTCCGCCTTGCTGCGCTGCTGACGCGCCACCAGCTGCAACATCGTCGCCAGCGTGATCGAGCTGAAGGTGGCACGCGCGTTCTCGTCGATCTCGTGCAGCACCACGTCCAGCGCCTGGTCAACCGTCGTCTGGGCGGCG
>JAGPBF010000305.1 GCA_018063505.1 Rhodoferax sp.
TGGTGGTGGTCGGTGGCGGCTTCACGGGTTTGTCGGCAGCCATTGAACTGGCCGACCGGGGCCTGAGTGTCGCACTGCTCGAGGCCGACCGGATCTGCAGCGGCGCATCCGGACGCAATGGCGGCCAGGCGATCGTGGGTTATGCCAGCGGCCAGCAGGTACTGGAGGCACAGCTGGGCAAGGCCGACGCGCGGCGCCTGTGGGATCTGTCGATCGAGGCGATCGCGTTGATCGACACACGGATTGCCCGTTTCGATATCGCCTGTGATCGGCAAAGCGGTTACCTGTATGTGGCCGACTCGCCGCGCAAGGCCGACAAATTGCGAGCCGAACTCGAAGGCCTGGCGCGGACCTACGGGCTGGCCAGCAACTGGGTGAGCGGCGCCGCGGTGCAGGACTTCATCCGCAGTCCACGTTATTGCGCAGTAGCCTATGAACAGGTGTCCGGCCATCTGCATCCGCTGAAATACGGTCTGGGCCTGGCCCGGGCGGCACGCAGCCTGGGTGTGCAGATGTTCGAGCAGTCCGCGGTTGTCGACCTGCAACGTGGTGAACAGGTGACGGCGGTAACCGCCGGCGGACGTGTGCGGGCGCGTTACGCGGTGCTGGCGGGCAACTGCACGCTGGGCGAATACGGGCCGCGGATTGCGCCGCAGATCGGTGCGCGCATCATGCCGGTCGGAACCTATGTGGTGGCAACGCCGCCGTTGGCGGCCGATCTGTGCGCAAGCCTGCTGCCACAGAACGCCGCGGTGTGCGACAACAATTTCGCACTCGACTATTTCCGCCTCAGCGCTGACCGCCGGATGTTGTTTGGCGGCAGGGTCAGCTACACCACGCGTACGCCGCCCGACCTGGCAGGCTCGATGCGCAAGCGCATGGCCCGCGTATTTCCGCAATTGCAGTCGGTTCCGCTTGAATTTGTCTGGGGTGGTTTCGTCGATATCAGCATGAACCGGGCACCGGATTTCGGTCGGCTGGACAGCAACCTCTATTACCTGCAGGGATTCAGCGGGCATGGCGTGGCTTTGACCGGACTGGCCGGGCAGATGGCGGCGCAGGCCATTGGCGGGCAGGCCGAACGTTTCGACCTGTTCGCCCGGCTCAGGCACCATGAATTTCCCGGTGGCGGCGTGTTCAGGACACCGACACTGGCGCTGGCGATGTGGTATCAGCAACTGCGCGACTTGTGGTAGTTGCCATCGGTGGCGTTTGTCGTGGCCCAGCGGCTCAACAGCGGTAACAAGGCTGCGCCAGCAGCATGAGGAACAGGAAGTCTGACAGATGCCAGGACTGAACGTCTACTACGACCAGGCCTATACCGGCTCGGCTTTTGCCTTCGACACCACGCGCAAGGCGGCCTGGGTTGCCGATTCGCTGGCAGCCGACCCGATTGCCGGGATCCGGTTGGTGGCGCCCGAGTCCTCGCGCTGGGACCAGGTGGCCCAGGTGCACGCGCTCGCGTACGTGCAGGCGATCCGCACTGGCGAACCGCGTGATCTGGCGCAGTCGCAAAAGCTGCGCTGGGACGCCGGGCTGGGGCCGATGGTGCTGGCCACCAATGGCGGCGCCGTCGCCAGTGCGCTCGATGCGCTGCGCAGCGGCGTGTCGGGATCGCTTTCCAGTGGTTTGCACCATGCGCGGCGCGCCTGCGGAAAGGGGTATTGCACCTTCAATGGCCTGGTCATGGCTGCGCACGCGGCGCTCGACGCAGGTGCAGGCTCCGTGCTGATTCTGGACCTGGACGCCCATTGCGGCGGCGGCACGGCCGAGCTGATCGCCGACGAGCCCCGCATCTGGCAGCAGGACGTGTCGGTGGACAGTTTTGACCGTTACGCCAGCAGCGAACGGACCCGTCTGTACATGGTGCACGACAGCCGCGCGTATCTGGCGCAGGTCCGGGCCTGCCTGCAGGCGGTTGACGATGGTGACCTGCCCTTTGACCTTTGTCTGTACAACGCCGGCATGGATCCGCACGAAGCGTCGGCCGACGGCGGACTTTCCGGTGTGACCACGCAGATGCTGCAACAGCGCGAAAACCTGGTTTTCGACTGGTGCCGCCGCCGTGGCCTGCCGGTGGCGTTTGTGCTGGCCGGTGGTTATATCGGAACGCGGCTCGATGCAGCCGGCCTGGTCGCCCTGCACCGACTGACCCTGTCTGCCGCCGCGATGCATGCCGGCAGCGCAGGCGCTGCCTGAATAGCGCTGGTACAGGCCGGTATCGGGGCCGGTGTACGCTTGCGGGGTCCGTGCCGCGTTTTCAGCAGATTCGTGCGTCGATAGGCGTGATGGGCTGCGCATTGCACGCGCTGGTGCAGAATCAACACGGCATGATGCCGCATCAGAAATCGTCGATCCCGGCTTTGGTAGCGCAATACGTCGCCAGGCATTGGCATCCCGAGCGGGCTGCGCAAATGGCGGACCTGATGCGGCAATATTCAAGGCATTCGGCGCGTCCTGCCGGGTGCGACGTCAGAACCGGCAAGGTCCGGCTGGCGCCAGCAGCGCAATTGATCCATGGAGAACCTGATGCAAGACGAAAAGCCGATGACTTTCAATGATCTCGAGCAATGGCTCAACGAGCGGCGCGTCACCGAGGTGGAATGCCTGGTGCCTGACCTGACCGGTGTGGCGCGCGGCAAGATCCTGCCTCGCGCCAAGTTCACCGAAGACCGCGGCATGCGCCTGCCCCAAGCCGTGGTGGCCATGGGGGTGACCGGCGAGTTTCCGGAAAGCGGGCCGTATTACGACGTGATCGACCCGACCGACAAGGACATGCAGCTGCGGCCGGATCCATCGACGCGCCGCCTGGTGCCATGGGCCACCGATCCGACGGCGCAGGTCATTCACGACTGTTTCGACCACGACGGCGTACTGGTGCCGTTTGCGCCGCGCAGCGTGTTGCGCCGGGTCTGCGATCTGTTTGCCGCAGAAGGCCTGCAACCGATCGTGGCGCCAGAGCTGGAGTTCTACCTGACGGCGCGCAACACCGATCCGAACACACCGCTCAAGCCGCCGATCGGGCGCAGCGGCCGGGCCGAGACCTCGCGCCAGGCCTACAGCATCGACGCGGTCAATGAATTCGATCCGCTGTTCGAAGAGATCTACGACTATTGCGACAAGATGGAGCTCAATGTCGATACCTTGATCCATGAAGTGGGCGCCGGTCAGATGGAGATCAATTTTTTCCACGCCGCACCGCTGGGGCTGGCCGACGAGGTGTTCTTCTTCAAGCGCACGGTGCGCGAGGCAGCGCTGCGCCACGACATGTATGCCACCTTCATGGCCAAGCCGATCGCCGGCGAACCCGGCAGCTCGATGCATGTGCACCAGAGCATCCTGGACAAGGCCACCGGGCTGAACATCTTCAGCAACGAGGATGGATCGCCGTCGGAGGCCTTCATGCACTACATCGGGGGCTTGCAGCGCTACGTGCCGGCAGCCATGGTACTGGTGGCCCCTTACGTCAACAGCTATCGGCGGCTGTCGCGCAATACCGCGGCCCCCATCAACATCGAGTGGGGCACCGACAACCGCACCGTGGGCATCCGCTCGCCGATCGCCTCGCCGCAGTCGCGTCGGGTCGAGAATCGGGTGATCGGGGCCGATGCCAATCCGTACGTGGCCATGGCAATGACGCTGGCCTGTGGGTATCTGGGCATGAAGAACAAGATCAAGCCCAAGGCCGAGATGAAGGGCGATGCGTATCTGGCGCCGTACTCGCTTCCGCGCAGCCTGGGCGAGGCGCTGGACTGGCTGCGTCGCGAGACCGACCTGCACGATGTGCTGGGCAAGGAGTTCATCACCGTGTACACCGAGATCAAGGAACTCGAGTTCGACGAGTTCATGACGGTGATATCGCCATGGGAGCGC
>JAGPBF010000118.1 GCA_018063505.1 Rhodoferax sp.
CATGGGTAAACGTTTGACACAGATCGCCACCCGCACCGGCGATGATGGCACTACCGGACTGGGCGACAACACCCGGGTACCGAAGAACGACCTGCGGGTCCACGCGATGGGCGACGTCGACGAACTCAATTCGAGCATCGGTGTGTTGCTGTGCGAGGACCTGCCTGCCGATGTTCGCGTATTGCTGGTCGAAATTCAGCACCAGTTGTTCAACCTGGGCGGCGAGTTGTCGATCCCCGGCTACGAACTGCTCAAGCCCGCGGCCTTGCTGGTGCTCGACCAGGCGTTGGCCCAACACAATGAGACATTGCCCCGGCTGGAGGAATTCATCCTGCCCGCCGGCACCCGTGCAGCGTCGCTGGCCCATGTGTGTCGCACCGTGGCTCGGCGCGCCGAGCGTGCGGTGATTGCGCTGCAGACACGTGACGAACTCAAACCCACACCGCGCCAATATCTGAACCGGCTCAGCGACCTGATGTTCGTGTTGTCACGGGTACTCAACCGCTACCGCACCGATGGCACAGTGGGCGACGATGTCTACTGGAAGAGCGAGCGCCTGGCGCGCGGCGCGGAGCCGGCCGATTGACCTGCTGGCCAATGGTGACGGCGTCAACGCGGGTCGACAACGGGCGGCTTGCCGGTTGAGCCGGCGACGCCTGGTACTCAGGCCTTGATCATGCCGTCGAGCGAACCATCCCAGGTGTAGCCGGGGAACAGTTCGTCCAGTGCGGCTGGCTTTACGCCCTGCGTGGCGCGCAGCACCTGCGCCAGCACCGCGCGGTAGTCGTTGCGCACCGGAAGGTCGCGGCCCTGGTGCAGATTGCCGCTGGCAAGCCCATCCCAGGCGCCATGCCAGCGCCCACCCTGGACACGCGAGCCGATCAGCCACATCGCATTGCCATGGCCGTGGTCGGTGCCACGGCTGCCGTTCTCGGCGCTGGTGCGGCCAAATTCGCTGGCCACCAGGATCACGTCGTCGGGCCGGGAGAAGTCGCGCCGAAGTTGTACCAGGGCACTGGCCAGGCCGGCCAGGTTGTTGGCCAGCGCGCCGCGGATGTCACCCTGGTTGGCATGCGTGTCCCAGCCGCCGGCCGACAGGAATCCCAGGCGCAGCGCCGGCTCGGCGCGCATCAGGCTGCCCAGATGGCGGGCATCGAGCAACAGGCCCCGGGCCGGGCCGGCGCCGTTGTTGGCCGCCACCATCTCGGCGCTGGCGCCCATGTCCGACGCCATGGCCATGTCGTTGCGCAAAGTCTCGGCGGTCTGCATGCGGCTTTGCGCTCCGGCGCGAAAGCTGCGCGACAAGGTATCGTCGCCGGAGTACAGGTCGAGCACGGCCTGGCGCGCCCGGTCTTGACCCAGTGCGCCGCTGCGGGTGGCGGCCTGGCCGCGCGGCACCAGCTGCACCGGTGACTTGCCCGCCAGGATGGCGGGATTGGCCTCGCCCACACCCAGTGCGGCTGCGGTGGTTGCCGCCACTTGGGTTGGCCCGGCCATCTGACCGGCCAGCCGGTTCATCCATCCGGCATTGCTGGCACTTTTGCCGGGAACGCCGGACTCGAAGTAGTACTGCGCATCGAAATGCGAACGGGTCGGATCGGGCGAGCCGGCTGCCGGTATGAAGCTCAGCACTCCTTGTTGCCACAAAGGCAGCAGCGACGCCATCGAAGGATGCAGGCCAAAGCGGCTGTCCAGCGCGATCGCGGTCTGCGCGGTCCCGTCAGGCGCAGCGATCGCGATGTTGGGTCTGCGTGCGTAATAGTCCGGGTCGGCATACGGCACCAAGGCCGAGAGACCGTCGCAGGCACCGCGCAGCAGCACCAGTACCAGCCGGCCCGGCTCGGTGCGGCTGGCATTGCCCTGGGCGAATACCCCTGGAGCGGCCCATGTGCCCGCAAGTGCGGCGATGCCGTGCAGCAGTTCGCGGCGTGTGGGGGGATGGGGCGGCAGGTGTTGCATGTGGCCTCGTTACTTGACCATGAAGTCGGGACTGGCCAGCATCAAGCCGGCGCGCAGCGCGGGTGGTGACTGGGCGATGGTGTCCAGTGTGGCGGCCGAGAGGAAGGGGCGCAGAAAAGCAGGTTCGGGCGAGCGGCGTGCCAGCGCCAGCGCAAAGTCGGCACGGCGTGTCAATGCCTCGGGAACCATCCAGGTGGCGGCGTCGAAGCGATAACCGTCCGGTGTCTGCCAGCTGTGCATCGGTTGTCCGACCTCGTTCAGGAACGCCAGCGTCAGGCCGATACGGCCCCGATCGGGTGCCGTGGCCGGCGCTTCGCCGCTGGCTTCCTGCACCGATGCCAGGGCGGACACGGCAAAGTCCAGCGGTGTCTTGAACAGGCGATTGTCGGGCGCCCAGAAATCGGCCGATTGCAGCAGGCGGCGCATCACCACGCGCAGGTCGCCCTGGCTGGACAGGAAGCTCGATGCCAGTTGCTGCACCAGTTCGGGTGTGGGATGGTCGGACACGAAGCATTGCGCCAGCCGGGTGCAGACGCGCCGGGCGGTGGACGGGTGGCGGGCCAGCATGCGGATGGCAGCTTCGCCTTCGCGCTCGCCGGCACCGAGCAGGCCGCCTTGCGGGAAGTCCTGGCCCAGCAGGCGCTTTGGGCCGTTGTCGTGCAGTCGCCGGACGAACTGGAATCCGTCGGACTGGCGGGGTGCGACCGTCCAGCCGGTCAGGATACGCGCCAGTTCGCGCACATCGGTCTGGTTATAACCTGCGTCGACACCCAGTGTGTGCAGCTCCATCAATTCGCGTGCGTAGTTCTCGTTGAGCCCGCGGGCCTTGCCGTCCCGCCCCTGGGTACCATCGGCCACACTCTGGTACTGGTCAAGGTAGAACAACATCGCCGGATGGCGTGCGCTGGCCAGCAGCAGGTCTTCGAATTTTCCGAGCGCGTGGGCGCGCGCCACGTTCACCGCATAGTGGCCGACGAAAGGCCGAACCGGCCCCTTGTTGGCGAAGACGTTGAAATGGTTGAACCAGAACTCGGTCAGCCGCGCCAGCAACGGGTTCTCCACCTCCGGCTGGCTGGCGCTGTACAGGCGCCATGCGGCTGATTGCTGCAGCATGGCGAGGTTGAAATACCTCGGACCCATGTCGGTCAGGAATTGCCTGCGCCGGTCGATTTGCGCGGCATTGTTGTTGGGATCGTTCGCATCGGCCCTGGTCTGGCGGATGGCTTCGCGCTCATTGCGCGCGCCTTCGAACAACACCGGCAGCGGCGCGTTGAACCCTGAAAGCTCGGGTGGCAACTGCGGCGCTTGCTGCGCGGCGGCAAAGGCGGCATCGACTTGTGCGAGCGCCCAGTGCTGCGCCGTGTCCATTCCTTGCAGCTCGATCGCGGTTGCCGCAGTCGGACCGTAACCCACGCGTGACAAGACGCGCCAGGCCGTGGCCGCCGGATTCAGTGGTGCGACTGCCGAATTGGCCGCCTGCAGTGGCCGGGTGGCCGCCCAGGTGGCCCCGATCGCCAGGCCCTGGAGCAGGGACCGGCGGCGGGGTGAAGGCAGGGTTCGCAAAGGCTTCATTGGCATGGACTCCGCACGGCCCGGTGCTGCGCGGGACCGTCACCCGTATTCGAACGCAAAAGCGCCAGCGCCGGATGACCTGGCCTCGGCTCTTTACAAATCATTACCGGCCGCTGTGCGCCCCGTGCGCTTGTCCCGGCTCGGCTATCGGGGCATCAGCACCGCCATCGTGATACGCGAGACGCAGGTCAACGCGCCGGCTTCGTCGCGCAGGTCGATCTGCCAGACCTGGGTGCTGCGCCCGATATGCACCGGCCGCGTGATGCCGCTCACCCAGCCGCTGGTAGCGCCCTTGAGGTGGTTGGCGTTGATGTCCAGTCCGACGCAACGATGGCCTTCGGGTGCCGCGTAGGCTGCGCCGCAGGAGCCCAGGGTTTCGGCCAGCACCACCGATACGCCGCCATGCAACAACCCATAGGGCTGGCGCGTGCGCTGGTCGACCGGTACCCGGGCCCGGATGAAGTCGTCGCCGACCTCCAGAAATTCCATCCCCAGCCATTCGACCGCGGTGCCTTTGTGGTTCGACGCCAGGATGTCGGTCGAGATCTCTTGTTTCCAGATGCGCATGGTGGTTTACCGGTGAGTGACACGAAAGGGAGGGAGCAACTATAGCCAAACCACCATCTGAGGCTGGCGCGGTCGCCGCTGGCGGAGTCCAGGTTGACGATGGGACGGTTTGGGCGCGAACATCTGCGCTCGTCCCGTGTGCGCACTGCCACGGCCGATGAGCGAAACTGGTGGAGACGGCGCCCGCCGCCAAACTGCCAATCAAAAGGGAGTGGAGTCATGCAGATTGACGAGATGATTTCGGCCGTGCAGAAGAAGCTGGGAATTACGGTCGATGGTCGGGCAGGTCCCGAAACCTGGGGCGCGATTTACACACAAATCGTCAAGCCGAAGGTCGACGCAATGGCGCCGGCTGCTGCGATTTCCGAGGTCGACGCGCGCAGCGAGAAGGTGATTGCCACCTTGCAGCCGCCGGTGCGGCCGATGGCGCGGGCACTGGTGCAGAAGGCGGCCCTGAACGGCATTCAGATCAGGATCATCAGCGGCCTGCGCAGTTATGCTGAGCAAAATGCCTTGTACGCGCAGGGGCGCACGCTGGCCGGTCGCAAGGTCACCAACGCGCGCGGCGGTTATTCGAATCACAACTTCGGCATTGCATTCGATGTCGGGGTGTTCGAGGGTGCCCGCTACCTGGGAGAATCGCCCAAATACAAGGCGGTCGGCGCGTTGGGTATGGAGCTGGGACTGGAGTGGGGCGGCAGCTGGAAGACGATCATTGACGAGCCGCACTTCCAGCTGCGGCCGGCCTGGGCTGCCGGCCTGAGCGAGCGGCAGATGTTGGCCCAGATGCGCAGTTTCGTCGCGGATGACCGACCGGTGTTCGCATGAATCCGACAACGCAGGCCGTCAGGCCATGGCGGCTGTGTCTGCTGCGCGGATTCCCTGTGCGGCCGGCAACATGCCGGTGATGGCGGTGCCCTTTCCCGGTGTGCTGCGAATCGTCAACGTGCCGGCATGCGACTCGATGCGAAAGCGCATGCCCAGCAGGCCATGGCGGCCGATCTTGACGGACGCTGCATCGAAGCCGCGGCCATTGTCGACAATCGATACCTCGACACGCGCCGCGTCGGTTTGGCGCAGCGTCACGGTCACCTCCTGGCATTGGGCGTATTTGCTGATGTTGGTGAGCGACTCCTGTACCAGCCGATAAATCGTCAGCTCGGCGTCCGGCGCGACCTGCACCGGCTCCAGGCGCGTGTGCACCGGAACCCCGAGATTGGCGGCGACGTCCTGGCACAACAGGTCCAAAGCGGGCACCAGGCCGAGCTGGTCGAGGGACGAGGGGCGCAGGCTCTCGATGATGCGCCGCTTGAGTGCGATACCTTCGTTGAGCCGCGCGTCGATGGCCGCCATGCGCTCGCCAGCGCCTTCGGGCATCTGCGGGATGCGCCGCAACCGGGCGAATTCGAGTTTCGTCGCCGTCAACAGGCCGCCCATTTCGTCATGCAGTTCGCGCGCAAGGCGCGCGCGTTCGTCTTCCCGCGCCGTCACCAGATGACCGGCCAACTCACGCAGGTTGGTGGTGCGCTCATCGACGAGCGCGGCGAGCCGGGTCTTTTCTTCTTCCTTGTGGCGATCGGCTTCGCGCAGGCTGCGCACGAACAACATGGTGGCGACCACCGCCAGCACCATCAGCACATGGATCGCCAGCCGATTGCGCACCAGTGCGTCATACAGCGACACGCGTGCTGTCCGTTGTATGACGGCGGTCTGCTGCAGCACCGCCTCGAACGCGTCGCGCAATTCCTCCCGGCCGTGCATGCTGGCGTAACCCACCGATTGGCGCAGCGCCTCTTCGCGCTGCCCGGTCGAGGCCAGTTGGCGCCAGGCGTCCAAGCGCCCCATTTGCGCGTCGATGTGCGCACGCACCTTGTCCATGGACACCGTTCCTGCGCTGTCGAGCATGCGCATCATTTCAAAAGCCTGCTGCTCGATGCGGCGTACCGCCTGCCCGGTTTCCTGTTGCTGTTCGGCTTGGGCCGTCCCGTTGGTCAGCAGGTAAAGTTGCGTCGCAATCTCGTGGTTGCTCAGCGATTGCAGCAGGGCAGCAGACTGGATGCGGGCGTCGGTCAAGGCGATGGCACTCTCGAGCGTGGCCTTGGCGCCACGGTAAGTGGTCTCGGTGATCACCACGCCCAGCAAGGCGAAGGAGACCACCAGCGGCAACATGATGCGGGTGCGCGCGGCCGGCTCAATGATTCGTTTGAACATCCAGGACTTCCTCCGCCGTGCCATTTTTTCGCTGCATCATCTCGGAATGTGCAACGCTCGATGGAGCGTCTTCAAGGGTGGACACGCACAGCTGTGCATGCATCGGGGTGGGGGGTGAGCATAGTGCCGGTGAGGCCGTGCGAAGATGTGATTTCACATAGTGCTGCCTTGTATGATGTGCTACCGGTTTCCGGGCAGGCCGTCCGTATTGGCCGGCTGTGCGAACAGCAGACTGAAAGGACTCCCCGATGAGCGCCCCGACGCCCTGCATCGACTGCCCGTTGCGACCGATACCCCTGTTTCTGCCCCACACCAGGGACGAACTGGCGCTGGTGCAGTTTCTCAAGCGCCGTGAAATCGTGCTGCAAGAAGGCGACACGCTGATTCACGAAGGCCAAACGGACACCCGGCTGTTCACCTTGCGTGAAGGCTGGGCCTACCGGTTCAAGACGCTGAGTGACGGCCGACGGCAAATCCTGAACTTTCTGCTCGCGGGTGACTTCATCGGTGTGCAACAGAAAATGGGTGATCAGGCAGCGCACGGCGTCGTGATGCTGACAGCTGCCAGACTGTGCGTTTTCGACCGTGACGCCTTGTGGGAAATGCACCGCAACCAGCCGACGATGGGTTTCAACATCACCTGGCTTACGGCGCACGAGGAGTCGCTGGTGGACGACAACCTGTTGTCCATCGGACGGCGCAGTGCCGAGGAGCGGGTGGCCACGGCACTGATCCTGCTTTACAAGCGCGCCGCTGCATTGGACACCGGCGCACAGGCGGCAGGGCAGGGTGTGGGTTTCCCGCCGACCCAGCAGCATCTGGCTGACGCACTGGGGTTGTCGCTGGCCCATACCAACAAGACGCTGCGCAAACTGCAGCGACGTGGCATGTTCCGGATTGCCGACGGCCGGCTGCATCTGATGGATCCCAAGGCGCTGGCCAGACTGGCCGACCTGTACGGCGATGGCCGTCCGCCGCGGCGCCCGCTGGTGTGAGCCGATGCCATCCGGTTTCACGACATGGCCGGACGATGGGTGTTGCTGCGCAATGCAGATTTGCGGTGCTCAGTGGAGCTGCACTGCACCAGCCGCGGTTCCATCGGAAATGCTGATGCAATAGTCGAGCAGATCCTCGATCTGGCTTGACTTGTCGAACACGCGATCAGCACCCAGCGCCGTGCAGCGCCGGCGGATATCGGGTGTGGCGTAGTTGGTCAGCACGATCCGCCTGGCCTGCACATTCAATGCCTGTGCCGAGCGCAATACCGCCAGGCCGGAACCGGAGGCCAGAAACATGTCGATGATCATCAGGTCGAACCCCGGCGTGTCATTGCGCATGCAATCGACCGCCGTCCCTTCGTCGGCTGCCGAGCCCACGACCTGGACGTCGGTCAACTCCTCCAGAGTCTCGCTCAGGTTGCGCAAGATGATCGGGTTGTCTTCGACGATGTAGGTTCGGAGCACGGACATGGCAGTCACTTCTCCAGCCAGTCCTTGAGTTCGTCCGCATGTTCTTCTTCGTCGGCAAGAATGTCTTCGAGCATGCGACGGGTGGTCGAGTCCTTGTCGCCAATCAGCGCAATCATCTGCCGGTAAGTTTCGACAGCAACACGTTCAGCGACCAGATTGGAGCGGATCATGCCGGTCAGGTCCTTGGGCTCATCGTAGTCGGCATGGCCGCGTCCGAGCATGCCTTCGGGGCTGAATTGGGGTTCGCCGCCAAGCTGCACGATGCGCTCGGCAATGCGGTCTGCGTGGGCCAGTTCGGCGTTGGCGTGCACCAAGAACTCTTCTGCGATTTTGGGCGACTTGACACCATCGGCCGTGAAGTGATGGCGTCTGTAGCGCAATACGCAAGTGAGTTCGGTGGCCAGTGCGCCATTGAGCAGTTTGACGATGTCTGCCTGCCAAGGGCCATAGGCCGGCGTCATTGCGCCGTCGGTCAGGTTTTGGCGCGCGGCGTCGAGACCTGTCTGGTCAAGAACCAGATCGCCAGATTGACCGGGATTGATGTTGCGGGTGCCTTTAGCGATTTTCATGGGTGTCCTGCCTTGTGGTGAATCAGAGATGGGATTGGCGGCTGTGCCTGCCTCCATGGATTGAAGGTAACGAATCGCAAGTGCCGCCACCATCAGTGCGAGGCGCACGCCCACGTCGGACAACGCCGACACGCCGTCCGTCCCGGCCCAGTGTCCGAGTCGCACCGTAGGACAATTCCTATTGCATTCCCAGCCCCGCGCTGACCGGGCAAAAACAGCAACGTCACTAGACTGAAACGATGATCAGAATCGGCATCGTTGACGACCACGCCATCGTGCGACAGGGCTTGCGGCATTACCTTGCCGAGCATGTGGACCTGCGCGTCACTGGCGAAGCCAACAATGGGCGCGAGGCACTCGATCTGGCCCGCACAGGAGAGATCGACGTATTGCTGCTCGATATCTCGATGCCCGACCAGGGCGGGGTCGAGGCGCTCAAGTCCATCCGGGAACGGTTCCCGGATCTTCCGATCCTGATCCTCAGTGGCTTTCCGGAGACCCATTACGCCACCGCACTGCTGCGCCAGGGTGCGAACGGCTATCTCAACAAGGAATGCGATCCGCAGGAAATCGTCAATGCGATCTACACCGTCATGCGCGGGCGCAAGTACATCAGCCCGGCAGTGGCCGAATTGCTGGCCGACAACATAACGGGTGGCAGTGACCAGCCGGCGCACGCGCAGCTGTCAGAGCGCGAACTGCAGGTATTCCTGCGTCTGGCCCAGGGTGAGACGATCGGCAACATGGCCGAGAGCATGTTCCTGAGCGTCAAGACCGTCAGCACCTACCGCACGCGGGTGCTCGAGAAGCTCAAGCTCTCCAGCAACAGCGACCTTACCTACTACGCGTTGACCAACGGTCTGATCCAGTAGGCAGGCCCTACCGCATCAGGCCGGTCATTGCGCGGCGCTGGTGGTCGATGCCCGCCGCACTGTCTGAACCGACCCGAACGCAGGCGGCGAGCCGGGCCTGACCTTGCGCGATGGGGCCGCGTGCAGGGACGCACATCGCGTGTGCCGCACCTGGTGTCGGCTTCGTCCTACCGTGCATCGCGTCATGCTCCTGCGGCGGCCTCATGACGCCCGGCCTATAGTCTTTTCATCGCCGTGAAGGTCGCTGCGAACATCACCGAGGGCCCGAGTCCGTGGGCGCCCGCTACCGAGGAAACGCCATGTTGCATTACGCGGTTGTATTTTTCGTCATTGCGCTGATCGCGGCCATCTTCGGCTTCGGCGGCATCGCTGCCGGCGCCGCCGGAATCGCCAAGATCCTGTTCATCGTCTTTTTGATCCTTGCGGTCGCCTCGTTCATCTTTGGTCGCAGCCGCTAGCGGCGGATCACACCGTTTCTTCATCTCAACTCAAGGAGTCAGCCATGTACAAAATCGATCAGGATACCCCGCCACCGCCGACCGCACTGGCGTCGGAAATCGCGCAGCGCACCGCGATCAAGGCCGACCAGGCGGTCGCAGCCACACAAAGTGCGGTGAACCAGACGGCAGATGCCGTGAATGAAGGTCTTGACAACCTGGGCGAGAGTGGAACCTCGGCGCTCACGCGTGCCGCCGCCAAGGCCGATGCGCTGGCCAACAAGGGGATGGAGCAGGCGCGCCGCGCTGGGTCAGCCGTTCGGGAGCAAGCACAGGTGACCGGCGACCGCACCGTCGAATACATTCGTCAAGAGCCTGTCAAGGCGGTGCTGATGGCCGCCGCGGCGGGCGCAGTGGTGGCGCTGCTACTTGGGCGTCGCGGCCATTGATGCCGTTCGCGCGACAGGAAAGGTTTCGACGCCGCAGCGCCTCATGATCCATCCGTTTTTCACCAAGCTCGTCACGCAGCCCGGCTTGTTCGCAGAACATATCGCCGCTTATGCGGATCTGGCGAGCGCGGAAGTCCGCCGGTTTGGCGCTGTGTGGCAGAGGCGGGTTGTGCTCGCAGCTGCATGTGCGGTGGCCACCGTGCTGGCGATCGGTGTCAGCGCCATGGCCGGATTGTTCGCCGCCGCGCTGGCCTGGGACGCCATGCCAGCGCCGTGGGTTCTGGTTCTCCTGCCAGGCTGCCTCTGGTTGCTGGCGTTGTGCTTTGGAGTGGCCGCCTGGCGGGCGAAGACGGAACCAATGTTCTCGCTGGTGCGGTCGCAGATGGCAGTTGACATCGAACTGCTCCATACGGCGGGGCAAGCATGAACCCGACGGACGACGCAGCCGGATCGACTTTCGATTCGGACGACCAGCGACGCGAACCACTCAGACGCCTGATGGCTTCACGCGCACGCCTGCGCGCTGAACTGATTCCGGCGCGCAGGTTTGGCGCAGCCGGCAAACCGGCGACGACGGATGGGGGCCTGGCCGGGCGCGCACGCGCGTTGTGGGAGCTTCTCGCTTCACGAGGTTCGCGCCGAGCCGTTTTCACGGGTGCGGCGGGCTTGCTCAGAAACTGGTGGGTGCGGCAACCCTGGCACGCCACCACCGAATTGCTGGGGCATGCGGTGGCCGATGAGGTGTCCCCATGGGTCAGACGCCATCCGGTCGCCGCCGTGACCCTGGGCGCCTTCGCTGGCGCAGCCGTAGTAGTGGCCCGCCCCTGGCGCTGGCACGTAGTGGGCTCCCAGTCCCGGGTCATGGGGCGGTCACTGGGCCGCTGGACGGTCAGTCAGCTGACACAGCCGACGATGCAAATGGCATTGGCTGCCGCGCTCGCAGCCTGGCTGGAACGGCGCCAGTCGTCGTCGGTTGAGGATGGGCCACGAAGCACAATGGCGCCTGCCCCGGCGCATGCTCCCAAGTCCTGAGGCATCATTGCCGTTCGGCCATGGAAGGAACCGATGTCAAGAACACCGCCGGCGAGAGCCTCGGTGATATCTAGGTGGACTGAGGCAGCCGCATATCCCGAGCGGCCTGCAGCTTGCGTGCCGCTCGGCCTGGTTGTGGTGCTTGTCCCGACGTGGCGCCATCGCGATGCACGACGCGAGAAATCCGCTTTTGTGATCTGTGCCAGGCCACCGAAGATACGTGCTGCCGACTTGTTCTCGCGACGGCCGCGGTGTCAACAGACACGGAAAAATCGCATCTCGACCCGATCCGTAAAACGTGCGCCGGTGCCGATGAACACGTTCTCCGTCATCCAGCGCAGCGACTCGCTCGACACTTCGAAGGTCGGTACGCAGCGAAAGTAGATCGCCTGCGGATCCACCGGCTCGCCGCGCATGAGGCGGGCTGTGTCCTGGGCACTGCCGCGGCGCAGCGCCCGGTTGTGCACGAACAGGTGCTCACCGGCGTGTTGCGGCCCGTCAAGCGCGATCATGTAGCGCGCGTCGAGGTCGGCGCAGGTATCGGACACGACGATCTGGAAGTCGGCGCCGGCATGCAGCACCCGGCCCTGCAATTGCGGCCCGGCAAGATTGCCGCCGGTGATCGGGATGATGCGGCGCCGGCCGCGGCTGTTCAGGCCGCTCACCATGCCCGCTTCGATCGGCGCTGCCACGGTGACCGTCAGGTCGGCGATCCATTCCAGCGCAGGGGTGGACAGTGTCGAGGGCATGGGTTCTGCAATGCAAAGGTGGTGACCGCCGACACACAAGGCATGGCGAATTCGGGCAGCTGCCGGCGGCAGCTGTACCCAGGCAAATCGTGCCACAGGATGGAGCACATTGGGTTCCTGCGGTAATCTTGCGTCATGCACACCTTGTCACGCCCTCCGTTCGTGCCGCAGATCCGGCGCTACCAGGATTGGCTGCAGACGCAGCGCGGTCTGGCCTTCGACAGTTATGACGCCTTGTGGCGCTGGTCGGTGCACGACCTCGATGCCTATTGGCAAAGCGTCTGGGATTTTTACGAATTGCAGTCGCCGACACCCCATGACGCGGTGCTGGCCGATCGGCGGATGCCGGGCGCACGCTGGTTCCCCGGTGCACAGGTCAACTACGCGCAGCAGGTGTTGCGCCATGCCGATGCTGCACATGCTGCCGGCCTGCCGGCTATCGTCAGCCATGACGAGCGCAGCCTGGGCCAGCGTGCGCCGCGCGAAATCTCCTGGCCGCAACTGCGCCTGCAGGTTGCATCGCTGGCCCTGCACCTGCAGGAACAGGGTGTGCGACCCGGCGATCGGGTGGTGGCCTACCTGCCGAACATCCCAGAGGCGATGGTCGCCTTTCTGGCCACGGTCAGCATTGGCGGGGTCTGGAGCATCTGCGCGCCCGACATGGGCAGCAACGCGGTGCTCGACCGCTTCCGCCAGATTGCGCCCACGGTACTGATCGGTTGCGACGCGGTGATGCATGGCGGACGCCAGCAGGAGCGGCTGGCGGTGGTGGCACAGTTGCGTGCAGCATTGCCAACGGTGCGGCATCTGCTGATGCTCGACCACGGCGGGACACTGGCGCGGGCCGGGGCCGGGCTTGCGCACACAGCCTTCGCCGATGCCATTACACGCGACGATGCCGCCACGCGCGCGTTCACGCCACTTTGGCTGGCGTTCGACCATCCGCTGTGGATCGTCTATTCGAGTGGCACAACCGGCTTGCCCAAACCTATCGTGCACGGCCATGGTGGCACCGTTCTGGTGGGCGTGGCCTTGCTCGGTCTGCACAACGACATTGGATGCAGCTACGAGGCCAACAGCGCGGGCGAACGTTTCCATTGGTACAGCTCGACCGGCTGGGTGATGTGGAACCTGCAGGTCGGCAGCCTGTTGCTGGGGACCACTGCCTGCATCTACGACGGCAGCCCGGCCGGCCGGACCCACGACGCCGATGGCAAGCGCGTTGCCAGCGACTGGACCACCTTGTGGCGATTTGCCGCCGAGGTCGGGGTGACGTTTTTCGGTGCCGGCGCCGCCTACTACGCCAATTGCCAGAAATCCGGCATCGACCTGCGGTCCAGCGGCGACCTGACCCGCGTGCGCACGCTGGGCAGCACCGGCTCGCCGCTGAGCATCGAAACGCAGGACTGGGGCACGCAGCAGTTCCGGCAGATCCACGCGGCAATGGGCGAGCGTGGGGGCGAGATGAGCGCCGCCGGGCCGCCCCAAGGCGCGAAGGCCCCCTCGGGGGGCAGCGAGCCACACGCAGTGGGCGAGCGTGGGGGCGAGATGAGCGCCGCCGGGCCGCCCCAAGGCGCGCAGGCCCCCTCGGGGGGCAGCGAGCCACATGCAATGGGCGAGCGTGGGGGC
>JAGPBF010000306.1 GCA_018063505.1 Rhodoferax sp.
CAACGGTCCGCGCGGGCCTTGGCCTCAGCCAGCGCGAAGAAGTTCGCGGCATGCTGCTGCACGAGCAGTCCGGCGTGGGTCAGGGCCTTGAGGTGAAAAGACAGTGCCGGTGGCGCAATGGCCAGCGGCCCGGCAGTCACGCCGGCTGGCAGCCCCGCCATCCCCGTTGACCCGCAGCTTGAAGACGGCCAGCCGGGCTTCGTGGGCGAGCGCAACCAGGGCGCGGACGGTCTGCTTGGCATCCATCGTTTCATTGTTTCGTGAATCCATGGATCTTTCGTCACAGCCGGGCCGATGGCCGTGCCGGCACGCAGGCAGCCGGGCACTCAGGGCGCCAGACGTTCCCGGATCCAGCCGGATTGGCCATCCTGCGAATACCGCAGGCGGTCATGCAACCGACTCTTGCGGCCTTGCCAGAATTGCCAGTTGTCGGGTTTGAGGCGGTAACCACCCCAGTGGGGCGGGCGCGGTGGCTGCAGCAGGAACTGGGCGGCATACCGGGCCGCATTGGTGACCAGCACCGAGCGCCCCGGTATCACCTGCGACTGCGGCGAAGCCCAGGCGCCGATGCGTGAATCGAGTGGCCGGCTCTGGAAGTAGGCGTCACTCTCGCTGGCATCGACTTTTTCGACGATGCCCTCGATGCGCACGACCCGTTCGAGCTCGACCCAGTGGAATTGCAGCGCCGCATACGGGTTGCCTGCCAGTTCCTGGCCCTTGCGGCTGTCGTAATTGGTGTACCAGACGATGCCGCGTGCGTCAAAACCCTTGATCAGTACCACCCGGGTGCTCGGGCGCAGCCGATGGTCCACGGTGGCCAGCGTCATCGCGTTGGGTTCGGGCACTTTGGCGGTTATGGCTTCGTCCAGCCATTGCTCGAATTGCCGGAGCGGGTCGGCGTGGGATGCGTCCTCGCTCAGTTCAGCCCGTTCGTAACTTTTGCGCAGATCGGCGATGTTGTTCATGTTGGCAGTATAGGAATCGGCGCGCAAACGGGTTTGCGCCGGATCAGCGGGCCGGCTCGCGCGCATGGCGCAGCAACCGGTGCAAGGCATGGTCGTGAATGCCGTGTTGCTTCAGGCAATCGAGCGTCTGGCAGGCATAGTCCAGTGTGCTGCCGTAGCGACCGATGGCGCGGGCAAAAATTTCGCGGTAGCGCTGCTCCGGCAGATCACCGGTGAAATTCGGACTGGTGCGCGATAAGGTGAATCCCAGTGCCTTGACCGGACCACTGTCGGTCTGGCATGGCAGCCACTTCGGATCGTAGACGCCGGTCACCATTTCGCGCTCCCAAAGCCGCTGCAGCACCATCTCGGCGTCTGGCTTCGGTACGCGCAACACCGCACCCTGGCAACTGCCGCCGGGAAGCAGCGCGAAGACAAGGCCCGGGCAGGCCGGGGTGCCGCGGTTCACGCGGCTCCACATCTTCAGTGCGCGGTGCCAGCCGTGGACCCGGGCCAGCCGCTGTTCTGCCGGCTGGAAGTCCGGTCGCCAGATCAACGAGGCGTAGGCAAACACCCACAGGTCGCCGTTGCCGCCCCACTGCGCCTTGGCGCGTTCGAGCATCGGTGCAGGATCGCGCAGCGGCACCGGATAGTCGAACGGGGTGGGAAGCGGGGGATTGCGGCTCACTGGCAATACTGTAGCGCGGCGCGCCATGGTGTATCGGCCGATGGGGTGACAGCCTTGGCGCCAGGGCCGATTTGCAGGACCAGAACCAGGATCAGGCCCGCATGCGCTTCTGGCAATTGGTAACCCATCGGTAACTGCATGACGGTTTGTCGACAGCCAAACCGGTTAGCATGCGTTCTGTAACTAAGTTACATAAAAATCATGAAACCAATGAAACTCGATCCTTCTGTCGACGCCGTGACCCGGCGTATCCGCCAGCGCAGTGCCCCCACCCGAACGGCCTACCTGCAACGGCTGGACACCATCGCCAGACGGCCGCCAGGTGCCGAGCGCATGGGCTGCGCCAATGTCGCGCATGCGTTCGCTGCCATGCCCGACATCGACAAGTCGGTCGCCTTGCCGCCAAGTGGCAGACTGATCCCGGTGCTGGCGCAACGCGCGCCCAACCTGGCCATCGTCACCGCCTACAACGACATGTTGTCGGCCCACGCGCCGTTCCAGCACTATCCCGATCTGGTCAAGGCCGAGGCACGCAGACTGGGTGCGACAGCACAGGTTGCTGGAGGCGTGCCGGCGATGTGTGATGGTGTGACGCAGGGAACGCCCGGCATGGAACTGAGCCTGTACTCGCGCGACGTGATCGCGATGGCCACGGCCGTGGCCTTGTCGCACGACATGTTCGACGGCGCCTTGCTGCTGGGTGTGTGTGACAAGATCGTGCCGGGACTGCTGATCGGTGCGCTGCATTTCGGCCATCTGCCGACGGTGTTCGTGCCCGCCGGGCCGATGACCTCGGGGCTGTCGAATACGGCCAAGAGCAAGGTGCGCGAGCAGGCGGTGCAAGGCCTGGTGGGCCGCGCCGAACTGCTGCAAGCCGAGTCGCAGGCCTACCATGGCCAGGGCACCTGCACCTTTTACGGTACGGCCAACAGCAACCAGATGCTGCTCGAGGCGATGGGACTGCAGGTGCCGGGCACCGCATTTGTCAATCCCGGTGCGGCCTTGCGCGAGGAGCTGACCCGTGAAGCGGTGCGGACTGTGCTCGGCCATGGCAGCGCGATGACGCAAACCGGCTCCGCGCCGGTACCCGCCGCCATGTGCACGCCGATCGGTGTACTGGTCGACGAACGCTGCATCGTCAATGCGATGGTGGCCTTGCTGGCCACGGGGGGCTCGACCAACCACCTGATCCACTGGGTGGCGGTGGCGCGGGCTGCCGGCATCCGCATCGACTGGGATGATTTCGCGGCCCTGTCCGAGGTGGTGCCATTGCTGACCCGGGTCTATCCGAACGGCAGCGCCGACGTCAACGCTTTCCAGGCGGCGGGCGGTCCCGGTTTTGTGATCCGTGAACTGCGCGATGCCGGACTGATGCACCCCGACGTTGCGACGGTGCGGCCCGAGGGCCTGCAGGCCTTTACGCTGGTGCCGCACGCGGCCGGCGACGCACTGGCCTGGCGCGACCCCGGTGTATCAGGTGATGAAACAGTGGTGCGCGGCGCGGCGACGCCATTCGGCAAGACC
The DNA here is from genome assembly GCA_018063505.1 of Rhodoferax sp. Taxonomy (GTDB): domain Bacteria; phylum Pseudomonadota; class Gammaproteobacteria; order Burkholderiales; family Burkholderiaceae_C; genus CAISIP01. The sequence continues at coordinate 3,157 of JAGPBF010000306.1, forward strand.
GGTGGACTGAAGTTGTTGCAAGGCAATCTGGGCCGCAGCGTGATCAAGGTGTCGGCGGTGCCGGACGACCGCCATGTGGTCCAGGCGCCGGCACGGATCTTCGATTCGCAAGAGGCGCTGCACCTGGCATTTGCCGCCGGCGAACTCGATCGCGATGTGGTCTGCGTGGTGCGCTGGCAAGGACCGCGTGCCAACGGCATGCCGGAGTTGCACAAACTCACGCCGCCGCTGGCGGTGTTGCAGGGCAAGGGTTATCGCGTGGCGCTGGTGACCGATGGGCGCATGAGTGGTGCTTCGGGCAAGGTGCCCGCTGCCATCCATGTGTCGCCCGAGGCCGCAGCGGGTGGCCCGCTGGCGCGTTTGCGTGATGGCGACATCGTTCGGCTCGATGCTGACGCCGGAAGCCTTTTGGCGCTGGTGAACGGTGCAGAATGGGATGCCCGAGAGGTCGCGCAAATGCCGGCGACACTGATCGAAGGCAATGGGGCAGGAATGGGGCGCGAGCTGTTCGCCGGAATGCGGCGCAATGTGACAACGGCAGAAGAAGGAGCATGTTCATGGCTGTAGGCCCGGGTTTGACCGCGTTGCAGGTGATGCAGGATGCGCCGGTGATTCCGGTCATCGTGCTCAACGATGTGGCACACGCGGTTCCGATGGCGCGGGCGCTGGTCGCCGGCGGCATCCGCATGCTGGAGGT
>JAGPBF010000119.1 GCA_018063505.1 Rhodoferax sp.
GGGTAAGACGATCGCCAGCAGCACCGGTTCAGGGGGAAGGATATGCCGTACGCAAGAACGGGAACGTCGCCGGCTGCGGTGTTCCGGCTTCGTCACGCGTGGGGTTGATGGTACCGACCAGGGCATCGAGCGTATGCGGAGCGCCGATGCGCAGCAAGGCTGCGGCCAGCAACCGGTCGATGACCGGGTCGTCGAAACCGCGTCCGTTGGGCCAGCCCGGTGTTGCGTTCGGGTTGTAGCTGACCACGTCGGGCAGGATCACCGGACCGGCCAGCGCCACGCAGACCGAGATGTCGACGTCTGCCGGGCTCAGCGGCGGCACCGTGGTTTCGGTCGAACAGGGCACCAGGCCCAGCGCGCGCATCTGCGGGCCGAGCTTGAAATGGATATTGGCCAAGGCGTTGATCTGTGGGCCCCGCGTGAACATGAAAGCAAAGTCGCGTGCGTCGTTGACCGGGTCACCCCGGTTGAGCGCATCGCGCTGGTTGTCGAAGGAATTGAACGGGTTGCCGGCACCCGGGTTGACCGGGTTGCCAGCGCCGTCCTGCGGCACCGGAGCACGGTCGTTGCGCGAGAGCAGCGCCGTCGCCACCGCGGGCTGGCCCATGCGGTCTACCCGCGCATACCGGTCGGGAGTTGCCGTCGCAAACACGAACGTGTCGGGCCCGCTGTCGGCGCTGTTGGTGCCACCACCACCGCCGCAACCGGCCATGGCCAGCGTCAGCGCCAGGGCCGCGCCGTTGGGCAGGATCTTGCCGGGACTGTGCATGGTGTCAGCCCACCAGGCGGCTGGTGACGCCCCAGACCCGCAACAACGGGCGACTGCCATTGGGCAGCCGGGGCGCGAGCGTATCCAGATCCATGTCGAACACGATGGCCGAGACATTGCGGTTGCCAAAGGAGTCGCGGCGGGGCCGCGTTCCGATGCCAAAGGCCGAAATCAGATCCCCGTTCTGGCCTGGCGTGGCAAAGCCGGCATACAGCGTCGCCAAGCCTTGGCCATCGAAGAAAAATGGGTCGTTGCGCAAACCTGCAAATGCCTTGATGCCGCTGGGTGTCGCGAACACCTGCTCGATCGGGCCGGAAAACGTGCCACCCGCACCTGGGACATTCTCGAGTTGCACCGCGCACTGGCCGGCCCGGTTTAGCGCCAGTCGGGCGTAGACGCGGACATCTGGAATGCTGTCGAATACACCGTTGGCATCGGCGCGGTCGATGTTGACGGTATACAACACGCGCGGATCACAATAAAAATGGGTGTCGATGCGCGAACGCGGCGCGGATCTGCCGCCGAAGGTGATGGCGCCGACCAGTTTGCGGGCTGATTCCGGGGACGGGAAAATGAAGACGTCGGCGATATCGGCGGCGGGATCGGCGTCGGCCGCCGGAGACTCCGCATGGTCGGCCGAGAACACCGCCAGCGTTGTCAGCGATGTGGCAGCAATTGCCAGCCGGGCAGTTGTTTGAAGGCTCAGTCTCATGGCGCTGCTCCCCTTGATCGCATCCACTTCGGCTTGGGTGGACTACGGTTCATGGTATCGGAAATCCGCTGCAGCCGGTGCCCTCCCGGCCCGCTTTTGCTCGGGAATGTGTGATTGCGGCCACAGCGGTCGGGCCGGGGCTGGCGTCTGGTTCAGGGTGGGCGAAGTGCCCAGACTTGCCGGTTCAGAGTCGCACAGTGCCAGTGATGCAGCTGACCGCCTGCCCGCCGATCCAGGTCTGGCCGGACGGATCGGTGCTGACCATGACCCGGCCGGACCGACTGAGCGCGGCACCCTGGGCGGCGACGTAATGCCCGGGCAGGTGTCCGTCGGCGATCAGCCATTGCGCCAGGCTGGCATTGAGGCTGCCGGTGACCGGGTCTTCGTCCACACCCATATGCGGCGCGAAACCACGCACCTCCAGCGCCGGCGCTGCGCTGCCGGGCTGCACACCGTGGTGCACCGCAGCCACGCCGATCTTGTGGCCTATGCCCTTGAGCCGAGCGAAGTCGGGGCGCATCTGCTGCACCGTCTGCGGGTTGTCGAGCAGCAGACCCAGCCAGTTGGTACCGTTGTCCAGCTGCTGGGCCGACAACACCTGCGTCGGCTTGATACCCAATGCAGCGGCGACCGCACCGAGCAGCTGCACGCTGGCGTCGGTGCGTGTGAGCGCAGGCGCGCCGAATGCCAGCATGTCGGCCCCGCGCCGGATGCGCACCAGGCCGACGCCGCATTGCTGCACCACGAAGTCCGTCGACTTCGCGCGGCCGCCTGCCTGCAGCCAGGCATGGCAGCTGCCCAGCGTCGGATGACCGGCGAATTGCAGTTCACCACCGGGGGTGAAGATACGCAACCGGTAGTCGGCCTGCGCATCGGTCGGCGCCAGCATGAAGGTGGTTTCGGACAGGTTGGTCCAGCGCGCAAATTGCTGCATGGTCGCGTCGTCGAGACCGTCACCTTGCAGCACCACGGCCACCGGGTTGCCGAGATAGGGGGTGGCGGTGAATACATCCACCTGTTGGAAGGCACGTTCTTGCATGGTCGTGGCGAGGGTTGGCTTCAGGTCAGCGGCTGGTCCAGTACGCCGCGGCTCGCTGCGCGGTCGCGCAGTGCGGCGTACCAGCGCTGCAGATGGGGCATGGCGGCCAGGTCGTGCTGCATGGGCAGGCCGAACCAGCGGTGCATCTCGCAGCCCAGCGGAATGTCGGCCATGCTGAATGCGTCGCCGGCCATGAAGCGCTGGTTTGCCAGGTGGCGGTCGATCAGTTGCAGCAAGGGCGCGGTGGCCGCCACCGATTGCGCGACAAGATCATCGCGGCGTTGTTCTGCCGGCGTGCGGATCAGCTGGATGAAGGCCTCGCGACCGGCACGGTTGAAGGTGGTCTGCTGCCAATCCATCCACTGTTCGGCCAGAAATCGCGTGGCCGTGTCGCTGGGCAACATCTGCGCATCCGGGTACTGGGTGGCGAGGTAACGCACGATGACGTTCGACTCCCACAAGATGAGTTCGCCATGCTGCAGCGTCGGCACCAGCGCATTCGGGTTCATTTGCAGGTAGGCGGGGGTCTTGACGACGCCGAAATCGGCACCGGCGTCGACCCGGGTGAAAGGCGCCGCGGTTTCCTGCGCAGCCCATACCACCTTGCGGACATTGATCGAGCTCAGTCGGCCCCAGATTTTCATGCGGCTATCCTTGTGCCGGGGCGCAGGCTGCCACCGGCAGGTTTTCGCGCACGGCTTGCGCCAGGGCCGTGATGCCGCGGTCGATCTCGGCCACACTGGGGGTCACGAAAGACAGGCGCAGGCAGCGGGGGTCGGGATGGTCGGCAAAGAAAGCCAGGCCGGGAACAAATGCCACGCCTTTGTCGACGGCCCTGGGCAACAGTTCGACGGCGTCCATGCCCCTGGGCAGCCGCAGCCACAGGAACATGCCGCCCGCGGGGGTGTTCCACGTGACCCGGTTGTCGGCGTCGGCGTCGTCCAGCGTCGGCATCTCGCGCGCGAGGGCGGCCAGCATCGCATCGCGCTGGGCGCGGTACAACGCGCGGATGGTCGGCACATGGCGGTCGAGAAATCCGTCCTTCATGACCTCGGCAATCATGCGCTGGTTGAAGCCCGGGCTGTGCAGGTCGGCGGCCTGCTTGGCCTGCAGCAGCTTGGGAAACACACTGGCCGGCGCCACCATGAATCCCAGCCGCAGGCCGGGTGCCAGCACCTTGGAGAACGAGCCCAGGTAGATGCAGCCATCCGGGTTGCGTGCAGTCAGCGGCAGCGGTGGCGGCTGGTCGAACCACAGGTCGCCATACGGGTTGTCCTCGACGATCGGCAGGCCCAGTGCCGCGGCGCCGCGCACCAGGGCCTGGCGCCTGGCCTCGCTCATGGTGCGGCCGGTCGGGTTCTGGAAGTTGGGCAACACGTAGAGGAATCGCGGCGCCGGGCCGGCGGCGCATTGCGCCTGCAGGTCGGAGATCTGCGGTCCCTGCTCGTCGCTGGCCACGCTGACGATGGTCGGCTCCATCGGCGTGAAAGCCTGCAAGGCACCGAGGTAGGTCGGCGTTTCCACCAGCACCCGGCTGCCTTCGTCGATCAGCACCTTGGCAACCAGGTCCAGGCCTTGCTGCGAGCCGGTGGTGATCAGCACCCGGTCCGGGTCGACGTCCCAGGGCAGCGAAGCGGCCACCATCTCGCGCAGCGGCCGGTAGCCTTCGCTGGCTGCGTATTGCAGGGCCGCATGCGCATCGTTGCGCAACACACTGGCGCAGGCGCTGGCGAATTCGGCCACCGGAAAGGTCTTCGGCGAGGGCAGGCCGCCGGCAAAACTGATGATGCCGGGGCGCTCGGTGATCTTCAGGATCTCGCGGATCACCGACGGATTCATGCGGTAGGCGCGCCGCGCCAGCGTCCAGGACGCGCCGGCGGTCGACGCCGCAGTGGATTTGCTCATGGTTTCTCTCCTCCTTGCGGGCCGTAGAAGACGACCCAGGTCACAAAATCATCTGAAAAATTCTCGAACCGGTGCACCATGCCGGCACCGACAAAAAACGCGTCGCCCACACCGGCCGACATCCGCTCCCCATCGATGACGATGTCTGCGCTGCCGCCGTACACCAGGTACAACTCGTCCTGCGCATGGGGTTGCTGCAGGTCTCGCCCCTCGGGATTGGCCGACGGCCGGAACACCTTGAGCGCCATGTTGCCATGATTCAAGACCGTCACCGATGGTGCGCCGGCCGGATACTGCGCAGTGGCGGCGGCCGGAATCAGTGCCAGTGCCTGTGTGATCGACGTCTTCATGGTGCTCCTTTTCCGGTTGTGATGCCTGCAGCAAGCGGGGACATTGCCGCCAGCGGGATTTGCACCGGCATTTTCTTGCCGATGAAGACGGTGGCAATCACCGCCAGCGCGAATCCCACGGTCATCAGATCCAGCGTTTCGCCCAGCAAGGGCACGGAAAACACCATGCTGAAGAAGGGTTGCACCAACTGCACCTGGCTGACCCGCACCGTGCCACCCAATGCCAGGCCGCGGTACCAGGCAAAGAAACCGATCCACATCGAGATCAGCGAAACATAGGCAAATCCCATCCAGGCGCTGCCTGGCACCGGCTGCGTCGGCAGGCTCATCAGCATGACCGGCAATGTGATCGGCAGGCTGATCACCAGCACCCAGCAGATCACCCGCTCGGCGCCGAGCTGCTGGGTCAGGCGCCCGCCACTGACATAACCAAAGGCGGCGCTGAACACGGCGAGCACCAGCAACAGGTCGGCCCACTGTGCCTGGCTGTCGGACGCGTCGTTGCGCAGCAGAACAAACGCCGCCACCAGCGCCGAACCGGCAAAGGCGCAGACCCAGAATCCGGTGCTGGGGCGCTGGCGCAACCAGATGGAGCCCACCACGGCCGTGGCCAGCGGCAGGATGCCGATGACCACCGATGCGTGGATCGATTCGACATGGCGCAGCCCCAGCGCCAGGAACAGCGGAAAACCCACCACCACGCCGAAGGCGGTGAAAGCCACCGCGCCCCATTGGCGGCGACCGCGTGGCCGTGCGCCCCGGGTCAACGCCAGATACACCAGCGACAGCAGGCCGGCCACGGCGGCACGGCCGAAGGTCACGAACACCGGCGAGAGTTGCGGCGCATGTGCCGGGCCGGTGGCCAGCTTGGTCATCGGCAATGTCGCGGCGAACAGCACCACGCCGAGCAGGCCCAGCCACAGGCCACGGGTTTCGTCCTTCATACCGACACCATCCAGACGGCCGTGGCCAGCAATACCAGCGCCATGGCGCGGTTGAACCACAGCAGCCGCTTGCCTTGTGACAAGACCGTGCGCAGCATGGAGCCCATCAAGGCGTAGCTGAAGTTGCTGGTGAAGGCAAAAAGGCACATCACGGCGCAGATGATGGCCAGGCGCTGGCCCGGATTGGCTGCCGGCGCGCCGGCTGCGTTGACAACCCAGCCGGCGGTCAGTGTCAGCGCCAGCATCCAGGCCTTGATGTTGACGAACTGCAGGCCGACACCACCCCAGAAACTGATCTCCAGCCGCGCCGGATCGATGCTGGTCAGACGTGCCGCCTGGCTCAGTCGCCATGCCAGCCAGACCATGTAACCCACGCCCGCCAATTTGACGGCCCAACGCAATGCCGGAACACCAAGCACCGCGGCGCCGACGCCCAGGCCGCAGGTCAGCATCAGCAGCACCCAGCCCGTGGGTACGGCCAGGCAGAAGCGCAAGGTACGGCGCAGTCCCAGATTGGTTGCCATGGCGGTCGACAACATCGTGTTCGGACCAGGCGAGAAACTCATCGCGGTGCAAAACGCCAGCAGGGCGGTCAGTTCGGTGGCATGCATGAAGGCTTGGAAGTTTGTCGGCGCTGTCGGGGGCTTGTCAGAAAAGATCGGTTACTGTAGCCTTCAATATCAATACACAAGCAGTACAGTTTCTCTGTTCAGTTGGTAATCTGTGTGGTTGCTGGGGTCGATACAGAAATGGCGCCATGCGCGTAGCGGGACCGAAGATGCTGATGAAGACCGCCGGTCAGTCGTTGACCGAACAACTCGCCGACCGGTTTGCCGAGCGTATCGGCACCCGGCTGCTGGCGCCTGGCGCCCGCTTGCCGTCGGTGCGCCAGTGTGCGCAGCAGCACGGCGTCAGCCCGTCGACCGTGGTGGCGGCCTACGACCGTCTGCTGGCGCTGGGGCTGGTGCAGGCCAGACGCAACCGGGGGTTCTTCGTGCGCGAAGCGGCGCCGGGCCGCAGTGGTGGCGCAGCACCGGCGCGCGCCAGCGCGGCGGGGCAAGCCGTGCCGACGCGGCGCGCGCCGGTCAACGCGGCGGCGCTGATCCGGGGCATGTTTCACTCGGTCAGTGACAAACCGCAACCCGGCATGGGCGTGTTTCCGCCCGACTGGCTGCAAGGCAGCTTCATGGCGGCGGCCGTGCGCAGGGTCACGGCTGGGCCTGCGCTGCAGGCCATGTCGCTGCAATACGGGGAACCGGCCGGCGACCTGGGCCTGCGCCAGGCGCTGGCCAAGAAGCTGGCAGGTATCGACATTCACGCCGAGGTGGCGCAGATCATCACGACGGTGGGTGCCACCCATGGGCTGGACATCGTCAGTCGGACCTTGCTGCGTGCGGGCGACCCCGTGATGGTGGAGGAGCCCGGATGGGCAATAGAGTTCGCCCGGCTGGAGTCGCTGGGCATGCGTATCCTGCCGGTGCCCCGTGGTGAACGCGGCCCCGACCTGGACGTGATGGCACGGTATTGCGAGCTGCACCGACCCAAGCTGTTCGTCAGTGTCAGCGTGCTGCACAACCCGACCGGCTACTGCCTGACACCGGGCAGTGCGCACCGGGTGGTGCAGTTGGCCAACCAGTACAACTTCCATATCGTCGAGGACGATACCTACAGCCATATTGCGCCCGAATCGGCAACCCGCCTGTGTGCCCTCGACGGCCTGCAGCGCACGATATATGTGAGCGGCTTTGCCAAGATCCTGGCGCCGAACTGGCGGGTCGGGTATCTGGCTGCGCCGCCGGATCTGGTGGATCAGCTGCTCGACACCAAGCTGCTGTCCACGCTGACCACGCCGGCCCTGCTCGAGAAGGCACTGGCGTGGTGCATCGATCAAGGTCAGCTGCGCCGGCATGCCGAACGCATTCGCGCGCGGCTCGACCAGGCACGGACACGCAGCGTGCGGCTGGCACTGCAATCGGGTTGCACCTTTGCGGCCGAGCCGGCAGGCTTGTTCGGCTGGGTCGACACCGGTGTCGATACCGATGCGCTGGCCCAACGCATGCTTGACCTGGGTTATCTGCTGGCACCGGGGGCCTTGTTCCATGCGCGCCGACAACCCGGAACCCTGATGCGCATCAACTTCGCGACCACGCAGGACGCCCGTTTCTGGCGGGATTTTCAGGCCGTTCGTTCTGGTGCGTGAATGCAACACCATCGGCGCCTGTGGCGCTCAATTGCTGGTGTTTGCGGCGGCCAACCCTACAATGATTTTCAGACCCTTCGGCTAGCAAGGGTTTGATCGAGGCGGACCCGGCAGCTGGTTTGCGCGTTTTGAATCATCGCGGTGGTCCGGTCCGGGGCGCCGCGTGGAGGCCCTCCGAAGGATGCGACACCGCAGTTTTCTCGAATACAAGGACTATCGCTATCTCAAGCTGGCGTTGTTTTTGTGTATTGCAGCGATCAGCGCGTACGTCTGGCATCGGCATACCCATTTCAGCACCCCTGGCGGCGTCGGTTACGGCGGTACCCTGATGGGGTATGGTCTGGGCACGGTGGCCGCCCTGATGATTGTGTGGCTGTTGTGGCTGGGCGTGCGCAAGCGCCGCTACGGCGCCTCGCTGACCATGACCCAGGGCTGGTTGTCTGCCCACGTCTACCTCGGGCTGGCGCTGCTGGTGGTAGCCACGCTGCACACCGGATTCGAGATCGGTGTCAACCTGCATACGCTGACCTACCTGCTGATGCTGGTGGTGGTGGTCAGCGGCATTTACGGTGTGCTGGTGTTTCTGCGCGAGCCCGGGCGCATGACGGCCAACATGGGTGAAGACGACATCCCCTCGTTGCTGCTGCAAATCCAGGAAGTGGACCAGCAGGCGGCCCGACTGGCGCTGCAACTGCCCGACGAATTCAACAACCTGGTGCAGGCGGCGGCGCAAAGGACGCGCCTGCAAGGCAGTGTTTTCCAGCATGCGTTCCAGACCCTGTCGCGGCGCTGCCCTACCAGTCGCGCGGTCGAGCGCATGCAGCAGCTCAATCGCAAGCTCAAGGACGAAACCGCGCGCCAGGGCCGCGAGGTCCATGGGCTGATGCTGACCCGCCGCACCGCGGTCGAGAAGATCCGGGCGGAGTTGCGTTCGATCGCGCGACTGCGTTTGTGGCTGCTGATCCATGTGCCCTTGTCCGTCGCGCTGCTGTTTGCGCTGACTAGCCACATTGTCTCGGTGTTCATCTACTGGTGACCTGCACATGATTCGCTGCAAGCTGGTCGAGACGATCCATCCGGATGACACCCAGGTCGGTGCACGGGTTGGCCGCGCGGTCTCGGGCGAGACCTTGAGCCTGGGCCGGGCTGCTGCATGCAAGATCTTTCTGCCCGATCCGCGGATCCGGCTCGAACATGCCACGATTCGCCGTGCCGAAGACGGTGCCCTGTACCTCGATGCCACCGGGCCGGTGGTGATCGACCAGCGCGCGCAGACCAGCGTGCGCCTGGTGGTTGGCCAGAAAATCACGATCGGCCCGTACGATTTCATCGTCGAGGCCATCGAGGACGGCGCCCATACAGCCGATCCGCGCTTGACGCTGTCGTTTGCCTTGCGGATTCCGGTGCCGGGTTCGGTAGAAACCCGGCAATCGGTTACCAAGGTCGGTGTTGTGCAGGGCTGGCTGTCGCGCCGCGCCATGGCCTGGGTGCTGAGCCTGGTGGTGCTGGTGTTGTGTGGCGCCTGGCCGGTCTGGCATGCGTACCAGCCGCTCGCCCAGGTCGAAGTGCCGGGCAACGCGACGGCGGCCGTCGCTGCACAGTTGCGGGCCGACCATGCCAGGCAGATGCCGGTCGCCGGCACCGCGACCTTGCCAGGCACCGATGCAGGGCGGATGGAAGCCCAGTTCAAGCGCTGGGTCGGCGCCCACGGGCAGCGGCTGGACACGTTCTGGAATCCCGGCACCATTGCGTCGGCACACCAGGGTTTTGCACAGGATTGCCGCAGTTGCCACGACAAGCCCTTCGAGCGGGTGACCGACGCCAGCTGCACCAGCTGCCATAACCAGGTCGGTGACCATGTCAGCGATCCGACGATCGCGCACAACACGCTTACCGGACAGCGCTGCGCCACCTGCCACAAGGAACACCAGGGGCAGGCCGGCATGCGAACCACCGACACCGTCGGATGTGCGCAGTGCCATGGCAATATCCGGGCCTTCACGCCGCTGACCGCGCTGGGCAACGTGTCCGATTTCGCCACCGACCATCCGGAGTTCCGGCTCTCGATCCGCCAGCGTGATACGGCCCGAACCGTGCAGCGCGTGCGCCAGACGCCGCAATTGCGCAACCAGACCGGGCTGGTGTTTCCACACGACATCCACCTGGCCGACAAGGGCATCAAGAGTCCGACCGGTCCGGCCGCCAGTGGAGGCCGGGTGGTTCTTGAATGCGCCAGTTGCCATTCGCTGGATGCCGCCGGCGTGCGGTTCGAGCCGGTCACCATGGCAAAAAATTGCCAGTCCTGCCACCGACTCTCGGTCGACCCGCAGGCGCCTGAACGCGAGGTGCCGCATGCCAGGCCAGAAGTGGTGGAGGTTGCCGTGCGCGAGATCTATGCCAGTCTGGCGGTGGACCGGTTCCCGGTCAGTCTGACCACGGTCAACGCGCTGCTGCAGCGCCCGGCAAGCCAGGCACCGGCGAGCCAGTCGACCTCGGCCGGACGCTGGGTCGAACAACGCAGCAGCAGCACCTTCGGGCAGATGTTCGCCAAGACCAATGGCGTCTGCACCACCTGCCATGCCGTCGAATCCGGGAAGACCTCGGCCAAGGCACCGGCGAGCTGGAAAGTCCCGGCCATCGTGGAAACTTCACATTGGTTGCCCCAATCCACGTTCTCGCACGCGCAGCATAAAAACGCCGAGTGTGTAACCTGTCACAGCGCAAAAACCTCGAAGATGGCCTCCGAAATTCTGATTCCTGATATCCAATCCTGCCGAACCTGCCATGCCGGGTCCAAGCCCGACAAGGAAAAAGTCGTCAGCCAGTGCGACAGCTGCCATGGTTTCCATCCGCGCAAGGAGCATCCGGCGTTCCTGCAGCAGACTGCCCGCATGGGGGTCCGGCCATGAGGGTTCGATTGCGTGGCGTACTTGCAAGCCTGGTGGTATCGGCGCTGTTGCAGGGGTGTGGCGGCGGCGGTGCCAGTGGCGGCGGTTCGGCGCCGGCCGGTTTTGCGAACGACTGTGGCGCCAATTGCGCGCAGGACGTTCTGACCGCGCAGGATGTGGAGCAGGTCATTGCCCAGGCCGTGACCGCGGCGCAGGCGCAAGGGCAGCTGGCCACGGTGGCCGTGACTGACCGGGTCGGCAATGTGCTGGGCGTGTATGCGATGAATGGCGCCACCGGCACCTTCCGGATCGACGGTGGTCGCGGTGTGTTTGGCGGTCTGGAGCAGGTGGCGGTATTGCCCAGCGCGGCCGCGGCCATCAGCAAGGCCTTGACCGGCGCCTATCTGTCGAGTGCCGGCAATGCGTTTACGTCGCGTACGGCAAGCCAGATTGTTCAGGAGCATTTCAACCCGTCGGAGGCCAACCAGCTGGCAGGTCCGCTGTTTGGCGTGCAGTTTTCGCAGCTGTCGTGCTCGGACCTGATGCGCCGCGATGACTCGGTGGCGGCCGGCAATGGCACCCTGGGCCCCAAGCGGTCCCCGTTGGGCCTGTCGGCCGATCCGGGCGGACTTCCCTTGTACAAGAACGGGCGTCTCGTCGGTGGTATCGGCGTCATGGCCGATGCGGTCTATGGCCTGGACCTGGACATCACGAACATTGACGCCGACGTTGACGAGACGCTGGCCGTTGCCGGCACCCTGGGGTTCGAAGCGCCAGTCGATATCCGGGCCAATCGCATCACACTCGACGGGCGCTCGGCGCGGTATGTCGATGCGGTCCAGACGGGGGTGCCAGCGACCTCCATCGCCGGCCTGCCGGGCGCCTTGATACCGGTGGCCGGGTATTTTCCGGGCGCCATCCGCGCCGGCACTGCCTACGGCCAGAGCGCCTCGGGTGTGCGCCGCGACACCGGCGTATTTGCGTCGCTGGGCGGCTACGTGCTGGTCGATGCGTCCGACAGCAACCTGTTTCCGGTCAGGGCTGCAACCGATGGCGGGCTCAGTGCGCCCGAGGCCCAGCAGATACTGCAATCGGCGCTGGCGCTGGCGGCCCGTGCGCGTGGCCAGATACGCCGTCCGCTGGGCCAGGCGGCGCAGGTGACGATCACGGTGGTGGACACCAATGGCGAGGTGCTGGGACTGGTTCGCGCGCCCGATGCGCCGATCTTCGGCACCGACGTGGCACTGCAGAAAGCCCGTAGCGCGGCGTTCATGTCGAACCCGGTGGCCGGCGCCGAACTGCTCGCCTTGCCGGCAGCGGTTTCTCCGCTTCCGATGGCCACGTCTGCCATGGGTCCCTATGTCACCGCATTGCGCTCCTTCATGGGGAACGCGTTCACCCTGTCCAATGGCGTTGCGCTGAGCACCAAGGCCATCGGCAATCTGTCGCGGCCGTTTTTTCCGGATGGCATCATAGGCACGTCCAATGGGCCCTTGTCCAAGCCGTATGCGCAGTGGAGTCCGTTCAGCGACGGCATGCAGCTGGACATCAGCATCAATGCGATCGTCAAGGCCGCTTTTGGTGACCTCGGCGTGGGCTGCACCGGCCTGAACCGCCTGCGCAACGGCCTGCAGATCTTCTCTGGCGGCATGCCGATTTACCGGGTGGTCAACGGCACAGCCCAATTGCTCGGTGGCATCGGGGTGTCGGGCGACGGTACCGATCAGGACGACATGATTGCGTTCCTGGGTCTGGCCCAGGCCGGTGCCGTGCTGGGCAATGGCATCGGCAACGCACCGCCGGCGCTGCGGGCCGATGCGATTCCCCTGTCGGTTGGCCGCCTGCGTTATGTGCAGTGCCCGGTTGCGCCGTTCAATGACAGCAATGCGCAGAACGTATGCACCGGACTCTGAGCCCACCGGTATCACTGCGCCTGTTCAGTCCGCTGGCCGCAGGGTTGCTGGCCGCAGGCGCCGTGTCCGGCGCCGCGGCCCAGGGATTGCAGGCGCCTGCTGCAGACGACGAGGTGCAATTGCGCCGGCCGCAGACCGATCCGCTGACCTATCCGCTGGCACCGATCGACCCGAACCAGGTGCCGGCGCCCAGCCGCTACGACCCGCGCACCAGCCTGTCGGTGCCCGACCGCTGGCGCATCATGGAAAGCCTGGGCCAGCAGGACCGCTGGTGGGACCCTTACAACAACAACACGATCAAGGGCGACAAGCCGCTGCAGGCCCTCAGCCACTGGGGGCCGGACTGGTTCCTGAACCTGGGCGTGATCTCCGACTCGCTGGTCGAGTTGCGCCGGTTTCCCACGCCCACCGGCGCCCAGCTCGGACGCGGCGCCGGTGCCAACGACGTGATCGTGGCCAACCAGAGCCAGACGGTGCTGGCGCAGACGGTGATCCTGAGCGCCTCGCTGGTCAAGGGCAATACCACGTTCAAGCCGCCGGACTACGAGTTCAAGTTCGTCGGCGCGTTCAATGTCAACCATGCGCGGCTCAAGGACCTGCGCATCCTGCGCATCGATCCGCGGCGTGGCGAAACCCGTACCGATCGCCATTTCGGCATCCAGGAAGCGTTTGT
>JAGPBF010000307.1 GCA_018063505.1 Rhodoferax sp.
CGGCCGCAAAGTTGACGATGGCCCGGGGCTTGTGCAGCGCCAGCATCGAGTCGACCATTGGCCCGTCGCCGATGTCGCCGCGCACAAACACGTGGCGCGGATCGGCAGCCAGGCTCGCCAGGTTGTCCAGATTGCCGGCGTAGGTGAGTTTGTCCAGGTTGACGATGGTCTCGTCGCACTGGGCCAGCCAGTCGAGTACGAAATTGCTGCCGATGAAGCCGGCGCCGCCGGTCACGAGTAGGGTCATGGTCTGCTGTCGGGCCGATCCGGTTTGTTGGTTTTGCCCTCCCGGGGGCTGGCCGGTCGATTGTGCCTTGCCGTTCTGGTCGCAGGGTAACCAGGCGTGAGTGGGTGAGCAACATCGGTACAGCGCTTGACCATGTACATGTACGCAGTAGAATCTGTACATATTGACCTCCCGCCACCGTAGTGGCTCGCCAACTGCCAGTCGGAGAACGCGCAACATGATCGACCATTCCCAAATCCTGTCCCGCTCGGTCGCCCGCAAGCTTGCGGCAGACCCATTGCATGAGGCCATTGCCACCATCTCCCGGAGTTTTGGTGGCGTGGACGCCGAGCGTGTCGGCTCCACGCCGGTCACGCGTTTTCGTGCCGGGTACGCCCAGGTGCTCAAGGAGGTCGACCAGGGCCAGCCCCAGGTGGTGGTGCAGGGCTCGCGCCGCTTCGTCGTGTTCAGCGAGGAGCAGGTAGTGGCCTTTGCCGACCTGCATGGCAAGGACCAGACCGTCGGCGACCTGCTGCAGGGTTTGCCGCTGCTCGACGCCGGCACCCAGCCGATCCGTGCCGACACGCCGGAGCCGGCGCACGATGCCTACGCGCTTGGCGCGCGCACCTGAATGCGCTACCTGCTGGGGGCCAACACCCTCACCGACATGCTGCTGGCCCACTGTGCTGCCGGCCGCTGGCTGGGCAAAACCAATGCGGCCGATTGCAGCCTGAGCGTCATCGCCGTCGCCATTGCCCGCTCGGCAGTGCGCAATGCACCATTGCCGGAGTTCGACCGCCAGCGTGCCGCCAACACGCTGGAACAAAGCCTGCAACGCATCGTCAATGTCGCCGGCGAGCCGCTGGCGGTAGACGACAAAGTGGCCCAGGTCTGGAGCCAGCTGCGCCTGCATCCGAACCTCGAATACGAGCGCGACGGCAAAGTCTGGACGGCAGGGCAAGACACCCGGCTCGTCATTGCCACGGCCAGTAGCTATGGGCTGACACTGGTGGAGCCACGCGAGCTTTACCACGGCGAACTGGTGCGGCTGGGCATTCAGGTGCAATCGCTGTAGACCTCCGGCGAATTTGCCCCCGACGTTCCCGCTGCGCCTGTGCACCATTCCCGACCAGCCGACCGCAATGACCACCACGGCCGAAACCGACAAGTCTGTTCCATCTGCTGCATCCGCCGCCGGCAGTGTGGCTGAAGTCCAAGACCAGTACCGCCTTGGTAAAGGCGTGCTGGCCGGCGGCTCGCGCGAACAGGTTCGTATCCTGAGCCTGTCGGGTGGCGGCTACCGCGGTCTGTTCACCGCCCGCCTGCTGGCACGCATCGAAACCGACCTGCTCGATGGCAAACCCATAGGCGGGTGCTTCGATCTGATCGCCGGCACCTCGATCGGCGGCATCATCGCCACGACGCTGGTGCATGGCGTAGCTGCCACCGCGGTCTGTGCGGTGCTGGCCAGCCACGGCGCGCGGATCTTCCCGGCGTTCTGGTTCAAGGCGGCGCGCAAACTGGTGGGCAAGCCCTTGTACGACCCGCAGCCGCTGCGCGACGCGATCCGCCAATGCCTGCCGGAGTCTGCCACCGGCCAGCCACTGCGCGACGTAGAACCTGCGCTGCTCGTGACCACCGTCGACTGGGTCAGCGCCGAGCTGCATTTGCTGGGCAGTGGCCCCACCCCCTGGCGCGACGCGCTGGGCCTGAGCGTGCTCGACGCCATGCTGGCCACGTCGGCCGCGCCGGCGCATTTTGCGCCGCATGTGGCGTGCGGCCACACCTTTGTAGACGGCGGCCTGGCCGCCAACGCGCCCGACCTGCTGGCCCTGCAGGGCGCGCGCCAGATGTGGGCCGGAGCGCAACTGCGTTTGCTCAGCCTGGGCACCGCGCATCCGTTGGGTGGCGGCAATCCGCGGGCCATGCCCCGGACCGGCCTTGCCTGGGCCGCGCCCGCGATCGCGCTGAGCATGCACGCCCAGGAGCGCCAGGCCGTGCACAGCTGCGCCCAGGCGCTGGGCAACCACTACCTGCGCCTGGATCGCCCGCCGTCCAACGCGCAGAAAGCAGCAGCTGATTTCGACAACGCCACATCCGCCAGCACCGCCATCCTGATCGGCCTGGCCGACCAGGAGTTTGAAAGCATCCGCAGCGACAAGGCGCGCCTGGCGCAGTTGATGCAGATGTTGCGCTGAGTTTTTTCTAATCTGCCAATTGTGCATGGCACCTGTGCCGTGCCGGTAAATTTGGCCATGGCTGCGCAATAATCCATCAGATGATTTCCGATCTGCAAGCCAAGCTCGACCCCAAGGGCCCGGTGGTAACCTGCATTCGCGCCCGATTTGCCGATGTGTTGGCGATTTATGCCTTTGGCAGCCAGTTGACCAATGTCGCAGGCCCCGACAGCGACCTGGACCTGGCGGTATTGGTGGCAGGTTACGCCGAACCGATAGCGCTCTGGCATGCGG
Source organism: Rhodoferax sp. (assembly GCA_018063505.1). Taxonomy (GTDB): domain Bacteria; phylum Pseudomonadota; class Gammaproteobacteria; order Burkholderiales; family Burkholderiaceae_C; genus CAISIP01. The sequence goes on from JAGPBF010000307.1 coordinate 2,698, forward strand.
CCGATGAATTGGCCGGTATTGCAGGCTGCATGGTAGACCTGCTGGACTTGCGCGCGGCAACTACCGTCATGCAATACCAGGTCATCTCAACCGGCTTGCGATTGTGGTCTGTCGGATTGCAGGCGGACTTGTTCGAGTGCTACGTGCTCAGCGCGAAAACCGCTCTCGACACGGCGCGCGCGCCATTGCTAGCTGACATAGCTGCCTCGGGCAAAGTGCATGGCTGACGACGTGCTACTCAATAAAGCGGCGACGATTGAACGCTGTGTCGCGAGGGCCCGCGAGGAGTACAACGCCGATCCGGCCACGTTCGCAACAAACTTCACACGCCAGGATGCGGCGGTATTGAACATTCAACGTGCCTGCGAAGCGGCATTGGATATCGGACAACGCCTGATCCGACGTGAACGTCTTGGTGTGCCGCAAGGCGCAAGGGATGTTTTCGACCTTTTGGAGCGTGGTCAATGGATTGACGCCAGTTTGGCCGGTGATCTCAAGCGCATGGTGGCATTCCGAAATATCGCAGTGCATGATTACCGAAGCCTGTTGCTACCCATCACGGTGAACATCATCACGCAACATCTTGGCGATTTCCTGCGTTTCGTGCAGGCCGTGTTGACACGTGATGATCGGTCGGCATCCGGCTGACTTCGAGTCACAGACCCATGACGCCGACCCAACGCACCCAGCGCTGGACCAGTCTGGCCCTCATCGTGGTGGTGCTGATCCTGCTGACCATCGTCGGGTCCATCGTGCTGGTCAGCCTGACGTACCACGACATGGTGCTGGGCGGCAAGTGGGCCATGTCCAGCGAATGGCTCAAGGGTGTGGATGCGCAGGCCCGTGCTGCGGCGCTGGGCCAGCTGGGCGACTATTTTGGCGGCACGCTCAATCCGATCCTGAGTTTCTGTGGATTCCTGGTGCTGCTGGTCACCGTGGTGCTGCAGCGCCGCCAGCTGGAGGAGGGCACGCGGCAACTGGCCCAGTCCACCCGCGCCATCGACCTCGAGGCCTTTGTACGTGTGAGCGACATGCTGCAATCGCCCGACGGCCTGGCAGCCCGAGCACGGTTGCAGCAGCTCTTGTCGCGTGGCGATGGCGCCAATACCGCGCCGCCGC
>JAGPBF010000309.1 GCA_018063505.1 Rhodoferax sp.
AACTCGGTATGCTCGCCGAGGCACAACGCGCCGGACGCAGCAGGAAGGCGATCGTGTTCCTGGGCTGGGAGCCACACCCGATGAACGTGCAGATGCGGATGAACTACCTGGCCGGCGGCGACGATGTGTTCGGGCCCAATTTCGGCGAAGCGAAGGTGTATACCGTGGTGGCCGAAGGTTTCGAGGCCCGCTGCCCGAACGTGGCCAGGCTGCTCCACAACCTGCAGTTCAGTACCGACATGGAAAGCCAGGTCATGGGCCCGATCCTGAGCAAGGTCCGGCCCAACGCGGCGGCGCGCAATTTCCTCAAGAAAAATCCGGCCACGTACGAGCCCTGGCTCAAGGGTGTCACGACCTATGACGGCAACGACGGACTGGCGGCGGTGACGGCGGCGCTTACGCGCTGACAGACAGACAGAAATACCAGACGCAGCAGCGTTGATCCAGACCCGATGACGAACTCCTCTTTGCCGCCCGCTGGCGGCGCTGCCTTGCCCAAGTTGCGCCACTGGCCGCAGCAAGCGGCGCAACAACTGGCCGCCCTGATCGATGCCCACGCGCACACGGGTGCCTATGCGGTATTCGATGCCGACAACACCTCATACCACCACGACCTGGTCGGTGCCTTGTTGCCGTACATGGAAATGCGCGGCGTGCTGACCCGCGACAGCATGAACCCGTCGCTGGCGCTGATTCCGTTTCGCGATGTCGCGGGCCGGCGCGAGAGCCTGCACAGTTATTACCAGCGCCTGGGCGAGATCGACGACCAGGTCGGTTATCCGTGGGCGTCGCAGATTTTCGCCGGCTTTCGCCTGCGCGAACTCAAGCGCCACCTGGACGACATGCTGGCCTACGGCAAGCCGATCCCGGCATGGCAGTTTGCGGCCGATGGTGCCGATGCCATCGAGGAAGTCGCCATCGTGGCACCCCGCTTGCAGCAAGGCCAGCAGGAGCTCTACCGGGCGCTGATGGCCGCCGGCATCGAGGTCTATGTGGTGAGCGCTGCCAGCGAGGAACTGGTGCGCATGATTCTGTCCGACCCGCGCTACGGTTACCACGTCAAGCCGCAGAACGTGATCGGGGTCTCGCTGTTGCTGCGCGACCCGGCCAGCGGCATGGTGACGACCGCGCGCAAGCGCATCAGCCAGAACAACTACGACCCGGCCGGCCTGCTCGACCACGAACTCACGCCGGCACTGTGGGCGCCACTGCCCTGGTACGAAGGCAAGCAGGCGGCCATCCATACCTACATCCACCCCTGGAAGAAGCCGATCCTGGTGGCCGGCGACACACCTCTGAGCGACGGGCCGATGTTTTTACGCGCGCCCGATGTGGAGCGTGGCGGATTGCGCCTGTTCGTCTCGCGCTCGGACAAACACCGCGCGCACATCACGCAGCTGCAGGCCGACCATGCGGCCGACCAGTCGACCCATGGCCACCCGGTCACCGCCGATCGCAACTGGGTGATCGTGACGCCCGACGAGATTCGCTGACACCGCCCGGGGAACCCCCTCAATCCTGACGATTGCCGCCGCACCGCTGCGACACGAACCTCTATTTCCTGCACCCCATGACCACCGCAAATTCTTCAAGCACCAACCGTTTCACCCGCCTGCTGGCCACCCGCCCCTGGTTGCTGGCCGACGGTGCCACCGGCAGCAATCTGTTCGATGTCGGACTGGTTTCTGGCGATGCACCCGAGATGTGGAACTTCGAGCATCCGCAGCGGATAAGCCATCTGCACCGCAGTTTTGTCGATGCCGGCGCAGACATCATCCTGACCAACAGCTTCGGCGGTACCCGTTACCGTCTCAAGCTGCACCAGGCCCATGACCGCGTTGTCGAGGTCAACCGCACCGCTGCCACCTTGGCGCGTCAGGTCGCCGAAGCGAGTGGGCGCGATGTGGTGGTGGCCGGCAGCATGGGACCGACCGGCGAGATCATGGAGCCGATCGGCCCTTTGAGCTTCGATCAGGCGCGCGAGGCGTTCGCCGAGCAGGCGTTGGCCCTGGCCGAGGGTGGCGCCGACGTATTGTGGATCGAGACCATGTCTTCGTCCGAGGAAGTGCAGGCCGCGGTGGCGGGTGCAGCCGTGGCGGGGCTGCCGATCGTCTGCACGCTGAGCTTTGATACCAACGGCCGCACGATGATGGGTCTGTCGCCGAGCGACTTTGCCGGACTCGAGAAGTCGCTGCATCCGCGCCTGGCGGCCTGCGGCACCAACTGCGGAGTCGGTGCGTCCGAGGTCGTGGCCTGCATCCGCAACCTGGCCCGGGCGGCCGGTCCCGACGTGGTGCTGGTGGCCAAGGGCAATTGCGGCATTCCGCAATATGTCGACGGCGCGATCTGCTACAACGGCACGCCGGAGTTGATGGCGGTGTATGCGCGCATGGCGCTGGACGCCGGCGCGCGCATCATCGGCGGCTGCTGTGGCACTTCGCCAGCGCATTTGCGCGCGATGCGTGAGGCGCTCGACGCGCACACCCGGGGCGACGAGCCCGAACTCGCGCATATCGTCGGTGCGTTGGGCGATGTCTCCATCGGTGCGCGGGCGCAGTGGGGCGGCGCGCAAGACCGGCTGGCCGGTGCGGCCCCGGGTGCCAATCTGCGCCGTGGGCGTGGACGGCGCAGCGGCTCAGGGACCGGCACCGACTAGGCCAGATTCGGTCCGGTGTTTCATTGGATGCATCTGTGGCGATTCGTGACGATTCTTCGCGCGGACTGCTGCTCGTGGCGGGAGCGACATTCTTCTGGAGTCTGAGCGGGGTTTTCGCGCGCTGGTTGCCGCAGGTGGACCCGTGGACCTTCAATGCCACGCGGGGCCTGGGCATGGGCATCGCGTTGCTGCTCTGGATGGCCTGGAAATACCGGCTCGGAGCCATCGCCTTGTTCCGGCAATCGGATCCCGTAGCGCTGCTGATCTCGGGTGGCTTTTTTGCTGCCGGATCATCACTGTATATCCTGGCGCTGCAACTCTCGAGTGTCGCGGCAGCCTCGTGCATCGGAGCCACGTCGGGCATCTTCGCCGCGATCTTGGCGCGTTTTTGGCTGGGTGAACGTACACCGCTGGTGTTTTACATGGCAGTGGTCATGGCCATTGTGGGTGTCGTGCTGATCGCCTTTGGTGAAGCCGACACGCGCACGGTCGGCAGCCTGGGCGGAACCGCGGTGGCTGTGGCGTATGCCATGTGTTTTGCCGGGCAAAGCGTCGCATTGCGGCGCTACAGCGCGCTGCGCATGGAGCCGGCAATGATTCTCGGTGGCCTGGGCGTCTATGTTCTGGTGCGCTTGACAATCGGCCTGGAGCCGCTGGACACCGCTCCGATGATGATATTGCTGCTGATGGGTGTGGTGCAACTGGCGATTCCGATGGTGCTCTACATGCGCGGCGCGCGCCATGTCGCGGCCGTGCAGATGGTGCTGATCACGATGGCCGACGTGGTGCTCAATCCGTTGTGGGTCTGGATGGTGCACGGCGAGGTGCCGGCGCGTTCGGTGTTCTGGGGCGGCGCCGTGATCATGCTGGCGATCGGGCTGACAGCCTGGCCCAGCCTGATGGCAGCGCGACGGAAACGCTGAAGCGTGGCGCAGTATCAGGTTGTGACAGGCGGCCATGCGCCGATCTGCCGATCCGCTCTCTGCTCTGGCGCTTGACCGGCGCGACCGTCACTGCTGCCGGCCCCCGGAAGGGGATATCCGCTGCGGTGATTTGCTTGTTGCGCTGTGGATGGTAAGGTGGGTCCTCTTGGCTTCGCCATATTTTGAAGGGACGCGAGATGACACAATTACA
>JAGPBF010000308.1 GCA_018063505.1 Rhodoferax sp.
CTCGACGCCAGGCACATCGAGCACGGTCCAGCCCAGCAGGCGCACGACCTCGTGAATCGGTGGAATCTGCGCGCGCAGATCGTCGGGCATCGGGCTGCGCTGGGCCTTGTACTCAGGATAGATCGCGTCGCGGAAGGTCGGCCCCTTGGCGTCGAACACGCAGACCGCGTAAGCGGCGGGCACCTCCTTGCGCAGGCTTTGCATCATGTTGACCATGCCGCGGATGGCGCCGGTTGCCGGGCTGCCTGGGTCGTCCGGCACCGCGCGCAGGTCGGGCATGGCGTGGTAGGCCCGGTACAGGTAGCTGGATCCGTCGACCAGCAGCAGCTTGCGTTGCCCGTCCTGTACCGGCATGTCGATGGTGGCTTGATTCGTGTCGCTCATGGGTTTCCTTGCGGCGCATGCGCCCGAATGGTCGACCCGCAATCGGGCCGGCGAAGATCTCCTGCATTTTGCCTGCCGCACCTGTCGGTCGGTGGTTCTACAATCGGGCCATGTTCCACCCACGATCCAACAAAGCGATGGTGCTGGCCCTGGCCCTGGGCTGGACCGGCTTGGCCCTGGCCCAGACGCCGCCGGCCGAGAGCAGCAGCACCGGCGCGGCGCAGCAACGGCCCGACCAGCGCATCGAGCGGATCCGGATCGAAGACGCCGGCTCGCGCATCGACGAATTGCGGGTCGGGGGCGAAACCCAGAGCATCGTGGTCTCACCCAAGGGCGGCATGCCCGCCTATGACGTAGTGCCCGATCCCGGCAACCACAACCTGACCCGCGGCGAACGCGGCAGCACCGGTACCACCGGTGGCACCCGGGTCTGGAAAGTGCTGGGCTTTTGATTTCCCGACCCTGATTCATGGCGGTCTACACGGAGGTCGCGCCTGATGAGGCCGGCGACCTGATCCATCGGCTCGGGCTCGGACAACTGCTGGCGATGCAGGGCTGTGCCGGCGGCATCGAAAACACCAATTACTTCGTGAGCACCGATCAGGGCGAGTACGTTCTGACCTTGTTCGAGCGGCTCAGTTTCGAACAATTGCCTTTTTACCTGGCCTTGATGAAGCATCTGGCCGGCAAGGGAATTCCGGTACCAGACCCGGCGTCGGACGCCGACGGCACCTATCTGCACAGGCTCAAGGGCAAGCCGGCGACCGTGGTCAACAAGCTGGCAGGCAAAAGCGCGCTGGCGCCCGATACCCGCCACTGCGCAGCGGTCGGCGCCATGCTGGCCCGCATGCACCTGGCCGCACATGATTTCGCGCCAGCCCAGCCCAACCTGCGCGGCCTGGACTGGTGGAACCAGACGGTCCCGGTCGTGTTGCCCTATGTCGAGACGCCGCAGGCGGCCTTGCTGCAGAGTGAACTGGCATACCAGAACCATGTCGCGGCGAGTTCGGCGTATGCTGCGTTGCCCCGCGGTGCCATCCACGCCGATCTGTTCCGCGACAACGTGTTGTTCGCGTCAGGCGCCGATGCCGGTGACAGCACCTCACCACCGGTGCTCGGCGGCTTCTTCGATTTCTATTTCGCCGGCGTCGACAGTTGCCTGTTCGATATCGCCGTCTGCCTGAACGACTGGTGCGTGGATCTGGCCAGCGGTATCGCCGACCCGTCGCGCACGGCCAGCCTGCTCCAGGCCTATGCCAGGGTTCGACCCTTGACGGCGGCCGAACGCGCCCTGTTGCCTGCCATGGCCCGCGCCGGCGCATTGCGATTCTGGATCTCGCGCCTGTGGGACCTGCATCTGCCGCGTGAAGCGTCGATGCTCAAGGCGCACGACCCCGACCACTTCGAAAGAGTGCTGCGCCAGCGCGTGCATGAACCGATGACCTTGCGCAGCATCGAACCCTGATATTCCCCACCAGCCGTGGTGCCCGACAAGGCGCACAGCGGTATCGCTGACAATAGCCGGTTGAACCGCCCGCGGACGCCAGTTGCCGCACAGACTCCAGACTGGCACAAGCCCATCCATGAAGCTCAATATCGTCCCCGCCCGAACCGGACTCTTGTGGGTCCGCCTGGGAATTCGCACTTTCTTTCGCCAGCCACTGGCCATGACCGGCCTGTTTTTCCTGTTCCTGACCATCATGTCACTGGCCCAACTGGTGCCGCTGGTCGGCCTGGCACTGACCATGGCATTGCTGCCGGCCTGCACCCTGGGTTTCATGGCCGCGGCGCGGGAAGCGGATGCCGGGAAATTCCCGATGCCGATGGTGTTTCTCAGCGCGCTGCGCGCCGGCCGCCAGCAGTTGGGTGCCATGCTGACGCTGGGCCTGATGTACGGCGCAGGCCTGTGGCTGATCATCGGCATCACCAGCCTGGTCGATGGCGGCACGTTCGCCAGCGGCTATATTGCCGGCACCACGTCGCCGGTCGACATCGCGCGCACCCCTGATTTGTGGCCTGGATTCCTGACGTTCCTGGCATTGCAGCTTCCGTTGTCACTGATGTTCTGGCATGCGCCTGCGCTGGTGCACTGGCACGGAATTGCGCCCGCCAAGAGCCTGTTTTTCAGCCTGATCGCATGCATGCGCAACTTCTGGGCGTTCACGGTGTTCGGCCTGGCCTGGGTCGGCATCATGGTGGCGCTGGTCCAACTGGTATACCTGCTGGCGGGCCCTATCGGCAGCCCGCCGCTGGCCGGCATGGTGTTCGTGCCTGGCACCCTGATGATCACGGCCATGATCATGACTTCGACGTATTTCACATTCCGCGACTGTTTCCAGACCACGGACGAGACAAAAGATGAGCCGACACTTCCTGCCTGACCGATCCGAAAAAGAAGTGTCCTGGCACTTGCGCCGCGACTTCCTGGCCGCTGCTGCGGCCTGGACCGCGAGCGGCGGATTGCGCACCGCCCAGGCACAGGCGCGCAGCAACATCGTCGAGTTGCAGGGCGACGCCCTGCTCAATGGCACGCGTCTGTTGCCCCAGCACACCATCCAGAGTGGCGACCAGATCTCCACCGGACCGGGAACCACGCTGGTGTTTGTTGTCGGCAATGCCTCGTTCAAGTTGCGCCAGAACACCCAGATGTCGGTTGAACGCGGCGACTCGATCAACGCGGTCAGTATCTTGCGCCTGCTCTCGGGCGCGGTGGCCAGCGTCTGGGGCCGCGGTGACCGGCGCATGATCGTCACGCCAACGCTGACGGCCGGCATCCGTGGCACCGGCGTCTATACCGAGGTGTCGCCGCAGGACCGGGGTCGCAGCTACTTCTGCAACTGCTACGGCGTCGTGGACCTGTCCGCCACCGGCGAGCGCCTGACCAGTCGCTCGGAATACCACCAGGGTTTCTGGGCCGAAACCGAACCGCGTGGTGGACGGATGCTGACGCCCGCCGGGGCGATCAACCACACCGACGAGGAAATGGAGATGCTGGCCCGTTTGGTCGGTCAGCGCACGGCCTGGCAGATCAAGGGCCGCAAGGGCAACCGCGACGGTTATGGCAGCATGCAGGAAAGCGCCGGACAAACCCATCCGGCGATGGCGCCGCGACGCTGAACCGCGCCGCCCACCTGACCAGGCCTTACTTGCGGGCCTTGTAGTCGGCGATGGACTTGGCCAGGTCGGCGTATTCCTCGCAACTGGTATTGCCGCATATCCGGGCCAGTGCCGCCAGATGTTTTTCGGCCTCGGCCGGCTTCTTGTCCATCAGAAAAGCCTCGCCGATGTACTCGTGCGCACCCTTGTGATCGGGGTCGAGCCGGATCGCCGTGTTGTAGTGCTCGAACGCCCTGGCCAGATCCGGCGTGGCCTGTTTGCGATAACTGTAGCCCAGCAGGTTGTGGAT
>JAGPBF010000120.1 GCA_018063505.1 Rhodoferax sp.
CAGCAGCCGGCGCAGTTCTGCGGCGTCGGGCGCGTGCTTGAGTCGCAGCACTTCGGCCCTGGGTATTGTTTGCAGAATCGGCGTGGCGCTGGCATGCACATCTTCGAGCAACAGGATATTCAGACGCATCGGTTCCTTGTGGGTGGGGCGGCGCAATGCGCCAGGAGATTCATAGGCCCAGTGTGAGCTGGGCGGCTTCGGACATGCGGCAGCGGTCCCACGGCGGGTCGAACACCAGATCGACCTGCACATCGGCAATGTGTGGCAACGCCATCAACTTGTCGGCAACTTCGTCGGTGAGGATTTCTCCCATGCCACAGCCCGGCGCGGTCAGTGTCATCTTGATCGACACGCGGTAGTCGCCGTCTTCGACGGGCAGCACATCACACACATAGACCAGGCCCAGTTCGACGATATCCACCGGAATTTCCGGGTCGTAACAGGTTTTCAGCGTCTGCCAGACGATGCCACGCATGTCCTCGGGTCGCACGTTGTCGGGCACCTGCGGCAACGCCGGTGGCTCCTTGCCGATGGCGTCTGCATCCACTCCCTTGAGGCGCACCATCTGCCCGCCCACGACCAGCGTGAAACTCGAGCCCAGTGCCTGGGTGATCTGCCCGGTGGTGCCCTGCGGCAGCTCGATCGGCGTACCGTCTGGAACACGTTCGACCGATACCGGCCGGTTGGTGACGATGGTTTCACGTGCGCGCATCATGCAGCGCCCGGTGGGTCGGCATGGTCGGCCAGCGCATGCATCAGCGCGTGCCAGCCCAGCAGCGCGCATTTGATGCGGCTGGGGTAACGGCGCACGCCGGCCAGGCTGATCAGCTTGCCCAGGTTGGCTGTCTCGGGTTCAATCTCGCCGGTCAGCACCGAACGAAAGCGCTGCTGCAGATCCCGTGCGGCCTCGATGTCGCGTCCGACCAGCGCCTCGGACATCATCGACGCCGACGCAATGCAGATCGCACAACCCTGGCCGCTGAACGCCAGGTCGTGCAGCCGGCCGTCACGGACCTGCACTTCGACCTGCAGATCGTCGCCGCATTGCGGGTTGTGGCCGCGCGCCTGGCCAGTCGCAGTGTCCAGATGGCCGAAGTGGCGTGGCTTGCGCTTGTGTTCGAGCACCAGCTCCTGGTACAGCGCGTCTTCTGCGCCGGTGGTGCCGCGATCGATGCCGGGATCGTTGTTCATGCTGCAACCTCCGTGCTCTGAATCGCGTGACCCGTATGTCTTGACATCGCCGCTCGCGCACTCATCGCATCACCTCCAATGCACGCGCAACACCAGCGACCAGGCGGTCGACGTCGTCGTGCCGGTTGTACAGCGCGAAGGATGCGCGTGTCGTTGGCCCCAGGCCCAGATGGGCCATCAAGGGCATCGCGCAGTGGTGCCCGGTGCGCACCGCGATGCCCTGTTCGTCGAGCAAGGTGCCGATGTCGTGCGGGTGCACACCTTCTGCGACAAAGGCGACGATCGCCGATGCCGTGCTTTGTGGTGACAACACGGTCACGCCGGGCAGCGCCGCCAGGCCGGCCACCGCATGCGCGCGCAAGGTTTCGACATGCGCGTCGATAGCCGCGCGGCCGGTCGCGTCGATATAACGCGCGGCCGCCGCCATGCCCACCGCACCGCCGACGTTTGGCGTGCCGCCTTCGAGTCGGGCCGGCAGGGCGGCAAATTCGGTGTGGGTGTAGTCGACCCACTCGACCATGTCGCCACCGAAGCGCAAGGGCACCAGCGTGTCCATCCGGGCACGCCGGCCGACCAGTGCGCCAATGCCCATCGGCCCGTACATCTTGTGGCCGGAGAAAGCCATGAAGTCGCAATCGAGCCTGGCCAGGTGCGGCGTCGCATGCGCCATCGCCTGCGCTGCGTCGAGCACAGTCAGCGCGCCCGCCTCGGCGGCCAGCGCCAGCAGTTCCTCGTACGGCGGGCGCTCGCCGGTGGCGTTGGCGCAGGCAGTCACCGCGAACACGCGGCTGCGCGGACCCAGCAGCTGCGCCAGGTCGTCGACATGCAGGCGGCCCTGTGCATCGGGTTTGAGAATCTCCAGCGTTGCGCCGCAGCGCCGCGCGGCGATCTGCCAGGGCACCAGGTTGGCATGGTGTTCGATGCCGCTGACGATGATCTGGTCCCCCGGGCCCAGCACCGGATCGCGCTGCCCAGTGGCGGTCAGACCGTTGGCCAGCAGATTGAGTGCTTCAGTGGTGCCGGAGGTGAAGACCAGTTCGTGTTCGCCGCCGGCGCCGACAAAGGTCTTGAGCGTTGCGCGCGCGGCCTCGAATGCGTCTGTGGCGCGCTGGCTCAGCGCGTGCACCCCGCGGTGGATGTTGGCGCGGTCACGGTTGTCGAAGTCACGCATCTGCTGCTGGACCTGCTGCGGCATCTGCGTGGTCGCGGCATTGTCCAGGTAGGCCAGTGGCTGGCCCTGCACCTGCTGCGCCAGCACCGGGAAGTCGGAGGCAGCGCTGTCGATCGGCAAGGGCTTACCCATGATCGGCCTGCCCGGTGGGGTCCGTGGATGTGGCCAGGTGCTGCGCCACGCAGCGTGCCAGCGCTGCATCGATTCCCAGCGTGTGCAGCAGTGCGCCCGGTGCTTCACCAAGACCGTGTGCCAGCAGCGCAAGGGCCCGGCCTTCAATCAGCAGTGCGCGGGCGACCGATGGTGCGATGCCGCGCTGGCCCGCATAAAACAGTGCGTTCTCGTCCAGTGCTCCCCAGGTGGCACCGTGCGCCGCCTGCACCTGGTCATGCTCGATCTCCAGATGGGGACGCAGCACGATCCTTGGCTCGCCGTCGGTCGGAACACCACTCAGGCGCTGGCGCACCATGGCTTCATCCGCGCCTGGCGCAATGTGCGTATAGGCATTGGCCACCAGCTGCGCCCGGCCGCCGGCCAGTGCCAGCGTTTCGACGTCGCTTCGGGTATGCGGCGCGCCGTGTGTTGCGCGCACCTGCTGGTCCAGACTCGCGCTGCGGTTGAACAACACGGCAGCACAGCTCGCGTTGGCACGCTTGCCATCGAGATCGAGCACGTCACGCTGCAGGTGGTAACTGCTGGCGCCCGCGAGCAAGGCCTGCTGGTAACGCGCATCGGTATCGAGCCGCACATGCACATGGTGGGCCAGCCGGTCTTCGGGGTGCGGCAGCACCATGCGCACATGTTGCAACGTGGCACCCTGGCCCAGCCGCACATGGACCTGCAGGTTCTGCACCATCGCCGGCGTATCGGCGCTGGCGTCGCGTTGGTGCGTTTCCAGCAATATGCAGCGCACCCCTGGCTCCAGCTCGATGACCAGCAGCGGGGCGTCGACCGTGCCGCGCGGCTTGAGGTTCAGCTGCAGGCACACAGCAGGAGTGTCGTCGCCTGCGGCCGGGTAGCCGTCGAATCCGGCAATACGCAGGCGCAGGCCCTGCACACATAAGGCACGGTGGGCCCAGGCAAACGGCGCGGCTTCGTCGTCGCCCGGCGTTGGCAAGCCGGCAAACAACTCCGTGCGCTGGGTCGGATTGGCGGCGTCGAGCCAGCGTGCGTCGATGCGTCCATGCGGCAACGGGCCCAGCGGCTGCAGCGTCCATCCCGCGCCGTCGCGCAGATCGGCGTCACCATCGGGCGCTGCCGTGTCGATTTCACCGCCGAGCCAGACCTCTGCAGCCGGTGGCGCAATGTGGCGGAAAGACTCGGCCTTGCGCCCGATCCAGCCGGTCCCGGCCAGATGGCTGCGCGCAGACAACGCGTCGGCGCGGGCGCCGTTCATGCTGCCACCGGCTTTGCCGACGCCGCGTCGATACGCACAAAGCCGGTGCGGGCAATCTCGCGTGCCAGCTCCAGCCCGCCTGATTCGGCTATGCAGCCCTGGTCCAGCCGCAGCACTGTGTCGGGCTCCAGCAATTCGATCATCTGCAGATAGTGCGATACCACGATGAAGGTGGTTCCCCGGGCCCGAAGGCGCTGCACCAGTGCTACGACGGCGCGCACGCCGTCGATGTCCAGCCCCGAATCGATCTCGTCGAGCAACGCCAGCCGGGGCTTGAGCAAGGCCAGTTGCAGCAGCTCATTGCGTTTGCGCTCGCCGCCGGAGAAGCCGTCGTTGACGGCGCGGCTGAGCATCGCATCGGGCAGCCCCACGGCGTCGGCTGCCGCACGGGCATCGCCCAGAAAATCGAATGCGTCCAGCGCGGCCTCGCCGCGCGCTTCACGCACGGCGTTCAGTGCCGTGCGGATGAACAGGTTGTTTTTGACACCGGGGATCTCGGGCGGTGCCTGGAACGACAGGAACAATCCGGCGCGGGCGCGTTGCTGCACGTTCATGGCCAGCAGGTCGGCGCCATCAAAACGCGCCGAGCCGGACACCACCTGGTAGCTTGGATGGCCGGCCAGCGCCAGACCCAGCGTACTCTTGCCGCTGCCGTTGGCGCCCATCACGACGATCAGCTGGCCGGCCCGGGCCTGCAGCGAGACCGATTTCAATACGCTGTGTCCGGCCACGTCGACACGCAGGTCATCGACCTGCAACAAGGGAGGGGTCTGGGTCTGGATGTGGGTCATCATGGGGTCCTGCAATGGGGTTATCCGACGGCGCCTTCGAGCGAAACCGCCAGCAAGGCCTTGGCCTCGAGTGCGAATTCCATTGGCAACTCTTCAAGTACGGCCTGACAGAATCCGCCAACGATCAGGGCAGTGGCATCCTGCGGATCGATGCCGCGCGCCTGGCAATAGAACAACCGGTCTTCCGAAATGCGTGTCGTGGTGGCTTCGTGTTCGACCACTGCGTCGCTGCGTGCCGCTTCCACATACGGAAAGGTGTGGGCGCCGCAATGCGAACCGATCAGCAGCGAATCGCATTGCGTGTGATTGCGCGCGCCGGCCGCGGTGGGGGCTATCCGCACCAGGCCGCGGTAGCTGTTGTGTGCGTGCCCGGCGCTGATGCCCTTGGAGACGATGCGGCTGCTGGTGTCGCGGCCGAGGTGGATCATCTTGGTGCCGGTGTCGGCCTGTTGATAATGGTTGGACACCGCGATCGAATGGAACTCGCCACGCGAATGGTCACCGCGCAGCACCACGCTCGGATACTTCCAGGTGATCGCCGATCCGGTCTCCACCTGCGTCCAGGCGATGTGCGCGCGATTGCCGGCGCACAGGCCACGCTTGGTGACGAAGTTGTAGATTCCGCCACGTCCTTGCGCGTCGCCGGGATACCAGTTCTGCACGGTCGAGTACTTGATGTGGGCGTCCTCGTGCGCAATGAGTTCCACCACTGCCGCGTGCAACTGGTGTTCGTCGCGCTGGGGCGCCGTGCAGCCTTCGAGGTAACTCACGTGGCTGCCGGGCTCGGCGATGATCAGTGTGCGCTCGAACTGCCCGGTGTTGCGCGCGTTGATCCGGAAGTACGACGACAGCTCCATCGGGCAGCGCACACCTGCGGGCACATAGACAAACGAGCCATCGGAGAACACGGCTGAATTCAATGCGGCAAAGAAGTTGTCCCCCTGCGGCACCACGCTTCCCAGATAACGCTCGATCAGTTCCGGATGGTTTTGCACCGCGTGCGAGAACGAACAGAAGATCACACCCACATCGGCCAGTTGCTGGCGGAAGGTCGTGCCGACCGACACCGAGTCGAACACCGCATCGACCGCCACGCCGGCCAGCGCGGCGCGTTCGTGCAACGGGACGCCGAGTTTTTCGTAGGTTTCCAGCAGCTTGGGGTCGACGTCGGCCAGGCTCTTGGGGCCATCCTTCTGGGACTTGGGCGCCGAGTAGTACGACAGTGCCTGGAAGTCGATCGGATCGACATCGAGTCGGCCCCAGTGTGGCATCGGCATGGCCTGCCAGCGCGCGAACGCCGCCAGTCGCCACTGCAGCAGAAACGCGGGTTCGCGCTTGCGCAGCGATATCGCGCGGATGGTGTCTTCGTCCAGGCCCGGCGGCAATGCGTCGGACTCGACATCGGTGACGAACCCATGGCGGTAGGTCTGCGCGAGCGCCTGCTCCAGCGGCGCTGCTTGTTCAATCGTGGCCATGCTTGAGCTCCGATTCGATTCTCGCAAAACCACCATCCTCGCCGAAGTAGCCGCGGTACAGGTTGCGTGCAATGCCCAGCGCCATGAACTGCAGTTGGTGTGCCACCGGCGGCGCGAACAGTTCGTCGGACTTGGCGAACCACAGTCGCAACCAGTGTGAAAAATGTTTCGGGGCTATGCCATCGAGCACCATGTGTTTGCCGAAGACATTGCCGCTGAAGCTGCGGGTTCCCAGGACCATCGTGCTCCAGAATTCGACCATGCGCGGCAGGTGGGCCGCCCAGCGGTCGGCCAGCACGGCTTCGAAGGTCGGGCCGAGCAACGGGTCGGCGCGAACATCGTCATAGAAGCTGTAAACCAGGCGTTCGATGGCACTGCGATCGACGGTGGCGGGGATGGTGGTGGCGGTGTCCATGGGTGCAAGCATCATTTGATGCACAGTATATGCATCTTTAATATTTGCTGCAACTCAGGTGGTGAATTGCCGCCGCCGGCGAGACACAGGTTGACGCTGGCCGGCTGCCCGGATTCAGACTTCCACGGTGATCAGTTCCGGGTCGTCCGCATGCCCGAGCAGCATTGCGCGCACCCAGCCCTGCCAGGTTTGTGCAAACGCGTCGCGCTGGGCGCTGCTGGCCTGGGGCGCCAATGCGGCCTGCATCTGCGCCCGCAGCTCCGCCGGGCGTGGCGCTGCCTCGGGATGGTGCGACACCTCGACGCTCTCGCCGTTATCCAGTCGCGTAAAGCGTATCTCGCCACGCATGGCTACGCCGAACACCAGCAGGTCGCGCCGCCCGTGACGACCGGCCAGGCCCTTGAACCCGCCGCTGCCGGCCGCGCCGGTCACCAGCCCGGCCACGCTGGCGATCACGCCGACCACACCCGCGTCCTGCGGCTCACGCATTTCCACGCGCACTTCGCCGCGGTGCGGTGGTTGCCCCGGATAGAGTCGGGCCAGCGCGGTGCGCGTCATGAGCCAGGCGCCGGCCACCGTCGGGCACGAGTGCCCGGCCAGCTTGACTGCATCGAGGTAGCGGTATTCGATCAGCCCGTCGCGCGTGGCGCCCAGCAGCTGCGACAACGCGTCGTACATGACGATGGCCGGCGCCTCGTCGAAGAATGCCGGAGTCTGCATTTGCGTGGTTGTCATGGTGTCATCCTTCGATGGGTACGGGTGGTCAAGGTCAGGGTGGAGGGGGTCGGCAACCCCTTGGCAGATCCGCTGGTCCTGACTTGCATGATGCGCTTATCGCATTGATGCGTAGTATGACGACCTGCCGCTTGCCGATACGCCCCCGCCCGGCCCCGCAACAGCGCCGGACACATGATCGCCTGCGAGATCGATTCCACTTGCGCGCTGCACCGTCGAAGCGCCGAACCGTCCCAGCCCCATCTCCACCAGTCCTTCGGGACGGCGCAACAGAAACAGCGCCTCCAGGCCCATGCGTTGTGCCATGGCCAAACCTTCGCCAGGACCCGCCACCAGCAACGCGGTTGCCCAGGCGTCGGCCTGCATGCAGGTGGGCGCCAGCACGCTGACCGATGCCACGGCGTTGTTCACCGGCGCGCATCGGCGCGCGTCCATGGTGTGCGCCAGGCGCTTGTCGCCTACCTGCAGATAACGCCGGTAGTCGCCCGATGTCGCAACGGCCAGGTCCTGCAGTTCAATGACGCCGTGCGCCGCGCGGCGCCCGACCTCGGGCTGCTCCAGTGCCACCGCCCACGGCACACCGCTGGCCTGGCTCCCCACGGCGCGCAGTTCCCCATCGAGCGCTGCCAGCGCATGGCTTACCCCATGCTGCTGCAGCACGGCGGCCATCCGGTCCACCGCGTAGCCCTTGGCAATGCCGCACAGGTCGAGTTGCAGGGGCGTGTGTTTGCGGGCGCGTCCCGCCGCGTTATCCAACGCCAGGCACGCGTGCGTCGCGGCTCGCGTACCTTGGCGCGCTGCATGGATCGCCGCTGCGTCGGGCGTATCGCGCAGCGCACCAAAACCCCAGGCATCGACCAGCGCCCCGACACCCGGATCAAATGTGCCTGCGCTCAGGCGGTGGATGTCCAGCGCGCAGGCCAGCACCTCCATCAGTTCGGCGGGCAGTTCCACCCAGGTATGTACCGGTGCGCGGTTCAGGCGCATCAGGTCGCTGTCCGGCTTCCAGGGCGACATCTGCGCGTCCACCTGCTGCACTGCGGCGGCAAGGTCCTGGCGCAGGGCCGGCAGATCCACGCTGGCGTCGGCGTCCACCAGGGCGGACCAGCGCGTGCCCATGCTCGGTCCGTGCAGCGTGATGCGCGTGCAGGGTGCGCTGGGTTCAGAAGACATCTTCGGCATACCGTTCCTTCGCCTTGAGCACAGGCACGCTCAGGCACAGCGGCGCGAGCACGGCGTCCAGCGTCTCGGCCACGCCGCGGGCCATTGCGCGGCTGCCGCAGACGCGCACGATGGCGCCCCGGGCCACCAGGGCACGCACATGTTCGGCGTCGCATTGCAAGGCATCCTGCACATAACCGCCACCCTCGGGCAGGCGCGAAAACACCGTCTGCGCACGTGTCAGCCGACCATCGGCAAGCCACTGCCCGATCTCAGGGCCAAAGTAGAAGTCGCGTGCCGGGTCGCGGCCACCGAAATACAGGTGCATGGGCACGCGCCTGTCGTTGTTTCGAATGAAACCTGCCAATGGTGCCACACCCGTGCCGGCACCGATCAGCAACACGGGACGCCGCGTGCGCGGCAATACAAAGCCGGGGTTGGAACGAACGAACGCTGCGATGTGGTCCCCTGGCTGCAGGCCCATCAGGTGCGTGGAGCACAACCCATGGGGCATCTGGCGCACGCAGATCTCCAGGAACCCGTCGCCCCGGCTCGACGCCAGCGAGTAATAACGCGGCACAGCAGAGCCCGGCGGCACGATGCCCACCAGGTCGCCAGCGCAAAAGCGGGCCAGACCGTGTCCACGCAGCTGCGCGGCCCGGCCCTGCGCGGGCCACGCAAAGCGCAGGATCGCCGAGGCTTGTCCATCCCACCCCGGGAAGTCCTGGCGTGCCACCAGCCTGAGCGCAGTGGTGGGAGGCACGCGTGCCACATAGTCCAGCACCAGTGGTTCACCCAGGGCCTGTGCCAGGGCTTCGCCCCAGCGCGCGAATTGCTGGCCCGATTGCTGGTGGATACGCTCCAGTGGCAACAGCGCCGGCCAGCCGCTTGCCCGAAGGTTCTGCTCCAGCGCCTGGGCATAAGCACAGAACGCCGGATACTGCCGGTCGCCAAAACCCAGCACGGTCACCGGCACGGAGCCGGCCTTGAGACGCGCGATGCGCTCCAGAGCGTGGCGTGCGTGTGCCGGCGCCTGGCCCTCGCCATAGGTGGCGGCCAACACGAACACCTGCCGCGTGGCGGCCGTGGTCCGGAAATCCTCCAGTGCGCCGGTATGTACATGGTGGCCGTTCTGGGCGAGTCCGCCGTGCAGCGCTTGTGCAAAACCCCAGCTGGTGCCACCTTCACTGGCGACGAAGATGAGAATGTCGGCCTGCGCCGGCGCGGTGTTGCCGCTGATGTGGGGTACCTGGCCGCGTGCCTGCCACCAGATGACGAGGCCCGACCACCAGAACAGCAGCACGCTGGCACCCACGAAGGCGAGCACCACGGCCCAGAGCCAGGCCCCTTCTCCGGTGTGCAGCACCAGCGCCCAGTCGTAGACACGTTGCGCCAGGGTCATGTCCTGCCAGGCCAGCGTCTGCCCCGAGTACCGGTCGATCCAGCCTTCGCCCTGGCGGGTTGCCACTTTCCAGGTGTCTTGCGGATCGGCGGTGGCAGGAAAATTGATCTTGCGCAGGTCCCGCACGGACAGGTCTTGCAGCATGGCAAGTTGCGCGACTGGCAGATCGGCCTGGCCGGTGGCCACGGAGACCGGCTCGGGCTCGCTGCCGGCTTCCAGCGTCACCAACCCCAGGGTCGAGGCGCTCATGGTCAATGCGGTGAGCGACGTCAGGCATAACAGCGCGAGCACCACCCGGCCGGCGATCACGTGAATGCGTTGTGCCAGCGAGCCACGCGCCCGCGCCGCCAGCCGTCGCCATCCGCCCATGCGGCGCAGCAGCAGCACCAGCGCCGAGACGCAGAGCAGCGCCATGGCCAGTGCAATGCCTGCGGCAACCCAGCGCCCGGCGTCGCCCAGCAACAGCGAGCGGTGCAGGTTCTTGACCCAGCGAGGCAATGCCGAAGGCTGCCAGGCACCCAGCACCCGGCCGTCGGCTGGATCGACGGTGGACGCCTGCGCCTGGTCGCCGTTGAAGCCGAACACCACGATGGCGCCCGAGGGCAGGTGGCGTATTTCCTCTGCGCCCGGTATGGTGCTTGTCACACGCTGCACCAGCGTGGCCACCGACAGCTCGCTTGGCGCAGCGGGTGCCTGCCACGCCTGCTGCACTGGATCGAATGCCAGCATGGCGCCGGTGATGCCCAGTATCAGGGCCAGGGTGCCAGCCGTCAGGCCGAGCCAGCGGTGAATGATTTTCCAGCCCATCAGGCATCCTCCATGCTTCGAATTGCGGGATTCACCTTGGGAACGGCCAGGCGGCTCATGCACACCCCTATTGCAGTTGAAAGCTCAGCGACTGGATGTACTGCTTGCCGGCCTGCGGTTTGCCGGCGTTGCCGGTGGACAGCGGCACGCGGACTTCCGACGGACTGTCTCGCATGTCTTCCGCAGCCGCATCGATGCGGATCTCATAACCCGCGTCGATCAGCGCATCTGCCAGGTCGGCCGTTATCTTGAGCGAGCGTCCCGCGCCCACGCTGGCGCCAGTCACGCCGTTCAAGCGCTTGGCGTCACCGCCGGACAGGCGACTCCAGTCCGACAGGTGCTTGTAGTACTTGGCCTTGCCGCCGGCCACCCACAAGGTGCCGGCATAAGCACCCTTGGCGTCGGTCAGGTAGGCGGCCAGGTAGGCGCCGTTGCCGCCATAGTTTTTGAGCTGGGCGGTCAGCGTGACCGGGCGGCTGTGTGCCAGCGCTGGAAGGGCCAGCGCGCAGGCAGCCGCCAAGGTGGTCAGAAATGGTTTGGACATGGTGATACTCCAGTGAGGGTCAATCAATCTGGCCGCGTGGTGCAGTGCCAGGTATGAACAAGGGTGGCGGTGCGACTGCGCCGTCTGCTGGCGGCAGCCGGTTCGGCGGCGCGGCCGGATCACGCTCGCGTTCATCGTCACGCGCATGTTTCCGGTCGCGTTGCCTGAGCTTCAACACCTTGAGGGTTTCCGGGTCGATCCTGGCCTTGAAGGCGTGGCCCTGGGTGTCGGTGCCGCGAATCTCGTAGCAGCCGTCGTCGATCTTGAGCTGCTGGATGTTCCAGCCCCTGCCCGCTGCCATCTTTCGCACAGCCTCGCGCGACTGCCAGCGCGCGACCGGTGCATCGCAATCGTCGTCGGCCCGTATCGGCAGTGCAGCCAGGCCCAGTGCAAGGGCCAGCAGGCCACGGCGCAGCACGTGGTGGTGTTTCATGGTGGTGTTCCTTTCCAGTCAACCCGGATCGGGCGGCTTTGGTACAAGGGCATTGTGGAAAACCCACCATGAACGCATGCTGAAAGACCCATTCATGCTGCATTCATCGCAGCCGGGGATTTCCGGGCCAAAGGGGTCGATGGCCGGGCAGATGCAGTTTGGCGCCGCCAAGAAGAATGCGAGCGCCTCGGGCGAGCAGTCGTTTACCGATCATGAAAACCACCCTGAGCGATGATGGTGTATGGCTTGTCGGCTACCATGGGCGCGCGGGTTTGCCGTGGCCGACATGTGCAACAAGAGGAACTGAACCATGACCATTACGCTGACCGATGCTGCCTCAAACCAGATCCGGACCCAGATAAGCAAGCGCGGCAAGGGACTGGGCTTGCGGGTGGGCACCCGGAGCGTCGGATGCTCAGGCCTGGCCTACACCTACGAGATCGCCGACGCCGTGCAGCCGGGCGAACAGGTATTCCAGGGCCAGGACGCCTGCCTGCTGGTCGACGCAAAAACGCTGCTCATGCTGGCCGGCGCGAAGCTCGACTTCGTGACCAACGGGATGAAGCAGAGCTTTGAGTTCGACAACCCGAACGTCAGTGGCACCTGCGGTTGCGGCGAGAGCTTCAATCTCAAGTCACCGTCCAGGCGCGCCGAAGCGGGGCTGTGAACCTGAGTCGCTGCCGCGGAGCCTGGCCGCAGAACCGGCGCTTGCGTTCGGGCGAGATGCAGCACCGCGCGTGTACCGATGGGCAACATCCGGGCCCGGTGTGGCTGCGCGTTCAGTCCTTCGGCGCTGGCAGTTCCCCCTGCAGGAAGTCGAAGTCCACGCCCTGATCGGCCTGCGTCACCGACTGCAGAAAGAGCCGCCGGTAGCCACGCTTGGCACTGGGGCGCGGCACCACGCATGCGGCCAGGCGTTGCGCCATCTCCGCGTCGCTGATCAGCAAGGAGATCTCGCGCTTGGCGACACTCAGGCGGATGCGGTCGCCGTTGCGTACGCAGGCCAGCGGGCCGCCGAGCGCCGACTCGGGTGTCACGTGCAGCACGATGGTGCCGAATGCGGTGCCGCTCATCCGGCCGTCGGAGATGCGCACGATGTCTTTCACGCCCTGCACTGCCAGCCGTTTCGGAATCGGGATGTAGCCCGCCTCCGGCATGCCGGGGCCGCCCAGCGGACCGATGTTCTTGAGCACCAGCACGTCGTCGGCGCGCACATCCAGGTCGGGCAGATCGATCCGGTTGGCCATGTCTTCGAGGTTCTCGAACACCACGGCCCTGCCCTCGTGCTCCATCAGCGCCGGCGCGGCGCTCGACTGCTTGATGATGGCGCCGCCAGGGGCCAGGTTGCCGCGCAGGAAGGCGATGCCGCCCTGCGGGTAGATCGGGTTGGCCATGCTGCGCACCACGTCCTGCGCGAAGGGCGCGGGAGCAGCATCGATTTCTTCGCCCAGGGTCCGGCCGGTCACCGTCATCGCGTTCAGGCGCAGCAGCGGTTTGAGTTCGCGCAGCAAGGTGGCCATGCCGCCGGCGGCGTGGAAATGCTCCATGTAGTGCTGGCCCGCGGGCTTGAGGTCGACCAGTACTGGTGTGTCGCGGCCCATGCGGTCGAGTTCTTCCAGATCGATCCTGATGCCGACCCGGCCGGCGATCGCCGTCAGGTGCACGATGCCATTGGTGCTGCCGCCGATGGCCAGCAGCACCGCCATGGCATTGTGA
>JAGPBF010000121.1:0-7753 GCA_018063505.1 Rhodoferax sp.
CGTTACCAGGCCATGCCGTGAACCAGCTCCAGCTCTTTCTTCCTTGTGCCGCTGGCGTCGAGGACTATCTCGCGGTCGAGGTCGCGCGTATCACCGACCAGCCGCTGTCCCAGGTGCAGAAATGGCGTGCCGGCGTGTTGTTGCAAGGCTCCTGGCGCGATGCCATGTTGCTCAATCTGCACAGCCGGCTGTCCCAGCGTGTGCTGGTGCAGTTGTTCCAGGCCGACTACCGCAACGAGCAGGACCTGTACCGCGCAGCCAGCGAGGTCGCCTGGGAGATCTGGTTCACGCCGCGCCAGAGCATCAAGGTCGAGGTAACGGCCCAGCACAGCCCGTTGACCAGTCTCAATTTTGCCGCGCTGAAGATCAAGGACGCGGTCTGCGACCGTTTCAGGGCCAAGGCCGGTGGCATCCGTCCGGATGTGGATACACAGTGGCCGGACGTGCGCATATACGCGCACCTGACCACCGACACGGTATCGCTGTACATCGACACATCGGGCGACGCCTTGTTCAAGCGCGGCTGGCGCGAAGACAAGGGCGAGGCGCCACTCAAGGAAACGCTGGCCGCGGCGATGCTGGCGGCCAGCGGCTGGACCGAGACGCCGGAGCTGCCACTGTACGACCCCTGTTGCGGCAGCGGCACGATTGCCATCGAGGCGGCACAGATTGCCTGCGGTATCGCAGCCGGTTCGCTGCGGCGTTTTGCCTTCGAGAAGATGCTGCCGTTCCAGCCCCATGTCTGGGACGCCTTGTGCAATGACGCAAGGCGTGCCGAGCGTCTGCCTGCGCCGGGTCAGCGCCCGCGCATCTTCGGCAGCGACGTGGCGCACCGGATGGTCGATTTCGCGCAGCGCAATGCACAGCGTGCGGGTGTGGCCGACGCCATCGAGTTCCGCGGAGGTGATGCCTTGCAACGCATGGCGCCGTGTGACCCACCGGGCGTGATGCTGGTCAATCCGCCTTACGGTACCCGGATCGACACCGCCGGCTTTGCCGGTGCCGGTCGCCACGCCTCTGGCGATGAGTTGCCCGCGCATGGCAACAATGCCGAAGAACCGCCCGGCCGCGAACAGGCACATACCGATGATGGCGGCGAGTTCTTTGTGCAACTGGCCGCGCACTGGAAGAAAAACTACGCGGGCTGGACCGCCTGGTTGTTGACACCCGACCTGAAGCTGCCGGGCAAGATGCGGCTGAAAGCGACCCGCCGCGTACCGATGTGGAATGGTCCGATCGAGTGCCGCATGTTCCGTTTCGACATGGTGCAAGGCTCGGCACGCGCGCCCAGGGACGCCGACATCAACACGTCATGAGCACCGCCGGGCCGCTCCCAAGGGCGAATGGTTCCGCAGCCCGCAGGGCGGAGGTACTCCAGTGAGCACCGCCGGGCCGGTGGTGCTGGACACCAACATCGTGCTCGACCTGCTGGTATTTCACGATCCGGCGACGCTGGCACTGGCCGATGCGCTGGCATCGGGCGCCCTGGCCTGGCATGCGACGGTGGCCATGCGCGAGGAATTGCAGCGGGTGCTGGCATATCCGGCGCTGCAGGCCTGGCTGGGCAAATCCGGGGCCAATGGTGCAGAGCAGGTACTGGCCCGGTTCGACAGCTTGAGTCGGGTCCACGTCGAGGTCGCAGGCGGCGCGGCGCGGTGTCGCGATCCGGACGACCAGAAATTCATCGACCTGGCGCTGCACCTGAAGGCCTTGCTGCTGAGCAAGGACCGGCAGGTATTGCGTTTGCGCCGCGCCCTTGCCGAGCGATCGGTCACCGTCACGACCGTATTCAGCTCTGCAGCATGAAACTCTCGGCCCGCGCCATCGGCCAGGACTGGCGATAAATCAGCGGCAGGCTGCCCAGATCGGTCTGCAGCAAAGCACCGTCCTCCATCTGGGAGAGTACCGACTGCGCCAGCGAGCGGACTTTTCCGTTGGTCGAGCGGCGCACGATATGGTGTGCAGTCACCTCGCCCGGATGTGCCAGACCGGCAGCCTGGATCAGTTCCTTGAGCGCGTGCAGTGTCATCGCGTGGTAGTTGTGCACCCGTTCGGTCTTGTCGCCAACCACCAGCGATTTCTGCCGCAGCGGATCCTGCGTCGAGACGCCGGTCGGGCAATGGCCGGTATGGCAGGTCTGGGCCTGCAGGCAGCCCAGTGCGAACATGAAACCACGCGCGCTGTTGCACCAGTCGGCGCCCAGCGCCATCATGCGCGTGATGTCGAAGGCGCTGATCACCTTGCCGGCGCAGCCGACGCGGATGCGCCCGCGCAGTCCGGCGCCGCGCAAGGTGTTGTGCACCAGCAGCAGGCCCTCCTGCAGTGGCGAGCCGACATGGTTGGTGAATTCCACCGGTGCCGCCCCGGTGCCGCCCTCGGCGCCATCGACGACGATGAAGTCGGGCGTGACACCGGTGGCCAGCATCGCCTTGACGATGGCAAACCACTCCCATGGGTGACCGATGCACAACTTGAATCCGGTCGGTTTTCCGCCCGAAAGTGTGCGCAGGCGGGTGATGAAATGCATCAGCTCGATCGGTGTCGAGAACGCGCTGTGTGCAGCCGGCGAGATGCAGTCGACCCCAATGGGAACGCCGCGTGCGACCGCGATTTCAGCGGTGACCTTGGGTCCGGGCAACACGCCGCCATGGCCGGGCTTGGCGCCCTGGCTGAGCTTGATCTCGATCATCTTGACCTGCGGATCGCAGGCGTTGGCGGTGAACCTGTCGGCGTTGAAGCTGCCGTCATCGTTGCGGCAGCCGAAATAACCCGAACCGATCTCCCAGATCAGGTCGCCGCCATGGCGCCTGTGGTGCTCGGAGATCGAGCCTTCGCCGGTATCGTGGGCAAACCGGCCCTTGGCCGCGCCGGCATTGAGCGACAGGATGGCATTGGCACTGAGTGCGCCGAAGCTCATGGCCGATATGTTGAAGATGCTGGCGTTGTAGGGCTGGGTACACAAGCCCGCGCTGGCCGGCTGTGCCGCAACCTGTTCCGGCGTCCCGCCGATCCAGATGCGGAAGTCGTGTGTATCTATCTGGCTCGGCGTCATCGAGTGGTTGATCCACTCATATCCTTCTGCATGAACATCGAGCTGGGTTCCGAACGGGCGCTTGTCGGAGTCGCCCTTGGCCCGCTGGTAGACCAGCGAGCGCTGCGCACGTGAAAACGGCGAGGCTTCGTTGTCGCTCTCCAGAAAGTACTGGCGAATCTCGGGCCTGACAAACTCGAGCATGAAACGCAGGTGGCCGATGATCGGATAGTTGCGCAGGATCGAGCGACGCGATTGCAGCACGTCATAGACGCCCAGCGCGACCAATGCCAGCAGCACCAACGATGACCCCGCGCCGACACCGAACGCCAGCAAGCCGAACAAGCTGGCCAGCAGGCCGAGCACACACAGTCCGAAGAACGTGTAACGGATCGGGAAGAGTTCATTCAGGCGGTGCAGCATGGGAAGGGTTCCAGTCTCAGTTTTTCTCGTGTGCCACTGCATGTGACTGCAACTCGGCCATGTAGCGGGCCAGTCCGGCCTGTGCCCGTGCCCGCACCTTGCGGCGCAGCATGGGTGACCAGCCGAGCAATACACCGGGCATGCCCAGTGCCTGGCGCGACCAGCGCCAGAAGTCGAAACTGTCGTGGTGGTGGGTAATCAGGCCGGCTTCGTCGAAGCGCAGGGTGGCCTGGATCCGGTTGTGCACGGGTCGCTGCATCTTGCCGAAATGGTAACGCGCACTCCATTCCAGGCGGGCCTGCCGGGGTTCGACCGACACCATGCGGTAGTTCAGCTTCCAGTCACGCCGGCCGCCGTTGGCATGCAGCGACTCGCACAACATGAACCACATGGCCATGACCTGGTCGCGACCGTCCAGCGTAAAGACCTCGTCCTGGAATCGGACCGAGGGCGCATAACACGTTGCCATGGAGGCCGGGTCGAGCTGGGCGAACGCGCTGTAGAAACGCGTCACCGTGGCCCGGTTCAGGTTCTTTTCAGGGATCACGGGAAAGCCGGTGTGCCGCCCGCTCCGGTGCGCATTACCCGGTGCGTCGGCAGCCAGACCGGGACCGGCCCATGGGTGCCATGCCGGCATTCGCGTTCCGGGCTCCAGTTGCGGCCCTGTGTCATCGCGCCGCCGAAGGCAGGCGCAAACCGATATGCATTCTTGTTTTGCGGTGTATCTGAATGTGACGATTGTGGTCGACCACCCGCCGATGCACAAGCGGGTTGTTGCTGTTTTGCGCACGACTGCTGGCGCCGGCCCGGCCCGTGAACCGGAACGCTGGCGCTTCGCCATTGACCGGGCAATGACTGACAATGGCGCATGGACCGGAACTCGCTGGAACTGCTGCTGACACGTGAAATGCCGTTTGGCAAACACAAGGGGCGCATCCTGGCCGACCTGCCAGGCAACTATCTGAACTGGTTTGCGCGCGAGGGTTTTCCGCCCGGCGAGATCGGTCGTCTGCTGGCCTTGATGCACGAGATCGACCACAACGGACTGCAGCATCTGCTGGCACCGCTGCGAGCGACCGCCCGTGTCGGTCGCCCCGCGGTTTGACCCCTCGCCCGGCGCACCCAACGGCGATCCGCAATGGAATGTTTTGACAAAGACCGCACACAGGAGAAGTACGGATGACCCCCCAGGAACTGCTGACCCACACCGACAATGGCCAACTCTGGCCGATCATGCAGGGGGGGCGAGATGAATCCGATGTGGCGCAGGCCTACCAGCAGCAACTGGCACTGCGCCAATTGCGGATCGACCGTGGCGAACTGCCGCGCGGCTTCAAGATCGGCTTTACCAACCGGGGTATCTGGCCGCGTTACAACGTGGCCGCGCCGATCTGGGGAACGGTCTGGAACACCGGTCTGACCCATTGCGAAGGCCGGGGCCTGTTGTCTCTGCGCGACACTTGTCAGCCGAGGATCGAACCCGAGACGGTTTTCGGCATGCGCAGCACACCGACACCGGGTGCGTCGCTGGACGATTTGTTCGATGCCATCGACTGGGTCGCCCCCGGCTTCGAGATCGTGCAGTCGCATTTGCCCGACTGGAAGTTCGCAGCTGCCGACGCGGTGGCCGACGGCGGCCTGCATGCCCGGCTGCTGGTCGGGCGCCGGATCGCGCGCGATGACATCGGGGCCAATGCTGCCCGGTTGCAGGCGGCGCTGGCTGGCGCCAACGTGGTGTTGCGACGCGACAAGAAGGCGGTCGACCGTGGCGTCGGCGCGAATGTGCTCGATGGCCCTTTGCTGGCCTTGCAGCATTTCGTGCGCGAGCTGCACCAATGCCCGGGTGCACCCGATGTCATGCCGGGTGACGTGGTCACCACCGGCACCTGGACCGACGCCTGGCCGGTTGAAGCCGGCCAGAACTGGGCCGCCGACTTCAGCGCGCCGTTGTCGCGCCTGCAGGTCCGCTTTGAGTGACTGATAGGTGGCGTTGAAGCGGGAGTCGCAATGGAAAGCTTCGATGTCGTGATTGCCGGTGGCGCGGTGGTGGGCAGTGCCGCCGCGTATTTCCTGTCGGCACATCCGGGTTTCACCGGTTCCGTGCTGGTGCTCGAACCCGACCCCAGCTATGCCCATTGCGCGACAACGCGCTCGCTGGCGTCGATCCGGCACCAGTTCTCGACACCGGGCAACATTCGCATGTCGCAGTTCGGCACCGGGTTTGTTCGCGCGGCGGGAGAGCTCCTGGCCGTCGACGGGGTTGCGCCCGATGTCGGTTTCCATGAAGCCGGATATCTTTTTCTGGCCTCGCCAGAGGGCCGCGCGATCCTGCAGGCCAACCACGCGGTGCAGCGCCAGTGTGGCGTTGATGTGGCCCTGCTCGAGCCGCCGTTGCTGGCGCAACGCTTTGCCTGGCTGCATACCGCGGACCTGGCGGTCGGATCGCTGGGCCTGTCCGGCGAAGGCTGGATCGATGCCCACAGCCTGATGCATGCCTTGCGGCGCAAGGCCATGGCCCAGGGTGTGGTGTACCGCGCGGCGCGGGTCGACAGCTTGCAGCGGCAGGGCGACAAGCTCACCGCGCTGCGCCTGCATGACGGCACCGAGCTTGCCTGCGGCGCCGTGGTCAACGCCGCAGGCACTGGCGCGGCGCGCTTGGCAGCCAGCGCGGGCATCGCGCTGCCAGTGCAGTCGCGCAAACGCTGCGTGTTTTTCTTCCAGTCACCGGCGCAGCTGGCTGCGTGCCCGTTGGTGATCGACCCTGGCGGTGTGTATTTCCGTCCCGAAGGTGCGGGTTATCTGTGCGGCGTGGCCTTGCCGGCCGACCAAGACCCGGAGTGTTTCGACTTCGACGTCCAGCACGCATTGTTCGAAGACACGATCTGGCCGGCGCTGGCGCACCGCGTTCCCGGTTTCGAGGCCTTGCGGATGCTGCGGTCCTGGGCCGGCCACTACGACGTCAATACGCTGGACCATAACCTGATCCTGGGCGCCCATCCCGAGGTGTCCAACCTGTTGTTCGCCAATGGTTTCAGCGGCCACGGCCTGCAGCAGGCGCCGGCGGTCGGCCGGGCGCTGGCCGAACTGCTGGTCGCGGGCCGCTTCGAAACACTGGATCTGTCGGAGTTCGGCTGGCAGCGGGTGATCGACGAACGCCCGATGCTGGAGATCAATGTGGTTTGATGCCGCAGCCGATGTCGGCGTTCGCCGGCTCAAGCCTGCCACACGCCATAGCCCGCTTCGCGCAAGGCGATTCCCAGTTCCACTTCCATGTCGCGTGCGCCTTCATACGGCATCGGGTTGTACATCGTGTACAGGCCCGGCAAAAGGCGCAGGCCGAAACGGCGCACATAACTGCTGGCCTGTATGCCTGCCTTGTGTTTGTCAAAGCGCAGGTCGGGGTCCAGCCCGGTCATGCCGACGTAGACAAACGGCTTGCCGAGCCGGTAGTCGGGATTGGCCTTGCGAAAACGCGCCAGGTTCCAGACTTCGTCGGACAACTCGACCACATACACATGGTAGTGCTGGCTGCGAGGCAGCCGGCCGCTCACCCGTCTTGCCGGGGCACCGGTTTGCGTCTTTGCGCCGGCCGCGGCCCTGGCGCGTGATCGCTTGGGTGGCGCCTGGCTTTCAACGGCCATGGCCTGCTGGCACGGCTGGCGTGTTGTCGATGCGCGCGAGCAGTTGCGCCAGCGCATGGCGAACGGTGGCGGCACGGACTGCAGCGCGGTCACCTGGAAACAGCTGGACCTGGCTGGAGACCACACCGTCGATGTTCCAGCCGAACCAGACGGTTCCGACCGGTTTGGCCGCACTGCCACCGGTGGGGCCGGCCACACCGGTGACGGCGACCGCCGCATGCACCGGCGCGCGGGACAAGGCGCCTTGCACCATGGCGCGTGCCACTGCTTCACTGACAGCGCCTTCGTCTTGCAGCACCGCGGCGTCGACGCCGAGCAGCTCCATCTTGGCCTGGTTCGAATAGGTCACGAACCCGCGCTCGAACCAGTTGCTCGAGCCGCTCAGGTCGGTGCAGGCGCCGGCAATCAGCCCGCCGGTACAGCTCTCGGCCGTGGCCATCATCCAGCCACGTTGCTGCAATGTGGCGGCCAGTTGCTGGCAGATGTCGGTGATCGGGCGTGTATCGGGGTTGGTCATCGGATTTCCTGCGCTGCGCTCATCAGGCATCCTCCATGCTTTGCATTGCGGAATTCGCCTTGGGAACGGCCCGGCGGCTCATCAGGCATCCTCCATGCTTCGCATTGCGGAATTCGCCTTGGGAACGGCCCGGCGGCTCAT
>JAGPBF010000121.1:7853-13196 GCA_018063505.1 Rhodoferax sp.
GCATTGCGGAATTCGCCTTGGGAACGGCCCGGCGGCTCATGCCGGCCACCACCGCATCCACAAGGCGATCACGAGCAAGGTGCAGAAGGCGGCGACCAGGTCGTCGAGCATGATGCCGAAACCTGCCTTGTTCCAGGCCTGCGGATCGCGGGCCTCGTCGGCATCGTGGAACAGCTGGTCGGCCCATGCCACCGGGCCGGGCTTGACGGCGTCGAAGAAGCGGAACAGCGCGAAGGCGATCAGTTGGGCCAGCAGGCCGGCCGGCATGACCAGCCACAGTACCAGCCAGAATGCGGCGACTTCATCCCATACGATGCTGCCGGGGTCGCGCACCCGCATGTGGCGGGCACAGGTGCTGCAGGCCCACCAGCCCAGCGGGAACGACAGCGCCACGACCCAGGCAATCTGGGACGGGCTGAGCCAGATCTGCATGGCCAGGAAAGCCAGCCAGGCCCACAAGGTGCCGGCCGTGCCCGGTGCCCAGCGGCTGAGTCCGGAGCCCAGACCCAGCGCAATGAAATGGGCCGGATGCGCCAGCAGGAACGACACGTTGACCCTGGCCAGCGGCGCAGCGGATGGACGCATCAGGGATTGGGATTCATCCATGGCACGATTATGGGCGAGCCGGTGCCCGCGACAAACGCAGGCCTTCGGGGCCCCCAGCCCTGGCTTGGCCAGGGTCCCCGAGGGGGTACAAGAAAACTTGGGAGCTGCCCGGCGTTTTCCTGCCACCTCCGGGTATGCTGTCGGCACTTGTCCTGCCCGGGCGATGATGGCCGGTCGTGGCCGAGCCTTGCCGGCACGCGCAAGCCCGCGTCCGTTCATCATCTCTGGAGACAACACCCATGTTCCGACAGGTACTTCTTGCGACTTCCCTTACCTGCGCCTTGATGGGCGCGGTCAACTCCGCCATGGCCCAGGACAACCGCATCGATGTGATCCGACCGGACGCGCCTTCGCTGGCGCCGTACGGAAAATTCGCCATTGGCGTCAAGACGCTGAACCTGGTTCACCCCAAGCAGCTGGACATCGTCAAGGCCAAGGCCGGCGAACCGATCCCCAGCTATGACCGCCCGTTGACGGTCGAGGTCTGGTATCCCGCCAAACCCGGCCCGGCCAAGCCCGGTGATGGTGAATACCGCGTCTTCACGCGTGACGGCAAGACCGAGGTGACGATTCGCGGCAAGGCCGTGCGCGATGCGTCGCCCGACGCGGGCAGTGGCCCGTATCCGCTGCTGATCATCTCGCACGGGTATCCGGGCAACCGCTTCCTGCTCAGCCACCTGGGCGAGAACCTGGCCAGCAAGGGTTATGTGGTGGTGTCGATCGACCACACCGACAGCACTTACAGCGACCAGGCCGCTTTTGGCAGCACCTTGCTCAACCGTTCGCTGGACCAGTTGTTCGTGCTCAATGAGATGGCGCGACTCAATGGCAGCGACGCCACGCTCAAGGGCATGGTCAATGCAGACACCACCGGCCTGATCGGTTACTCGATGGGTGGTTATGGCGTGGTCAACACCATCGGCGGCGGATACACCGCGGCCAGTGTCGGATTCACCTGGGGTGTTCCGGGTGGCGCTCTGGCGGTGCGCCAGGCTGGCAATGCGCAATACACAGCGTCGATCGACAAACGCATCAAGGCGGCGGTGGCCTTCGCGCCCTGGGGCTGGAACCGGGGGTTCTGGGACGCTGGCGGCCTGGCCGGCATCAGGATCCCGGTTTTCTTCGTAGCCGGCAGCGTAGATGACGTCTCCGGTTATGCGCCTGGCGTGCGCAACATCTTCGAGGCCAGCGTCAATGCGCCGCGTTACCTGCTGACCTACGAGAACGCCAACCACAACGCCGGCGCGCCGATGCCTGCACCGGCCGAGACCTTCAAGCCGGCGGCCAACCTGAAGTTCATCCCGGCCGAGCACTATATCGATGCGGTTTGGGACAACGTGCGCATGAACAATATCGCGCAGCATTTCAGCACCGCGTTTCTGGACCGTTACCTGAAGAACGATGCCGGCATGGACGCCTACCTGAACCTGGTGGAGAAAGCCCGTGACGGAAAGTGGTCGGCCGAGGAAAATGGCACGCTCAAGGCGGATCACACCTACTGGAAGGGCTTCGCGGCGCGCACGGCGGTCGGCCTGACGCTGGAGCAGCGCAAACCTTGAGTGCGGCCGGCGACAGCGAGGGCAACCGCCGCGGCATTGCCGCGATGCTGGTCGCCGTGGCCGCGTTCTCGCTGATGGATGCGGTGCTCAAGACGCTGACCGGCAGTTATCCGGCGCTGCAGGTGGCCGCGTTGCGCGGTCTGGCGGCGTTGCCGCTGGTGTGTGTGTACGTCGTCTGGCGACGAGAGGCGGGCCTGTTGCTGCGGGTGCGATGGCGGCTGCACCTGTTCCGCGGACTGATCGGCATCCTGATGTTGTCGCTGTTCAGTTTTTCGCTGCGGGCACTGGGCCTGGCCGAGGCCTATGCGATCTTCTTCATTGCGCCGCTGCTGATCACGATGTTGTCGATACCGGTGCTCGGTGAAAAGGTCGCGCCCCTGCACTGGGTGGCCATTGCGGTTGGCATGCTGGGGGTGTGGATCGCGCTGCGGCCGGACGGCGAAGCGTTTTTCTCGCTCGGCGCGCTGGCAGTCCTCGGGGCGGCGGTCTGTTATGCGGTGTCCGCGGTCGCAGGTCGGGTGCTCAGCCGCACCGATGCCAGCGTGACACTGGTGTTCTGGACCACCATGTCGCTGTCGCTGGGCGCCGGCGTGTTGGCCCTGCCGGGATGGATCCCCATTCAGAGCCACCACTGGCCGGTGCTGCTGGCGCTGGCGGTCACCGGTTTCGTCGGCCAGCTGGCGATCACCGAGGCATTCCGCCATGGCAAGGCTTCGGCGGTGGCGCCGTTCGAATACACCGCCCTGGCCTGGGGTATTGCGCTGGACTGGACCCTGTGGCGAATCGTGCCCGATCGCTACACGCTGCTGGGCGGCGCGATCATCATCATCAGCGGCCTGTACCTGCTGCGCAAGGGGCGCGTCAAGACCGTCACGATTGCGCCCTGAGCGCGCGCTGGTTCACGCGGGGCGCATGGTGGCTGCGTGCACTTGCGCCGGGTCGTGGCCGCTCAGTTCGATCACCACACCGGCTTCGCGCAACATGGTCTCGGACGGGCCGAACGAAGCACCCCAGACCGGGTCGGCCGGGTCCGGTGCCAGCGTGATCAGGCGCCGAATACCGGCCTGCACGATGGCCCGGGCGCAATCGGTGCAGGGGAAATAGCTGCTGGCCAGTGTGGCCCCTTCCGTCGAGCGGCCACTGCGCGCCGCCGCGTAGATCGCGTTGCGTTCGGCGTGCTCCATCCAGATCAGCCGTCCGTCGCCGAGATGGCGCTGCCCGGTGTCGGCCACACCCGCGGGAAAGGTATTGCAGGTCGCGATGGCGGCCCCGCCGTCGCCCGGCAGCAATACGGCGCCGACCTTGCGCACCTGGTTCGGGCTGCCGCGGGCCGCGGTGATGGCAGCATCGAAAAGGTCGGCTGGCGTCATGCGATCTCTCCCTTTGTATTCAGTGTCCGTTGAAGTGATCGAACGAGGCCCATTGCCCGGTGATGGCCACGCCGTGGCCATCGACGACCTGCAAGCCAGGTTCGGCGGTGACCGTGCCGATCCGGCTGACCGCTGTGGCGCAGGTGCGCGCCGCCTCGAAGATGGCGTCGCGCTGGTGGGGCGCAGCGGTGAACGCCAGTTCGTAATCGTCACCTCCGGCCAGCACGCAGTGCAACTGGTGCTGACGCGGTACGACCGCGTCCAGTGCAGCGCCATGGCATGCGATGCATCCAGTCATGCTGCCGGCATCGAGCCTGGCGCCGACGCCGGAGGCCGCCAGCACATGGCCCAGGTCCCCGAGCAGGCCATCGCTGATGTCGATGGCGCTGGAGGCCAGGCCGCGCAAGGCCTGACCCAACGCAACTCTGGGTTCGGGCCGATGCAGGCGCGTGGCAGCACGTTCGAGCAAGGCCTGCGGCAAAACCCACTGGCCGCCGATCGCCTCCAGCGCCAGCCGCGCGTCGCCCAGTGTTCCGCTGACGTAGATGTCGTCGCCGGCGTGGGCGCCCGATCGCAGCAGCGCCTGGCTGCGGCCGCCGGGCGCCGGAACCTCGCCAAATACCGTGATGCAGATGTTCAGCGGCCCGCGCGTCGTGTCCCCGCCGACCAGTTCGCAATCGTGGCTGTCTGCCAGCGCCAGCAGGCCACGCGAAAACGGTTCCAGCCAGGACGGGTCTGCGGCGGGCAAGGCCAGTGCCAGTGTGAATGCCAGCGGGCGCGCGCCGCAGGCAGCCAGGTCGCTGAGGTTGACGGCCAGTGCCTTGTGGCCCAGCAGGTACGGATCGGTATCGGCAAGGAAGTGGGTGCCTTGCACCAGCATGTCGCTCGATACCGCGATCTGGCAGCCGGCGGCCGGTTGCAGCAGGGCGCAGTCATCGCCGATGCCAAGTGCGGCGCGGCGCACCGGGCGCTGGAAATACTGGTGGATCAGGTCGAATTCGCCCATGGCCATCGACCCGACCCGCGCATCAGTGCAGCGTCGGTTTCTGGCCGCCGACGCTCAATGCGTCGAGCACGAACATCGGGATGTCGGTCTCAAACCGCTCACCGTCTTCGGCGACCAAAAAATAGCTGCCGTGCATGGTGCCGGTAGGGGTGCGCAGGCGGGTACCGCTGGTGTATTCGAACTTCTCGCCCGGCTGCAGCAGCGGCTGGTGTCCGACCACGCCCAGGCCACGCACTTTCTCGGTATGGCCGCTGGCGTCGTTGACGTTCCAGCTGCGCGAAATCAGCTGCGCGCCGATTTCGCCCACGTTGGAGATGGTGATGGTGTAGGCAAAAACATACAACCCCCGTTCCGGCGACGACTGGTCGGGCAGATACTGGGGGCGAACATCAACCTGAAATCGGTACTTGGCCATGGCGCTATGCTAACTGCGAAAATCCCGGACAGCCCGTCGATATTTCCAAACCCACACGCATGACCTACCGTATTGCACCTTCGATTCTTTCTGCAGACTTTGCCCGGCTGGGCGCCGAGCTCACCGACGTCATCGCCGCAGGTGCCGACTGGATCCATTTCGACGTGATGGACAACCATTACGTTCCCAACCTGACATTCGGGCCGATGGTCTGCCAGGCGCTCAAGCCCCATGCCGTCACTGCCGCCGGCGTGGCGGTCCCGATCGACGTGCACCTGATGGTGCAACCGGTCGATGCGCTGGCCAACGCGTTTGCCCAGGCCGGCGCCGACCTGATCAGCTTTCACCCCGATGCCAGCGGCCATGTCCATCGCTCGATCCAGGCCA
>JAGPBF010000310.1 GCA_018063505.1 Rhodoferax sp.
GACGCGCAGCCGACCTTCCCCTGCTGGTGCGTATCCCTGACAGTCAGCCAGCTACTTTTCTGTCGGTGCTCGACATGGGAGCGGCCGGCGTGCTGGTGCCCCATGTCGATACCGTGGCCCAGGCCGAAGCGGCCGTCGGCAGCGCGCGTTTCCGTGGCGGCAGCCGGGGCTACTCCAGTTCACCGCGTTTCGCCGGCTACGGCAGCCTGGGCATGGCCAAGGCATTGACAGCGGGCGACCAGGCCATGGTCATCTGCCAGATCGAGAGCCCGCAGGCGGTGGCCAACGCAGCAGCCATCGCGGCGATTCCCGGTGTCGAGGGCCTGTTCATCGGCCGCGCCGACCTGGCGCTGGCCATGGGCCTGGAGGACGCCAGGCATCCGGACGTCATGGCCGCCGCCGACAACAGCATCGCCGCTGCGTTGGCCGCCGGCAAGTTGGCCGGCGTGTTTGCCGGCTCGGTGGCCGAACGCGATCGCTACGCCGCCCAGGGCGTGAACTGGTTCGTCATGGGCTCCGACCAGTCGCTGCTGCGCCAGGGCGCGGCAGCCATGGCCCACCCCGACGCCTGATGGACCCAACAACCCCGATACCAGGAGGAATCCCTGCATGACGACCCAAGCCACAGCCGCCAGCGCCGCGCGGCACTATGACACTGCGCCGCAGATCACCGCGCCCGGCGAACAGACGTGGATCACCCGCGGCGCCAACTTCGTGGTCTGCGTATCGCGCCTGGCTGCCGGCACCGTGCTGGAACGGCCGCAACAGGACGACGAATACATGGTGCTGACGACCGATGCCGCCGCACGTATCGAGGCCGGCGATCAGCATTGCAACGCGGCCGCGCAGACAGTGACGATCGTACCCCCCGGCGCCAGCCGGATCACGGCCCAGGGCGACGGCCTGGTGGTACGCGTTTTCTCCTGCAAGGCCACCGACCTGGCGGCCAGGGCCGGCAACGCGACGGTCTACGCCAGTGGTGCACCCGAGGTCGCACCTCTGGTGCCGTGGCCGGATCCGGTGGGCGGCTTCGCGCTGCGCAACTAT
The DNA here is from genome assembly GCA_018063505.1 of Rhodoferax sp. Taxonomy (GTDB): domain Bacteria; phylum Pseudomonadota; class Gammaproteobacteria; order Burkholderiales; family Burkholderiaceae_C; genus CAISIP01. Next base: position 1,048 of record JAGPBF010000310.1, read on the forward strand.
GTGCTGGCCGATCACATCAAGGCCGATACCAACATGCGTATTTTCCGCAGCACCAACCTGATGCTCAACATCATGACGCCGCGCATGGTCGCGCGCGATGTGCACAAACTCAGCCCGCATCAACACGCGGATTTCGAACAAGGCTCATTGGCGCTCAGCGGTGACTGGATGCACCACCTGCGCCATCCGTGGACCGCCGACATGACAACCTGGCGCGACGACGAACACATCCGCATCGGCAGCCCGTCGCTGACCGTGATCCCGCCCAAGGTGATCCACACCAGCAACAACGTCAACGACGGTGGCGCATGGCTGGTCGATGTGTTTGCGCCACCGCGGTTTGACTTCTCCAGGGTGCCGGGCAAGGTCGCCAACGCGCACGACTACCCGATGCCAGAGCAGAACTGACAACCTGGCACGCTCCAATGTCGGATCAGGAGCGTGCATCCCGCCGCCCTGACCCCGACTTGTCAGCCAGCAGCTGTCTGGCCTGTCAGTAGCCCGGAAGGCCGGCGCTGCGGGCCCGCAGACGAGCCATCGCCAGTACCGTGGACAAGGTTGGGACCGGCATGTCAAGTGCTGTGGCGCATTCGACGAGAGAACCCAGGATCGGTTCGATCTCGGGTGACCGTCCGGCCTCCAGGTCCTGCAACATCGATGTCTTGATATTGCCGAGCCTGCCTGCCTGGGCAATGCGCTGCGCCGGATCCACGTCGAGCCGCAGGCCCAGGCGTTCGCCAACCTCGATGGCCTCCTGCATCATGCGCATGAACATGCCGTGAAGCGCCGGATCACCCAGCATGCCGTCGTTGGACGACCCCGTGATCAAACTGACGGGGTTGAAGCAGGCGTTACCCAGCAGTTTGTTCCAGATGTCACGCCGTATGTCATCACTGGCCTGTGCGTCGAAACCGGCAGCCTGCAGACGCCCGGCGACGTCCGTGACACGTGCACTGATCCCGCCGCCAGGTTCACCCAGGACGAGACGCGAGCCGGAATTGTGGTGTACCACACCGGGCTGCGACATGTGACAGGAAGCGAATACGCTCAGCCCCAGCACATGGGACAGTGCGATCGAACCTTCGGTCTCGCCCAGCGGATCGACGCTGTGCAGACGCCGCCCCCCCAAAGGGCGATCGGGCCCCAGCAGATACCACCATGGCAGTCCATTGCCAGCGCTCAGCAGCGTTGACCCTTCATGCAGCAGTTCGCGCAGCGACGGCGCCAGTGCGGGTAATGCAGGCGCCTTGACGGTCACGAAAACGATGTCCTGCGGCCCAACCTCGCCCGCTGTCGCGCAGGCGCGCACCGGCACCACATCACGGCCACCCGCACTATGGAGTTCCAGCCCGTGCTTTCGGATACGCTCGAGTGCCGCGCCCCGCGCAAGCACACTCACGTCTTCGCCTGCCAGGGCAAGCCGCGCAGCCAGCCAACCGCCAATGGCGCCCGGCCCCACGATGCAAATGCGTGCCGCTGTCATGCCGAATTCACCAATGCGGCGCGCAACCTGCCAGAACCCATTCGGACAAACAGATGGGTACGAAGAGCGCCGGCAATTGGACGGTGCGTCGAGTCGATCATGGTTGAATGCAAAGCGTCAATTCCAGGTACCACCTTCGCCACTGCGTTGTCTCCTTCAAATATTCCGGTAAGTGCAATTGCCGGCACCGACGCGCTGGTCAACAACTTGGGGGTGATCCTAAAAGGAATCTCCATCATCGGAGGCGGAGAATCCAGAGTTTTCGCAGCACGAAAACCCGCTGCGCGCGCGCTGCGCTCAGCTGCCAGCAATCACTTGTTCGCGGCGTTGCCCGGTGATCTGACCACACGCTTCTGCAGTCCGATCCGGCGCTTGCGCAGCGTGGGCTGGACGGCAGTTCGGGATGCCGCAGGCGGCGCCCCGACGCCCATGGCGTTCAGCCGTGACTCGATGTCGCGCGCGGCTTCCTGCATGCGCGGCAGGTAGCTCGACACTGCAGCATCAGTGTCCAAAGCAGACGAAAACCATGTCAATCCGATGGAGGCCATCACATGCCCGTTCTCGAACACCGGAACGGCCAAGGTATTGGACACCGGCCGCACGTCTTTGCTGCGCAAGGCATATCCTTGCGCGCGCGTTTGCTCCAGCATTGCCTGCAGCTTCGCCGCATCGTGTACCGGCTGGTCTTCAGGATGCGCGGATTGGCGCAGGGACTGGACGATGATCTGGCATTCGTCTGGTGGGCAGAATGCCAGGTAGGCTCTGCCCAGGGAACGACTGACCAGAGACAATCGCATGTTCAGGCTCGAATGCAGCAGCGACAGCGGCGATTGCGAAATGGTGCTGTAGCGCACGATCACTGCATTGCCATCGAATACGGCCAGCGCCACTGGCCACTTCACCGCCGCGGTGATCGCATCAACCACCGTCGCCGCCGCTTCGATGATGCGCGGCTCGCTGTGGTAACCACTGGACAATGCCAATACCCCGGATGTCACATAGTAGGCACCGTATTGCGGCGCGTGCTTGACCAGACCCTTGCCGATCAGCGTTTGCAACAAGCGCACGAGTGATGGCCGCGGCAAACCCGTTGCACGGTACAACTCATCGAGCGTCGAGACCGGCTGCCGGTTGAGGCATTGCAGCAAGTCGAGTGCGCGTTCAACAGCACGAACGGGTGGGAAAGAGGCCATGAGACGGGTGGGCTGATA
>JAGPBF010000311.1 GCA_018063505.1 Rhodoferax sp.
CGCGTGGGCGCGGCATTGCTACGAACCATGGAGGCCTGATGGCCACGCATACCGTCAAGATGCCCGACCTGGGCGAAGGCATCACCGAAGTCGAGGTCGTCGCATGGCGCGTGAAGGTGGGCGACACGGTGACCGAAGACCAGGTGCTGGCCGATGTGATGACCGACAAGGCCACGGTGGAAATTCCGTCGCCGGTGGCGGGTACCGTGATGCGGCTCGGCGGCGAGGCAGGTGAGGTGCTGGCGGTCGGCGCGCCGTTGATCGACCTTGGCGTGGGCGGCCAGGGTGAGCTTGTTGACACGGCTGATGGCGAGGGAACAACCAAGGAAGCACCGCCCCCCAACCAGGACCCGCAAGTCGCGCCCCCGCAGGTCGCGGCGAAGCCTGGGCGCGACCGGGCCCATGAAGACGTGCCAGCTTCCGTATCCGCGCGCCCGGATTCACCGGCAAGGCCGGCGACCGAAGCAGCGCCTGGCAAGACGCAAATGACGGCGAAGAGTGCGCCACGCGCAGCCGTCCATGCGGCGAATAGCCCTGTCCAAGCGAGCGCGTCTGCCGCAGCGCCAGCGGGCCACGGAGACAAGCCGATTGCTTCTCCCGCATTGCGCCGGCGCGCCTGGGAACTGGGCGTTGCGCTGAACAAGATCCACGCCACCGGTGCCGGCGGACGCATCATGCAGGCCGACCTTGACGCCCATGTCGCGGAGCACGGCACAGCGCAAACGCAGACCGCCGCGTCGGTGTTTGCCGCCGCGCCCGAGCGCCCGGGTGTTGACGAAACGCAGGAAATCAAGGTCATCGGCCTGCGCCGGCGCATCGCGCAGAAGATGCAGGACGCCAAGCGCCGCATTCCGCATTTCGCCTATGTCGAGGAATGCGATGTGACTGCGCTGGAGGCACTGCGGGCCCAGCTCAATACCCGCTTCGGCGCCACCCGCGGCAAGCTCACGCTGCTGCCCTTCCTGGTGCGCGCCATGGTGCTGGCTATCGCGGAGTTTCCGCAGATCAATGCGCTGTTCGACGACGAGACCGGTGTCATCACGCGGCACAGCGCCGTGCACCTGGGTATTGCCACGCAGACCGACGCCGGACTGATGGTGCCGGTGTTGCGCCATGCGCAGGATGGCGGGCTGTGGGCCAACGCACACGCGATCAGCCGGCTGGCCGACATGGCGCGTTCGGGCAAGGCCACACGCGACGAACTGACCGGTTCGAGCATCACGCTGACCAGCCTGGGGGCGCTGGGCGGCATCGTGTCCACGCCCATCATCAATGCACCGGAGGTGGCCATCGTCGGCGTCAACCGCATCGTCGAGCGCCCGATGGTGGTGGGCGGCGCCTTCGTCGCCCGCAAGATGATGAACCTGTCGTCATCGTTCGATCACCGCGTCGTCGACGGGCAGGATGCGGCGCGCTTCATCCAGGCGGTGCGGGGCTTGCTGGAGTCGCCCGCGGCGCTGCTGGTCCACTGATGTGGCCACAAGACGTATAGCGGGCGGCGGCGCTGCGCTTTACCGGCATGGCTGCGCGCCACATCCACCTGCAGCGCGCGGGAAAACCCTGATATCAAATCTGCGCATTGCCAGCACAATATAGTTATCAAAAATAACTTTATTGCACGGCGTAACAGCTGCTGCAAAGACGCCCGATGCGCAATCCCATTCTTGAACGTGCCGCCCGCAACGGAGTCTCCCTGGACATGCAGGGCGCCGTGGCCGTCGTGGGCCTGCGCCGCGCGGCCAAACGCAATGCCTTGAACGACGCACTGGTGGAAGCCTTGCGCGATGTGTTCCAGAACCTGCCGGCCGAGGCCAAGGCCGCCGTGATCGAAGGCGAAGGCGATCATTTCTGTGCCGGTCTGGACCTGTCCGAACTCAAGGAACGCGACGCAGGCCAAGGCATGCACCACTCGCGCGGCTGGCACGTGGCGCTCGAAGCGCTGCAATACGGCCGGGTGCCGGTGATCGCCGCCCTGCATGGCGCCGTGGTCGGTGGCGGCCTGGAACTGGCAAGCGCCTGCCATATCCGGGTTGCCGACGAGTCCACCTTCTATGCCTTGCCCGAAGGAACGCGCGGCATCTTCGTGGGCGGTGGCGGCTCGGTGCGTATCCCCAAGCTGATCGGCGTGGCGCGCATGACCGACATGATGCTGACCGGCCGTGTCTACAACGCACAGGACGGCGAACGGCTGGGTTTCGCACAATATCTGGTGCCGGCCGGCGACGCATTGAAAAAGGCGCTTGAACTGGCGGCGCGCATCGCCACCAACGCGCCATTGACCAATTACGCGCTGATGCATGCCTTGCCGCGTATCGCCGAGCAACCAGCCGACCACGGTTTTCTGACTGAAGCGCTGATGGCTTCCGTCGCCCAGTCGGCACCCGAGGCCAAGCAGCGTGTGCGCGCCTTTCTCGAAGGCAAGGCCGCCAAGGTCCAGAAATCGACCTGACCACGGCACCGGTGCTGGCGCAGTCGCAATCGGGCCATGCCAGAGCCGAACAGCCATGGCACAAAACGACGGCGTACGGTACGGAATGACCCGCCACAGACGGACGATCCGCAGGAGACACACATGAGCGCATCCGAGTTCCGCCCCCTGACGTTTGGCGTCACCCGCGTATGCATGCGCGATGGCATGCCAGGCACCCACTATCTGCAGGCCGACCAGGACCTGCAGGCCTATCCTGAGCGCATGGCCGACCGGATGCGCCATTGGGCTGAAACGGTGCCCGAGCGATTGTTCATGGCGCGCCGGCAAAAGAACGCCGACGCAAGCCTGGGCGAATGGCACCATGTGACCTATGCGCAGGCCTGGTCAAGCGCCCGCAACATTGCCCAAGGCCTGATCGATCGCGGCCTGAACGCGCAACGCCCGGTTGCCATCCTGAGCGAAAACAGCCTGGAACATGCGCTGCTGGCACTGGGCTGCATGGTGGCTGGCGTGCCCTTCGTGCCGGTGTCGCCGCCCTATTGCCTGATCAGCGTCGACTACGACAAACTCAAGCACGTGCTGCGCACCGTGACGCCGGGCCTGGTCTTCGCGCAGGACACACGGTATGCCAAGGCCATTGCCGCCACCGTCGGTACGGACGTCGAAGTCGTGCTGCACGAGGGACAGGTCGACGGCCACATGGTCAGCGCGTTCGCCGATCTGTGTGCCACGCCGGCCAGTGCGGCCGTGGACCGGGCGATGGCAGGTACCGGTGCGGACACCATCGTCAAGTTCCTTTTCACCAGCGGTTCGACCAAGATGCCCAAGGCGGCGATCAACACCAACCGCATGTGGTGCGCCAACCAGCAACAGATGCGCCAGTCGATGCCGGTGCTGGCCGAGTCACCGCTGGTGCTGGTGGACTGGCTACCCTGGAACCACACCTTCGGCGGAAATCACAACTTCGGCATGGTCGTCTTCCATGGCGGCACGCTGTATATCGACGATGGCAAACCGACGCCGGCGCTGATGCACGAGACCTTGCGCAATCTGCGCGAGATCGCACCGACCGTGTACTTCAACGTACCGACCGGATTCGAGGCGATCGCCAATGCGATGAAGACCGACGATGCGCTGCGCCGCACGTTGCTCTCACGCGTGAAAATGTTCTTTTACGCCGGCGCAGCGCTGGCGCAGCCGGTCTGGGACAGCCTGTTTGAGAGCGAAGAGCGCGAGATCGGACAGCGCATCGTCATGGCCACCGGCCTGGGCATGACAGAGTCCGGCCCGTTCGGCATC
>JAGPBF010000312.1 GCA_018063505.1 Rhodoferax sp.
TCTAGTAGGTCAACAACGATCTGGCACTAATTGTAGTGGTTGATTTTTTTGACTGCAAGCGATTTCTGATGTAGACGCAAAAAAAAACGTTGCGCCTTTGCGACAGTCATCGGCTTTTGTCATCGACGCGATGCCAGTCGAAGCGCGGACCCGGATCGGTCTTGCGCCCGGGCGCGATATCGCTGTGACCTGCCATTGCTTCGATCGGGTAGCGACGCCGAAGCTCCGCCAGCAATCGATTGAGCGCCAGGTACTGGGCGTCCTCGAACGCGAGCTGGTCACAGCCTTCAAGCTCAATGCCGATCGAGAAATCGTTGCAACCCGCGCGCCCCATCCAGTTCGAAACACCGGCATGCCAGGCGCGCCGTGAGCAAGAAGCAAACTGGATCAGCTCGCCGTCGCGGCGGACCAGAAAGTGGGACGAAACCCGCAAAGCCTGGATCCCGGAATAATAGGGATGCGCCACCGGGTCGAGGCCATTGGTAAACAGATCGATGATTCCGGGCCCGCCGAACTCGCCCGGCGGCAGGCTGATGGCGTGTATCACCACCAGTCGCACCACCTCGCCCACCGGTCGCTCGTCGCAGTTCGGCGAAGGTATCCGCCTTACTCCGGGCAGCCAGCCGGCGTCTTCACCCGCGTCGGTCAGCGGCGTCAATCGTTCATTCCCAGTCTCGCCATGCGATAGCGCAGGGAACGAAAGGTAACACCGAGCAGCCTCGCTGCGGCGGTGCGATTGTTGTTCGACTGCCTGAGCGCGTCGAGGATGGCCTGGCGCTCCACCTGATCGAGATGATCCTGCAGGGAGCCGGCTGCCGAGGCGGCGATGCCGGGCAACTGGGACGGCGCCAGGTTCAGGTCGTCAACGTCGATGCGATCGCCCGCCATCAATGCCAGCGCCCGCTCCAGCACATTCTCGAGTTCCCGCACGTTGCCCGGAAAGGGATAACTCTGCAACGCCTTGAACGCACGATCGGTCAGCAACGGTGGCGTCAGATCGGCTGCCCGCGCCAAACGCTCCAGGATGTGCTGCGCCAACATCGGGATGTCGTCGCGGCACTCGCGCAAGGCGGGCATCCGCAACTCGATGACATTCAGGCGATAGAACAGATCCTGGCGAAACCGGCCCTGTTCGACAAGTGCCTTGAGATCCTGGTGCGTGGCGCAGATGACGCGCACATCGACGGCTTCCTCGGCGGTGGCCCCCACCTTGCGCACACGCTTTTCCTGGATCGCCCGCAGCAACTTGACCTGCATCGTCAGCGGCAGCTCCGCCACCTCGTCCAGAAACAGGGTGCCGCCGTCGGCCACATGAAAGAAACCGTCGCGATCATCGGCAGCGCCCGTAAAGGCTCCCTTTCGATAGCCGAAAAACTCGCTCTCCATCAGGCTTTCCGGGATAGCACCACAATTTACCGGGACGAAGGCATGATCGCGACGTGCGCCGAGGGTATGGATCAGCCGCGCGGCCAGTTCCTTGCCGCTGCCAGACTCCCCGGTAACGTGCACCGGCGCCTGGCTACGCGCGACGCGGTCGATCAGCTTGCGCACCTGTTCGATCGCCGCCGACTCGCCAAGCAGGCCGCCCATATCGGCCATGCCCCCCGCTCCGCCCGTTGAATCCGGGACCGGCAGCTCCAGCGCCGACTTCACCATTCCGCGCAACTGATCGAGCGACACCGGTTTGGCGATGTAATCGAATGCCCCGGCCTTCAACGCCGACACGGCATTCTCGGCGCTGCCATGCGCGGTAATCACGGCCACCGGCAGATCGGCCACCGTGTCCGCAATATGGCGCACCAGCTCCAGTCCCTCGCCGTCGGGCAACCGCATGTCGGTCAGGCACAACTGATAGCTATTGCTGGCAAGCAGCCGGCGCGCCTCAGCCAGCGATCCGGCGCAATCCGCCTGCAGGCCCATTCGGGCAAGGGTCAGATCAAGCAACTCGCGAATGTCTGCCTCGTCGTCGACCACCAGTACGCGCTTGGCCTCGCCACGACTGCGACTGCGACGTTCGTTCTTCAGTGACATACGAGCCCCTCGGCAGTGATGCGAAAATGGGCTCCCGGCCCTTCGTCGAGAAGTTCGAGCCGGGCACCGCTCGCCTCGCACAACTCCCGCGCAATATAGAGGCCCAGTCCGGTGCCCGCGCCATGTGTTGTGAAGAATGGCTCGAACACCTGGTTGCGCTGCGCCTCATCCACCCCGGGGCCATCATCCACAACATGCAGTTCGACACGGCTGGGCGTGGTGGCGGGCTTAGCCTCCAGCCTGACGGCGCCGTCCGCGGAACTGGCATGGCGCAAGGCATTCCCCATCAGGTTCCACAGTATGCGATAAAGATGCCCTCGATCAAACCGCAGTTCGACATCGAGGCCGCCAACCCGGACGCGCTTGCCGGCGGACTCGTCATGCAAGGCCAGTTCTTCCATGAACCCGGACAGAAAAACCTGCCAGCGCAGTGTTTCCGGCTGGGCGCGGTCGCGGCGGCCAAGTTCCAGCACCTCTGTTACCAGCCGATTGAGCCGACGGGTATTGTCGTGGATGATGCGGGCCAGACGCTGGCGCAGCGGATCGACGTCTTCCTCGGCAAGCAGTTCGGCCGCATGGCTGATGGCCGCCAGCGGATTGCGGATCTCATGTGCCATGTTGGCCGTGAGCCGTCCCAGCGCAGCGAGCTTCAACTGCTGCGCCTGGGATTGCACCCGTTCCATGTCTTCGAGATAGATCAGGGCATTGCTACCGGACTCGGCGGAAGGCAGGTAACGCACCCGCAGCAGGCGTCCGCTTTCCTGACGCAGCATCTCTACCATTTCGACTGGCTGCGCGCTCCACACCCGATAGCGTTCAGCCAGTTCGCGGGAAAGCGTCGCCAGTTCCGCGCCACTGGTTGCCGCAACCGCCAGCAGCGCCTCGGCGCGCGGGTTGAGCAGGCGCACCCGGCCGTCCGCGTCGACCACCAGCACGCCATCCTCCATATCCCGGATGATCCGTTCGCTGATCCGCAACTGGTCGTCGAGTTCCCGGCCCCGCTCGCGCGCCAGGGTCTCGTTGGCGACAACCCGTTGCGCCAGCAGACGGGCGATGATCGCCGTGGCGAAGAAGGCAATGCTGATTATTCCGGTACGGACAAAATCCGCTGGGTCGGCGTCTCGGGTCAGCGCGCGCCAGCTTTCCTCCAGCAACATCGCGACCGAGGCCAGCGCAGCATAGAAAAGGGTCATGCGGCCCTGCCCGACCAGGGCGGCGCCGGCGACCACCACCAGCAGCAGGATTGCGATGCCGCTCTTCTGCCCGCCGCTGGCGAACATCATCAGGGTCAGAGCGGCGATGTCGAGCGCCACCTGCACCGAAAGTTGCAGGCTGAAGCGGCGGGGTCTGCGCAGCAATACCGCAAGAAACGCAATTGATAGCAGGACATAAACCGCCGCGACACGATCGAAGAGCAGCGGATCTTGCGTGCCGAGGCTTATCGTATCGCCGAATACCAAGGCGGCCACCATGAACAGCAGCGCGATCAACAGCCGGTACATCGAGAAAAAACGCAGCGAGCGCCAGAAGGGTTCGATGGCGTCCGAATCCCCGGGCGCCGTCGGCTGCGTGCTCATGAGCGGACTCCCAGGCGCCGATGCTCGTCGCAACAGTAGTCGCGCCCGTTTTCGGTCACCGACTCCGCACCGGGGAAATGGACCCCGCAATGCGCGCACTGCGCCATGGCCTCTGGCCCGC
>JAGPBF010000122.1 GCA_018063505.1 Rhodoferax sp.
CATGGCCTCAGTGTCCGAGTGGGTGCTTGGCGTGATGATCGATCTCAGCCGTGGCATCGCACTGGCCAACAGCCAGTACCACAGCGGTGCGTCGGCGCGGCCGCGCATGGGGCGTGAGTTGCGTGCTGCCCGACTCGGTGTGGTTGGATATGGTCAGATCGGCCAGTATCTGTGCCGGGTCGCACAGGCGTTGGGCATGCAGGTGCTGGTGACCGACCCTCATGCGACGGGAGTGGCTGCCGGCATCACGCAGGTCGCTTTGCCGGTGTTGCTGGCGCAATCCGATTTTGTCGTGTGCCTTGCGCCGGCCACCCCGGATACAGAAAACATGTTTGATGCAAAGGCATTCTGCGCCATGCAACCGGGCGCCTTTTTCATCAATGCGGCGCGCGGCAATCTCGTCGACGAGGCGGCCCTTGTGCAGGCGCTGGACAGCGGCCACCTGGGCGGCGCGGCGCTGGACGTGGGGCGCGCCGCAGACCAGATGCCGTCGCCGGCCCTGGCAAGCCACCCGGGTGTGATTGCCACACCGCATATCGGCGGACTGACGCCGCCGGCTATCGAACACCAGGCGCTCGAAACCGTGGCCCAGACCGGAGAGATCCTGCGCGGTCGGATTCCGGTCGGCTCCGTCAATGCGGATCGGGCCACACGCATGGGCGCTGGACGGCGCACCTGAACCGAGCTCAAGTCTGCATGTCTCCCCAGCCAACTCCCATACCGCTGTCACCTGGCGCCTGCGATTGCCATATTCATGTGTTCGACCCGGCCTACCCGCTGGCGCCGACTGCACGTGTCCGGCCTCCTGCTGCCGCCCGATTGCAGGATTATCGAAAGCTGCAGACCACGCTGGGACTTACGCGCGCCGTGGTCGTGCAGCCCACCGGCTACGGTTTCGACAACGCGTGCACGCTGGCTGCGCTCGCATCCCTGGGCACTGATGCCCGCGGAGTAGCAGTGGTCGACGCGTCGGTGAGCGACGCGTCGCTGGTCCAGATGCACGCAGCGGGCATCCGGGGCGTGCGTTTCATGATGCTGCCTGGCGGTGTGCTGCCCTGGGACATGCTTGAGCCGGTTGCGGCGCGTATCGCGCCGCTGGGCTGGCATGTCAATCTCCAGGTCGACGGTGCCGACTTTCCGCGGCTCTTGCAACGACTGGCCCGGCTTGCGCTGCCGCTGGTGATCGACCATACTGGCAAGTTCCTGACACCTGTGGCGCCCTCGGACCCAGCGTTCCTGGCCCTGCGCGCGTTGCTGGACAGCGGTAGCTGCTGGATCAAGCTGTCAGCCCCGTACGAGACTTCGCGCACGGGTGCACCGGCCTATGCCGATGTCGGCGTGCTGGCCAGCACGCTGGCCCAGGCCTATCCGCAGCGTTGCCTGTGGGCCAGCAACTGGCCGCACATGGGCCAGGCGACAGCGCCCGATGGGGCGGCCCTGCTAGACCTGCTGCGATCCTGGGCCGGTGATGACACACATGTCCGTCGCATCCTGGTCGACAACCCGCAAGATTTGTACGGTTTCTGACGCCACGCTTCGCTCTCATCAATGGCATTTCCTCAGCGCAACCACCGCGACCTATGACCCTCAATCGCCGCACCCTGCTTGGTTCTTCACTCGCCTTGGGCTTGAACTCGCCGACCTGGAGCAAGAATGCATGGGCAGACCGTCCGATCCGGATCATCGTGCCGTATGCGCCGGGCGGATCGTCCGACATCATTGCGCGCGCCATCAGCCAGCCGTTGTCGGAAGCGCTTGGCCAGTCGGTCATCGTGGAGAACAAGGCGGGTGCCAACGGCAATCCGGGCGCAGACCTGGTGGCCAAGTCGGCACCCGACGGCTACACGCTGCTGCTGTGCGATACCGGCGCGTTGGCGATCAGCCCGTCGGTGTACACCAGGTTGCCGTTCGATCCGGCCAGGGATTTGCGCGGTGTCACCATGCTCGCGTATTCGCCGCACATGCTGGCCGTGCATCCGTCGGTCAAGGCCGACAACCTGAAGGAACTGGTGGCGTTGTCGAAAACCACCTGTTCTTCAACCGCGAGCGCAGCCGCTGGTCCCAGGTGGTTGCCGCCGCCAACATCAAGCTCGACTGACATTTTCAGCCTGGCGCCCTGGCGCCGTTCCTTCCACCTACTCACTGTTAGAACGCGATGAACCCACAAGACCTCAAGACCATCATCAGCTCCGGCCTGTTGTCCTTTCCACTGACCGATTTCGACGAACAAGGCGATTTTCGCCCCAAGACGTATATCGAGCGCCTGGAGTGGCTGACCCCGTACGGCGCCTCCGCGTTGTTTGCCGCTGGCGGCACCGGCGAGTTCTTCTCGCTCACCGGCGATGAGTACCCCTCGATCATCAAGACCGCGGTGGATACCTGCCGCGGCAAGGTACCGATCATTGCCGGCGCTGGCGGGCCGACCCGGTTCGCCATCGCCTGCGCGCAGGAGGCCGAACGCCTGGGTGCACACGGCGTGCTGTTGCTGCCGCACTACCTGACCGAAGCTGGCCAGGAAGGTCTGATCAACCATGTGGAAGCAGTGTGCAAGAGCGTGAAGTTCGGCGTTATCGTCTACAACCGCAATGTCTGCAAACTGACACCCGAATCGCTGGCCATTCTGGCCGACCGTTGCCCGAATCTGATTGGCTTCAAGGACGGCGTCGGCGAGATCGAGACCATGGTCTCGATCTACCAGCGCATGGGAGATCGTTTTGCCTACCTCGGTGGCCTGCCCACGGCCGAGGTATACGCGGCAGCCTACAAGGCGCTGGGCACGCCGGTGTATTCGTCGGCGGTGTTCAACTTCATCCCGAAGACGGCGATGGACTTCTACAACGCGGTTGCCAGCGATGACATGGCCACGCAGCACCGGCTGCTGCATGACTTCTTCATGCCTTACCTGACCCTGCGCAACCGCATGGCCGGTTATGCGGTGAGTATCGTCAAGGCCGGCGCAAGAATCGTCGGCCACGATGCCGGTCCGGTGCGTGCGCCATTGACCGATCTCAAACCCGCCGAGGTGGAACAGCTCGCTGCGCTGATCAAGACACTGGGCCCGCAGTAGTCAAGGCGGACACGCGCATGCCTGGAACGCCAGCCTTCGATGTTGCCGTGGTGGGTGCCGGCATGGGCTCGGCGCCGCACCTGCGCTCCCTGCAGGACCTGCGCGCCACCTACCCACTGACCTGGGTCTGCGCGCGCGACGCGCAGCGCCTGGCGGCCGTGCCCTTGCCCGATGGGGTGCGGCGCACCACGCGGCTCGATGACATCCTGCAAGACCCGCGGGTGCGGGCGGTGCTGGTACTGACGCCGCCGGCGGCGCATCTGGACGTGGTGCGGCTGGTGGCCGCAGCCGGCAAGCATGTGCTGGTCGAAAAGCCGCTCGAACTCGACCTGGCGCGCGCGCAAGAACTTGTCGCCTGCTGCGAAGCGGCCGGCGTGCAGTTGGCGGTGATGCTGCAATACCGGTTGCGCGAGGCGGCGACGCATCTGCGCCAACTGCTGCACAGCGGCATGCTCGGGCAGTTGACCAGTGCCAGTGCCAGCGTGCGCTGGTGGCGGCCGCAGTCGTATTACGACGTGCCGGGTCGCGGTACCCGGGCCCGCGATGGCGGCGGCGTGCTGATGACCCAAGCCATCCATACGCTGGACCTGCTGCTGGACCTGATCGGTTCGCCGCAAAAGGTCAGCGGCGCGGTTGCCACCAGCGCGGTACACCAGATGGAATGCGAAGACACGGCCAGCGCGCTGCTGCATTACCCCGGTGGCGCGGTGGCGGTGCTCCAGGCCACCACCGCCGCCAGTCCCGGTTACCCGGAACGCATCGAGATCAACATGACCGGTGGCACCGCCACACTGGAGTCCGGTCGGCTGCGGCTGACCACCATGGACGGCCGCACCGAGACCGTGGGTGCGGACAGTGGCACCGGCGGCGGCGCTGATCCGATGGCGTTCGACCACGGGCCGCACCGGGTAGTGATCCAGGATTTTCTGGAGGCTGTGCGCGATGGCCGGCCACCCGCAGTGACCGGCCGCAGCGCGCTGGCGGTGCAGCGGGTCATCGAGGCCATCATGGCCTCCAGCGCGCAGGGACGGCCGGTGGCGCTGGAACCGGGCAACGCATAACATTGAACCCGTTCCCCATCCTTCCATCCGAATCTTTTCAAGGCATACCACCATGGCGACGCAACAACACGACAACTTCATCAATGGCCAGTGGGTCGCAGGCGACAGCTACAGCCCCAACGTCAATCCGTCGAACACCGCCGATGTGCTGGGCCACTACACACAGGCCAATGCCGGTCAGATGGATGCTGCGGTGCAGGCGGCGCGCGCTGCGTTCCCGGCCTGGTCGACCTCGGGCATCCAGGCCCGCTCCGATGCGCTGGACAAGATCGGCAACGAGATCCTGGCCCGGCGCGAAGAACTTGGCACATTGCTATCGCGCGAGGAAGGCAAGACCCGCGCCGAAGGTATCGGCGAGGCGGCACGGGCGGGCAACATCTTCAAGTTCTTTGCCGGCGAATGCCTGCGCCTGGCCGGCGAGAGCCTGGCCTCGGTGCGCCCCGGTATCGGTGTCGAAGTGACGCGCGAGCCGCTGGGCGTGATCGGCCTGATCACGCCGTGGAACTTCCCGATCGCCATCCCGGCCTGGAAGATCGCCCCGGCCCTGGCGTACGGCAATTGCGTGGTGCTCAAACCGGCCGACCTGGTACCGGGTTGTGCCTGGGCCATTGCCGACATCATCAGCCGCAGCGGTATTCCGGCAGGCGTGTTCAACCTGGTCATGGGTCGTGGCAGCGTGGTCGGTGACGTGCTGGTCAACCATCCGGGGATCGATGCGATCAGCTTTACCGGCTCACAGCAGGTGGGTGGGCGGATTGCCCAGCAATGCGCCGTCAACCTGAAGAAGGTGCAGCTCGAAATGGGCGGCAAGAATCCGCAGGTCGTGCTGGACGATGCCGAGCTGGGCCAGGCCGTCGAGTTGTGTGTGCAAAGTGCGTTTTTCTCGACCGGACAACGCTGTACCGCGTCGAGCCGGCTGATCGTCACCGAAGGCATCTACCCGAAATTCATCGATGCGATGCAGGCACGCATGGCCGCGCTCAAGGTCGGCGACGCGTTGCAGGCGGGCATCGACATCGGTCCGGTATCGTCGAAGTCGCAACTCGCCCAGGATTTCGACTATGTCGCGATTGCGCAGAAGGAAGGCGCCAGGCTGCTGATCGGCGGCGAGTCGCTCAAGCGCGACACCGAAGGCTTTTACATGGCGCCGGCCTTGTTCACCGATACCAGTGCCGACATGCGCATCAACCGCGAAGAAGTGTTCGGCCCGGTGGCCAGCATCATCCGCGTCAAGGACTACGACGCCGCGCTGGCCGAGGCCAACAACACGCCCTTCGGGTTGTCGGCCGGCATTGCCACCACCTCGCTGAAATATGCCACCCATTTCAAGCGCCACAGCCAGGCCGGCATGGTGATGGTCAACCTGCCCACGGCGGGTGTCGACTACCACGTGCCGTTTGGCGGGCGCAAGGGTTCTAGCTACGGCTCGCGTGAGCAGGGGCGTTATGCCCAGGAGTTCTTCACCACCGTCAAGACCGCCTACACGCTGGCCTGAGGATCGTGAGCACCGCTGCCGCGGACATTTTCAGTGGCGGCGTCCCGCAGTCCTTTCACCCCACCGGCTCCTCCGATGTCTGAATCCACTCCGTCCAGGCCACACCGCATAACCATGCACCCGGCCGACAACGTGGCCATCGTCGCCAACGACGGTGGCCTGCCGGCTGGCACCGTCTTTGCGGACGGCTTGAGGCTGCTGGACAAGGTGCCGCAAGGCCACAAGATCAGCCTGGTGGACATCGCCGGCGGTGCCGCGGTGCGGCGTTACAACGTCGTCATCGGCACGGCCTTGCGCGACATTCCGGCAGGCAGCTGGGTGCATGAGCGGCTGCTGCAGATGCCGCAGGCGCGTTCGCTGATCGGGCTGCCGATGGCTACCGAAAAACCGCCGCCGCTGCCACCGCTGGAGGGTTATACCTTCGAGGGTTACCGCAACGCCGATGGCTCGGTGGGCAGCCGCAACATCCTGGCCATCACGACCACGGTGCAATGTGTCGCAGGTGTCGTCGATTTCGCCGTCAGGCGCATCAAGGACGAAATGCTGCCGAACTTTCCGCATGTCGATGACGTGGTGGGACTCGAGCACAGTTATGGTTGTGGTGTGGCGATCGACGCGCCCGACGCGGTGATTCCGATCCGCACGTTGCGCAACATCAGTCTGAATCCGAACTTCGGTGGCGAGGTCATGGTGGTCAGCCTGGGCTGCGAGAAACTGCAACCCGAGCGATTGTTGCCGCCGGGCGTGATTCCGATCAGCGACCAGCGTGGTGCTGCGTCGGACGAAAAACTCGATGTGGTCTGCCTGCAGGATGCCGGCCATGTCGGCTTCATGTCGATGATCGATTCGATCATGCGCCAGGCGCGCGTGCACCTGGAGCGGCTGAACCAGCGCCGGCGCGAGTCCTGCCCGGCCTCCAGTCTGGTCGTCGGTGTGCAGTGTGGCGGCAGTGATGCATTCTCGGGCGTCACCGCCAATCCTGCGGTGGGTTTTGCCACCGACCTGCTGGTCCGCGCCGGTGCCACGGTGATGTTCTCCGAGGTCACCGAGGTGCGCGACGGCATCGACCAGCTCACGGCGCGTGCTGCGACACCGGAGGTGGCCGAAGCCATGGTGCGCGAGATGGACTGGTACGACCGTTACCTGGAGCGTGGCAAGGTGGACCGCAGTGCCAACACCACGCCGGGCAACAAGGCGGGGGGCCTGTCCAACATCGTCGAGAAGGCGATGGGCTCGATCATCAAGTCGGGTACCGCGCCGATCATGGGTGTGGTGCCGCCAGGCGAGCGGGCCTTGCAGAAAGGGCTGCTGTATGCGGCCACGCCAGCGAGCGACTTCATCTGCGGCACCTTGCAACTGGCCGCCGGCATCAATCTGCATGTCTTCACCACCGGGCGCGGCACCCCGTATGGACTGGCCGAGGTTCCGGTGATCAAGGTCGCAACCCGCAGCGAGCTGGCGCGGCGCTGGCACGACCTGATGGACCTGGACGCCGGCCGCATCGCCACCGGCGAGATGACGATTGAACAGATGGGCTGGGAGTTGTTCCAGCTGTTGCTGTCGGTCGCCAGCGGCAAGAAGACCTGGGCCGAACACTGGAAGCTGCACAACGCGCTGGTGTTGTTCAATCCGGCGCCGGTGACCTGAGTCACCGCAATCGCTGCACCTGCCCACCACGATGTCAAATCCCCCGTGGGTGGCGCGCCCTATCGCGCCGCAACCCGACGCGCGCTGCCGACGGTGGCGCCATCCCGTTTCTGTTCCCGTTCCCGTTTTCAGCACCCACTATCAGGAGTCAGATTCATGAAACGCAGATCCCTCGTTGCCCTCGCAATGGGCATGGCGCTTGCCGCGGCCGCGCCCATGACCGCATTCGCACAGTCCGACTATCCGAACAAGCCGGTCAAGATCATCGTGGCGTTCCCGCCAGGCGGTACCAGCGACGTGATGGCCCGGATGATCGCCGAAGAACTCGGCAAGCATTTCAAGCAACCCTTCGTCGTCGAGAACATCGGCGGGGCCGGGGGCATTGTCGGTACCGAACGTGCTGCCAGGATGACACCGGACGGGTACACGCTGGTACAGACCGGCGTGGGCCAGAACGCAGTGGCGCACGGCCTGGATCCGAGCCTCAAGTACAACTCGATGACCGACTTCATTCCCATTACCCAGGTCCACTCGGGCCCCAACGTGCTGGTGGTGCATCCGGGCACGCCATTCAAGTCGGTCAAGGATGTGGTCGACTACGCCAAGGCCAATCCCGGCAAACTCGACTACGGCTTTACCCATGCGGCATCCGGCCATATGGCGATGGAGCTGTTCAAGCAGACCGCCGGCATCTACATGACCGGAATTCCCTACCGTGGCGGCGGCCCGATGCTCAGCGATCTGCTGGCCGGCACGATTCCGATGATGTTCATCAACCAGGACGCAGCGCTGCAGCACGTGAAGGCCGGCAAGATGCGCGCGCTGGCCGTGAGCAGCGCACAGCGCAATGCCTTGTACCCGGACGTGCCGACGATTGCCGAGTCCGGCTACAAGGGTTTCGAGGCCTTGTCATGGTCCGGCCTGTCGGCGATCAAGGGCACGCCGCAACCGATCGTCGACAAGCTCGAAGCAGCAATGGTGCAGATCATGCAGTCCGATGCCATCAAGCAGCGCATGGGTTCGGTCGGCTTCGTGATCCCGAGCCAGGGTGCCAAGCCGTACGCGGCGTTCATGCAATCGGAAATCAATACCTGGACCAAGGTGATCAAGGTCGCAGGCATCAAGCCGCAATAGCGGCTGCCACACCGGCGCGGACCCATCGCGCCGGATGCCATCAATGCTGCGGCACGTCGAGCCGCAGCGCAAGCTCATCGTCTTGCAGCGGCTCGATCCATTGGCGCTGTCGTTCGAGCACCTCGACGGTGGCCTCGGAGGCATCCTGACCGGCGCGCTGGCGGGCCACGATGCGCTCGCGCAACACGTCGGGATCGGCTTGCGGCGCGAGAATGGCAAATTGCGCCTGGTATTCACGGGCCAGCGTGCGAAACGTGTCGCGTTCGCTGCGCTTCAAGAACGCGGCGTCGACCACCACCGACCAACCCGCCTGCATCACCGTGCGGGCCAGATCGGCCAGGCGCTGGTAGGTCCGGGCATGTGCATCGGCGGTGTAGATGCCGGTGTCTGTGCCCGATCTGCTGTGCTCCGAGCGGGCCAAACCATGCAGGCGTTTTCGTTCGACATCCGAGCGCACCCGCAGTGTGCGTGCATGCGGATCGCGCTGCAGGGTTTGGCTGGAGGCCACGGTCTTGCCGCAACCAGAGAGCCCGTGCGTGATGATCAGGCGCAGCGGTGCCGGCGCGGCCAGTTTTTCAGCCTGCGCGATACAGGCGTGTGCGGCATGCGCGTCGTGCGTGTCGGCTGTCTGGCCGTGCCGGATGGCTGCCACCTTCGCCCGTACCAGTGCGCGGTAAACTGCGTAAAAGCGCAACAGCGGCGCAGCCGCGTAGTCGCCGTTGCGGCTGAGCACCTCGTCGACGAATCGGTTGGCCAATCCTGGCTGACCGTGGTCCAGCAGGTCGATGTAGGTGAAGGCGATTTCGTTGGCGGTGTCGAGCCAACGCAGATCCTCGTTGAATTCGAGGCAGTCGAACATGCACACGCGCCCATGCAGCAACACCATGTTGGCCAGATGCAGATCGCCATGGCATTCGCGGACCTTGCCGCCGGCCTTGCGCTCGCGCATCAGCGGCGTGAGCCTTGCGTGCTCGGCCTCGGTCCAGGCGCGCAGGCTGGCCAGGCGTTGCTGCAGGTGCGGGTTCGGGATCAGCTGCGCCAGGTCCCGGAAATTGTCGATGGCCGGCGCCAGGATGTGTGCCGGTGACCCGAAGCGTGTATCGGCATGTGCAACCGCGGCGTCGGCATGGAACGCGACCAGCGTGTCGGCCAGATCGCACAAGTGGGCGGCACGCAGCTCCCCGCGGGCGCAGACCCGGTCCAGCCGGCCGTGTTCGTCAAAGCGGCACATTCGCACTGCATGGTCGATCACCGGGCCGCTGCCACCGAGCTGCGGGTTCGCGGGGTCACCGGTGATGGTGATGACGTCAATATAGATGTCGGGAGCGAAGCGCCGGTTCAGCCGCAGCTCTTCGTCGCATACCTGCTTGCGCAATGCGACAGTGCTGAAATCGAGGAACGGCAGCTTGAGCGGCTTCTTGATCTTGTAGGCGAACGCGTCCGCCAGCAAGACCCATGAAATGTGGGTTTCGACCAGCGTGACCGTGGTGGTACCCGCAGGATGCCGGGCAGGCTCCAGCAAGGCTTGGACAAAGGGTGGGAGCGGGTCGCACGATCGGGTCATGGCACCATGGTGCCAGATCACAAAACCCTTGACCCTGATCCGGGGCAACCGGGTGTGCGACCTTCCGGGGTCAGTGGCGCAGGCAGGCCTGCACGATGGATTCGAAATGTGCCGGGCTTGGCCCCTGGTAGTTCTCGATCTTGCCTTCTTCGTCCCAGCGCCGCAGCCGCAAGGCATCGGCGAAGAACGGCTCGGCTTCGAAGGCTTGTGCCTGCGCCGGTGTCATGGGGCCGCCCTGCAGTTTGAGCGACAGCCTGGAGGCGTCCGACAGGAGATCGAAATAGCCTGTTTCCGTAGCCGCCAGGTAGCGCTTGGCGGCCACATGCATGCGCACCGGCTCGGTCAGTTCAGGTCCGAAATACTGCGACAACCATGCCGAGCCGGTGGATTCATGCTGGGTGTCGAGGCCGCTGTCGGCAATATCCTGCGGCAGATCGTGCAGCAGGTGGCCGATGTCGTGCAGGTAGGCTGCGGCAACCAGTGCCGGCGGGGCGCCATCGCGCTGCGCAAATGCAGCGCACTGGATCGCGTGCTCGAGCTGGCTTACACCTTCACCATAACCTTCGTGGCCGCGCCGCTCAAACGCGGAGCGAATCTGTTGCATGACATTCATGGTCTCTTGTTCCTTGCAGGTGGACGGTCCGGTATTGCCGCCAGGCGTTCATTTTCGCGCTTCGCGCAAAGCAATAAAACCGGCACCCGCGATCAGGATGGCGCCGAACACCGTCGTGAGCCGCGGCACTTCGTCGAAAAACAGGAAACCCCACAGCGGGGTCCACAGAATGCCGGTGTATTCGAACGGCGTCACCTGGTTGGCCTGGCTGATCCGGTAGGCGTTGGTCAGCAGCACCATGCCGGCCGACGCGATGACGCCGCACGAGGCGATCAGCAGGCCATCACCCAGCGCTGGCTGGACCCAGGGCCGCACCAGGAAGGAAATGCTGGGGTGGCCGGCATCCTCGATGCCGAGCCAATGGGTACATGCACCAATGACCAGTGCGCCCGCCAGAAAGGCGCCGTTCTGGTAGAACGCCATCACCGAAGCCGGCTGGGCCGTACCCAGTCGGCGAGCCATCAGCATCGAGGTGGCATACATCAGCGCAGCGAGCAGCGACAACAGCGCGGCCCACTCGAACAAGCCGCTGCCGGGTTGCAGGATCACCAGCACGCCGGCGAATCCGCCCACCAGCGCCAGCCAGGCTTTCCAGCCAATCCGTTCACCGAGAAATGGCCCGGCCAGCGCGGTGACGAACAACGGCACGGTGAAATACAGCGCGACCGCGTAGGCCAGGTTCATGGCCGGAAACGCCATGTAGTACGCGGTGTAGGACACGAACATGATGCCGGCGCGTGCACTCAGCGCCTTGAATTGCGGCGAGAAGATGGCGCGCCAGCCGGCCTCAAGCTGCACCAGCACCAGCAGGATCGGCAGCGCCACCAGGCAGCGGATCGTCACCACCTGCGTCAGCGGGTAGTCGCCGCTGACCTGCTTGATCACCGCATCCTGCAGCGAGAACACGAACACGCCCGCGCACAGGAACCGGATGCCGTTCGCCGAGGAGGGTGGGGTCAAGGGAATCCGGAAGTGTTGCGGGTGGTTGGCATATTGTGGCGCCGCCCGGCGCCATCGAGAAAATGCCTGGCCGCTCCCGGGCCTGGCGAAGCCAGGGTTGGGAGCAGTCGCTCTAGCCAGGGTCAGGCAGCGACCACGCGGGCCATTTCCAGCACCTTGGAGGAATAACCCCACTCGTTGTCGTACCAGGACACCACTTTCACAAAAGTGCTGTCCAGCGCCATGCCGGCGTCGGCGTCGAACACCGAGGTGCAGCTCTCGCCGCGGAAGTCGGTCGACACCACCTTGTCTTCGGTGTATCCCATCACGCCTTTCATGCTGCCCTCGGACGCGGCCTTCATCGCGGCGCAGATTTCGGCGTAGCTTGCCGGCTTGGACAGTTCCACCGTCAGGTCGACCACCGACACGTCCGATGTGGGCACGCGGAACGACATGCCGGTGAGTTTCTTGTTCAATTCGGGAATCACCACGCCGACGGCCTTGGCTGCGCCGGTGCTCGACGGAATGATGTTCTCCAGGATGCCACGGCCACCGCGCCAGTCCTTGTTGGACGGGCTGTCGACGGTTTTCTGCGTCGCGGTGGTCGCATGCACGGTGGTCATCAGGCCGCGCTTGATGCCCCAGTTGTCGTGCAGCACCTTGGCCACGGGTGCCAGGCAGTTGGTGGTGCACGAGGCATTGGAGATGATGGCCTGGCCCTTGTAGGTGTTGTCGTTGACGCCGAACACGAACATCGGCGTGTCGTCCTTGCTCGGGGCCGACATGATGACCTTCCTGGCACCGGCATCGATATGCTTCTGCGCGGTTTCCTTGGTCAGGAACAGGCCGGTCGATTCGATGACGATATCGGCGCCGACTTCGTTCCACTTCAGCTCGGCCGGGTCCTTGACGGCGCTCAGGCGGATCTTGCGGCCATTGACGACCAGCATGTTGCCGTCGACCGAGACATCGCCCTTGAAGCGGCCATGGACCGAGTCGTATTGCAGCATGTAGGCCAGGTAGTCGGGTTCGAGCAAATCGTTGATGCCGACCACTTCAATGTCCTTGAAGTTCTGCACTGCGGCCCGAAACACCATGCGTCCGATGCGGCCGAAGCCGTTGATGCCAATCTTGATAGCCATTTGACTGTTCCTTGGGTGAGTTGAAACCTGATAACCGGGTGCCAGACGCCGTTCAGCGTTTGGCCAGAACCTTTTGCACCGTGTCCGCGACGTTCTCCGGTGTGAATCCGAAATGCCTGAACAGCACCGGCGCCGGTGCCGATTCGCCGTACGTGTCGATGCCTACGACGGCGGCACAGCCGTATTTCCACCAGCCGTCGGTCACGCCCATTTCGACCGCAACGCGCGGCAATCCGGCAGGAAGCACTTCGGCCTTGTAGGCCGGCGACTGGCGGTCGAAGGTGGTCGTGCTGGGCATGGAGACCACGCGCACCGCGATCTTGCGCGTTGCCAGCAATTCCTGCGCCTTGAGTGCCAGTTGCACTTCGGAGCCGGTGGCGATGATGAC
>JAGPBF010000123.1 GCA_018063505.1 Rhodoferax sp.
GCCGTGGCGCCTGGCCGGCGTTCGAGGAGCGCGACTTTGCGGCGTTCCGCAGCTATTACGAATACCTGCCCAAGGGCGTGGTGCGGATGCAGTACACGATACGGCTGAACAATGCCGGCAGTTTTGCGCTGCCGCCGTCACGGGTCGAGGCGATGTATGCGCCCGAGATGTTCGGCGAATCGCCGAATGCGCCGGTAACGGTGGAGGCACCGAAGTGAGACCACAGCGTGCCGCGCTTTTGGCGCTTGCGCTGGCGCTGGGTTCAGCGCAGGCGTCGGCCGAACCGCGGTATGCCGACGTGCGTGCCGCATACCGGCCATCCGAAACCCTGGTGCTGGACCGTCACGGCGCCGTGTTGCATCGGCAACGGACCGACTTCACGGTGCGCCGGGGGCCGTGGATCGCCCTGGCCGATATGTCGCCGGCGCTGCGCACGGCGCTGGTGCTCAGCGAAGACAAGCGTTTCTACGAACACAGCGGCGTGGACTGGCGTGCCGTGTCCAGCGCGGCATGGGCCAATCTGTGGAACACCCGCACCCGCGGCGCATCGACCATCACGATGCAGCTGGCCGGTCTGCTCGATGAAGAGTTGCAGCGAGGTGCCGGCGGGCGCAGCGTGGGGCAGAAGATCGACCAGGTGCTGGCGGCGCGCGCGCTCGAGCGCAGCTGGCGCAAGGACCAGATCCTCGAGGCCTATCTGAACCTGGTGCCGTTTCGCGGCGAGCTGGTCGGTATCGACGCGCTGAGCCAGACGCTGTTCGGCAAGGCTGCCCATGGGCTGGACCATCGCGAGGCGGCCGTGGCGGCGGCGCTGGTGCGTTCGCCCAATGCCGGCGCGGCGCAGGTGGCCGAGCGCGCCTGCGCTGTGTTCCGGATACTGGAGGCCCCACGCCCGGCCATCGACTGCCTGGGCATGGACATGTTCACCCAGGTCGCCTTGCGGCGCCGCGATTTTGCCGCCAGCGAAGGCCTGGCACCGCATGTGGCGCGGCAGGTGCTGCGCACGGCCGATGCGCAGGCGGCAGGTGGCAGCGCCAATGGCACCATCACGACCACGCTGGATGCCGGCCTGCAGCGTTTCGCGCTGGCCAGCTTGCAGCGCCATCTGCGCGAGTTGTCGGGCCGGCATGTCGAGGACGGTGCGCTGGTGGTGCTGGACAAACGCAGCGGCGCGGTGCGGGCCTGGGTCGGTTCGTCGGGTGCACTGGGTGATGCGCCCGAGGTCGACGGCGTGGCGGCACTGCGCCAGCCCGGCTCCACGCTCAAGCCCTTCCTGTATGCGCAGGCGCTGGCCGAGCGGCGCATCACCGCAGCGTCGCTGCTCGAAGACGCTCCCACCCATATCCAGACGGCGGGCGGCTTGTACATGCCGCAGAACTACGACCGCCAGTTCAAGGGCTGGGTGTCGGTGCGCACCGCGCTGGCGGCATCGCTCAACGTGCCGGCGGTGCGTACGCTGGCGATGGTGTCGCCGCAGGCGTTTCACGACCAGCTGCTGCGCCTGGGCTTGCCGCTCAAGGAGAGTGGCGACTATTACGGCTACAGCCTGGCGCTGGGCAGTGCCGAGGTGTCGCTGCTCGACCTGACCAATGCCTACCGGGCATTGGGCAATGGCGGGCGCTGGGGTCCGACCACGTTGCTACCGGCAGCGCCTGATGATGTGCCCGAGCCGGCGCGCCCGGCGCTGGATCCGCGTGCGGCCTTCATCGTCGGCGACATCCTGAGTGACGGCAATGCGCGCGCACGGACCTTCGGCACCGACAGCGTGCTGGCCACGCGTTTCTGGAGCGCGGTCAAGACCGGCACCAGCAAGGACATGCGCGACAACTGGGCGATCGGCTGGTCGCAACATTACGTCGTAGGTGTATGGGTGGGCAATGCCAGCGGCGCCCCGATGTGGGATGTGAGCGGCATCTCCGGTGCCGCGCCGCTCTGGGCTGCGCTCATGAACTACCTGCACCGCGACCGCGCCAGCCAGGCGCCGACAGCGCCGGCCGGCGTGTTGCAGACACTGGTGCGTTTTGATGATGCTGCCGGGAGCGCGCCAGCGGTCGAGGCCCGGCGCAGCGAGTGGTTCATCCGGGGTACGCAGCAGACAGTATTTGCGATCGACGCCCCGGCCGATACGGATGGCCGCGCAGAACCCGGCAAGGCTGCGCGCATCACTGCACCGACCAACGGCACCATCATCGCGCTGGACCCGGACATTCCGCCGCGACACCAGCGTCTGCGCCTGCAGGCCGAAGGCGTTGGCCTGTACTGGATGATCGACGGCCGGCGGGTGGCCAGCGGCCGGTCGGCATGGTGGCTGCCCTGGCCTGGGCGGCACCGGTTGCAATGGGTCGATGCACAGGGGCGGGTGCGTGACGAAGTGCGGATCGAGGTGCGCGGCGCCGGCGTGAAACTCTCGCGCGCAGCGGGGGATGGGGTGCGCGCAAACCCGTCAAATCCATGACCCGTTCGCCTTGCAGGCAAAACATGGCGATGGACCGCGATCGGGGCGCACCGGGTTGTGGCGCCCAATGGATCGGAATATACTGTGTTTAATTACAGTAATATTGACCAAGAACCATCATGTCCCGCCTGGCTCCGGTTGCCGAAAACTCCACGCTCTGGCGTGCCGACTCCCTGGCCCAGCCGGCGGGCCGGGTGTTGTCCACCGGCCATGCCACGCTCGATCCCCAGTTGCCCGGTGGTGGCTGGCCGGTGGGCGCATTGGTCGAAATCCTGCAGGCCCACAGTGCGCAGAACGAATGGCGTTTGTTGCTGCCGGCGCTGGCCCGTTCGGGCTCCGGTCCGGTGGTGCTGGTGGGTGCACCGCACATGCCGTTTGGCCCCGGCCTGTCGGCGCAGGGGCTTGCACCGGAGCGTCTGTTGTGGATCCGCGCCGAGGAGCCGGCCGCGCGGATGTGGGCTTGCGAGCAGGCCTTGCGTTGCACCCAGGTCGAGGCGGTGCTGGGCTGGTTGCCGCAGGCCCGGGCCGACCAGCTGCGGCGGCTGCAGATGGCCGCCGCCGCACATGGCAAGCTGCTGTTCGTGATGCGCCCTGCGCGCGCGCAGAACGAGTCGTCACCGGCCGTGTTGCGGCTGCTGGCCGGCCTGCAACCGCAAGGGGATGGTGTGCAGGTCGATATCCTCAAACGCAAAGGCCCCCCGATCGCCCAAGCCTTGCAACTGCCGGCGCGTGCCGCGCGGCTGGCAGCCTTGCTGGGTTGTGGTGGGGCAGGCCTGCACCGGTCGGCCCGGGTGTCCGTGTCTGCGCCTGGTCGGAGCGGACAGGGTGATCCGGCCGGCGCAGCGGCCTCTCCTCTGATTCCCAAGGCAGGCGATGCACTGGATCGCGTTGCAGCCGCTGCATGAACGGGCGCCACCGGACGCTACTGCCACTGCGCCCGATGCAGCGGGTCGGGCGGACGGCATTGACCCAAGCCTTCCCGACCCGCCGGTCACGGCGGGCGATCTGCAGGCGCTGGGCTGGTGGGCGCTGCGTTTCACGCCCCGGGTTGCGCTGCAGGAGTCGGCAGGGGCGCTGTTGCTGGAGGTATCGGCCAGCGAGCGCCTGTTCGGCGGGCACCGGCAGCTGATCACCCAACTGCTGGCGTCCGGCTGCCCGCTGGCGCATATCCGGGTCGCACGGGCACCGACCGCCTTGCTGGCCTTGGCCCGGCTGCAGGTGGACCTCGCCGCCGAACGCGATCCGGATCAATTGCCGCTGCACACCCTGGCCGATGCGCGTCCCCATCTGGTGACGCTGGAGCGGCTGGGCTGCCGGGTCTGGGGCGATCTGCGCGCCTTGCCGCGTGGCGGTGTGGTGCGGCGTTTTGGCGCGCCGCTGCTCGATGCGCTGGACCGGGCGTATGGCCAGAGGCCCGAGGTCTATCCCTGGCTGGTATTGCCCGAGGTGTTCGACATGCCGCTCGAACTGCTGGCCCAGGTCGAAACCGCCCCGGCGCTGCTGTTTGCCGCGCGACGCCTGCTCGGTGCATTGCAGGTCTGGCTGCAGGCGCGCCACTGCGGAATCCTGGCGCTGGAACTGTGCTGGCAGATGGATGCGCGGCGCGATACCGCCACCGGGGGATCGCTGGTGGTACGCACCGCCATGCCCACGCTCGACATGGTCCATCTGCAGCGCCTGCTGGCCGAGAACCTGGCGCGGATCACCTTGCCGGCACCGGTGTTGACGCTGCGCCTGCGATCGATCGAGACGGCAGCCCTGTCTGGCGCCAGTGCCAGCCTGTTGCCGGACGAGCAGACCGATGGGGACGACCTGATCCAGCTGCTTGAACGTCTGTCCGCACGGCTCGGCCCGCAGCGGGTGTTGCGGATGTCGCCGCGCGGCGACCACCGGCCGGAATGCATGCAGGAGTGGACGCCTGCGGAGGGCGTGGCGTCCGCCATCCGGTCGGCAGCCGGTGATCCCGTGCCGGGTCGTGGCATACGGGCTCCGGCGCAAGCTGCGCGTGGTGACAACAACAAGAAGAAAGACAGCAGCCGTGGTGGCAATGGCAGCGGCAGTGCCGCCAATGCCGGTGTCAGCGGAGCCCAACGCCGGACCGCGGCCATTGTGTCGCCGGCGGCATCGGATGCCTTGTATCCCACCTGGTTGCTGGTCACACCGCTGCGGCTGGCGGTGCGCCAGGACCGCCCGCTGTACCAGGGCCCGCTCACGTTGCTGGCCGGCCCGCAGCGGCTGGAGGCGGCGTGGTGGGATGTGTCCCATCCGGTCATTGCAGACACGATCCCCCGTGGCACTGCTGCACCGGATACCGGCCATGCGCCGGCGAGGCCGGAGCCGGAACCGGCCGTCGCCAGGCCCTCAGATGCTCCACCCTCGAGCCGGCTGGCCTTGCGTGACTATTTCCTGGCGCGCAGCGAACAGGCCGGCTTGCTCTGGATCTACCGCGAACGGTTGATGGCGGGCCGGCTGCAGAGTGGTAAACCGCAGGGGCATTGGTATTTGCATGGGGTTTTCGGATGAGCGCAACCCGACAGCCACGCGTTCATGCCTGTACGCCATGAATGGAGAAGGAGAGTGAACATGAACACGATGTTGTTGCCGCGCATCGAAACCCAATTCAGGTGATCCGGGGACACAAGGTGATCGTGGACGCCGATCTCGCGGAGCTTTATGGCGTACCGACCAAGGCGCTCAATCAGGCGGTCAAGCGCAACGCAGGGCGATTTCCTGCTGACTTCATGTTTCGGCTCAATGCGACCGAGAAGTCCGAGGTGGTCACAAACTGTGACCACCTCGGCAGCCTGAAGTACTCCCGAACTCCGCCGTGTGTCTTTACGGAACATGGTGCCATCCAGGCCGCCAATGTCCTGGCATCGACATTCGTTGGATAGGAAATTCGATTCAATCGTTCGATTCGACTAAATCAATCTTTATGGGCGATTGACGTGTTATTGTCGGATCCATACCTTCAGGAGGCGACTCATGCAGACGTTTACTGCCAACAAGGCCAAAACCCATTTCGGCGAGTTGCTCGATCTCGCGCAGCGTGAACCGGTGCGCGTGACGCGGCGGGACCGCATTGTGGGCGTGATGGTCAGTGCCCAGGACTTCGAGGCCATGCGGAACTTTTATGCCGATCGCCTGCAGCACACATTGAACCAAAGCGCGGCGCTCGCGCAGCAGCAGGGTTTGACGCCAGAGGCACTGGACGCATTGCTGGCCGATGAAAGCTGAGCATCGATTCAAGACGGTGCTCGATACCAATATCTGGATCAGCGCCGCCTTGTCGCCGTCCGGACCACCGGCCGCCGTCGTGCGTCAGGTTTTGCAACAGGGTCTTCCGGTTTTCAGCACGGAAACCTTTCGCGAACTCGAGACCCGATTGTGGAAAACCAGGTTCGACCGCTACCTGACGATGGAATTGCGCCGCAGCTTGCTCGCAGACGCCAGCGGCGCAGCATTCTGGGTCGATATTCCGGAATCCATGGAACAACAGAAATTCAGTCGCGACCCGGATGATGATGCCTTCGTGCGGGCAGCCATCGTGTCAGGGTCAAAGTGGTTGATCAGTGGAGACAACGACCTGTTGTCGCTCGCCCCCATGAAGGGCCTGTACATATGGACACCAGCGCAAGCCCTGCTGGATGTCGAATTCATGGCGACGTAGTCGCGGGGCTGAGGGCAAGAACATGCGATTGCTGATTCAGTTTGTGGTGCCGCTGTCCGCGCCGATGATGCATGCCGCCAAGGTCATTGCGTCCACGGCGGCGCGAATGTCGCGCCGCCGGGAAGCATCCTGACCTGCACGCCGTGCGGCGCCAATGCGATGGCGTCGAACGACTCGCTGCCGTTGTTGGCCAGCGAGAAAGTCTGGCCGGCAGGCACGATCAGTGTGTCGCCCGGGCCGACCGGCCATTGTTCTGCGCCTACGGTGGCCAACGCCCGACCGGACAACGCGACGAAGATCTCTTCCCGGTCGAGTACGTGTGCCGTGCCCGCGGTTCCGGGGGCGACGGATACACGCCAGACGCAATTCTCACGCGAGCCGCGGCTGGGTGCGGCCAGGCCGGTGAAGGTGACGCCGGGCAACTGGAATTGCGGGGCCTGGTGGGCGCGGACGACGGGCATGGTGGTTTCCTTGATCGTGGTTTAGTATCTGTTCATCCGGAGTTGTTGAACTCTGGTTGAATAAATGTTAAACCAAGGTTGACTAAATGACAAGTCCTGTCGATTTCGGCGTGCTGCTGGGCCTGGCCTACCAGGTATTTGTCGATGAGTTGCAAATCGATTTGCGCGTCCGCGGATTCGACGACATCGGCACTGCCTACGGTTACGTCTTTCGGGCACTCGACGCAGAGGAACTGCATCTGCGCCAACTGGCCGAGCGCTTGGGCATGAGCGACCAGGGCGCTGCCAAGATCGTCAACGAGATGGAGCAACGCGGGTATCTGGAGCGTCATCCCGATCCGGTCGACGGTCGCATCAAGAAGCTGCGTCTGTCCAGCCGGGGTGCCAAGGCACTGGCGACCGCGCGCCGCTTCCACGCAGCCTATGTGCGCCGGTTGGGCAAGAGCCTCTCCGAAGATGATCTGGCCGCGACGCGGCGGGTGCTGGAAGCGGTGGTGGCAAGCCATGGAACAGACGCCGCCCATGCCCGATTGCGGGCGATGTAGCGAGGCCCCGGTCGCGACGTCCGGCATGACGCCCAGACCGATTGCCATCGGTGTGCCGGCAGCGACACGCGGCTTGCGGGTGAAAAGATGCCTTCATGCACCGGTCCGTGTGTTTCTGATCTGCAGGCCAGGACCTGTGTCCATGGCGGTCTTCGGAGATATACTGTTAATTTGAACAGTATCCATGGAGGCTGCAGTTCCAGCATGCCTCTATCTCGCCATGTGGCCCCCCCTTCCGGCCTACGCCGAGCTCCATTGCCTGTCCAGTTTCAGTTTCCAGCGCGGGGCCTCGCAGCCGGAAGAACTGGTGGCGCGCGCCGCTGCGCTGGGCTACACGGCATTGGCGATCACCGATGAATGCTCGGTCGCCGGCCTGGTCCGGGCGCACGTCGAGGCGAAGAAGTGCGGCCTCCAGTTGCTGCCTGGGGCCGAGTTCCGGGTCCAGGGTGAATTGCCACGGTGTGATGCGGACCGGGTGATTCCACTGTCGGTGGCCGAGGCGCTGGGGCGGCAGGGGCGGGACACCCCGCCGCTGCCGGGTATCCAGACCCATGCCGGCACCACGCTGGTGGTGTTGCCGCACAACCTGGAGGGCTGGGGCAACCTGTGCGAGTTCATCACGGCGGCGCGTGCCAAGGCGGTCAAGGGTGACTACCAGGTGACATGGGCCGGCAGCGACTTTGCGTCGCTGCAGGATTGCGAAATGCTGCTGGTGCCGCCGCGCGGCATGGTGTTCGAAGCCTTGTGGGGTGTCTGCCACCATGCCCGGGGCCTGTTCGGTAGTCGGCTCTGGCTGACGCTGGAGCTGCTGCACGGGCTCGACGACGACCTGTGGCAACACACGCTCGGGCAGATATCCATGCACAGCGGTGTGCCGCTGGTGGCGGCTGGCAACGTGCACATGCATGTGCGATCGCGCAAGCCGCTGCAGGACGTGATCACCGCAGTGCGGCTGGGCCGGCCGGTAGCCGAATGCGGTTTCGATCTGCAACCCAACGCCGAGGCGCATCTGCGCGCGCGACTGCGGCTGGCTGGCATCTATGCGCCGCTGTTGCTGCAGGCGACATGTCTGGTGGCGGCACGGTGTACTTTCAGCCTGGACGAACTGCGTTACCAGTACCCGCTCGAGACGGTGCTGCCGGGCCTGACCGCGGCGCAGACGCTGCGCCAGTTCACCTACGAGGGCATGAGCCAGCGGTATCCGCAGGGTATTCCGGCACAGGTGCAGGCACAGGTCGAACATGAACTCGAGCTGATTGCCGAGCTGAAATACGAGATGTATTTCCTCACGGTTCACGACATCGTGCGCTTCGCGCGTGAACGCCATATCCTGTGCCAGGGCCGCGGCTCGGCGGCGAACTCGGCGGTCTGTTATTGCCTGGGAGTGACCGAGGTCGACCCCGCACGCATGAGTGTGTTGTTCGAGCGCTTCATCAGCCGAGAGCGCAACGAGCCGCCCGATATCGATATCGATTTCGAACACCAGCGGCGCGAGGAGGTGATCCAGTACATCTACACCAAGTACGGCCGCGAGCGTGCCGCCATCACCGGCGTGGTCGTGAGTTACCGGCCCAAGAGCGCGATCCGCGATGTCGGCAAGGCGCTGGGTATTCCCGAGCCGCTGGTCGACGCGTTTGCCAGGCAGCACCGCTGGTTCGACGGCGTGATGCGGCTCGAACAGTCGCTGATCGAGACACTCGACAACGCCGGCCTGTCGGCCGACGATCCGCGCATCACGCAGTGGCTGGAGCTGACGCACCAGCTGCTGGGTCTGCCGCGCCATCTGAGCCAGCATGTCGGCGGCTTTGTGCTGACGCAGGGCAAACTCACGCGCCTGGTGCCGGTCGAGAACGCGTCCATGCCCGAGCGCTCGGTGATCCAATGGGAGAAAGACGATCTCGATGCCATGGGCTTGCTCAAGGTCGACGTGCTGGCGCTGGGCATGCTCAGCGCGATCCGGCGTTGCCTCGATCTGATCAGCGTGCAGCGCGGCTACACCTTCCAGATGCAGGACATCCCGGCCGAGGACCCTGCCACCTACGACATGATCTGCGCGGCCGATACGGTGGGTGTGTTCCAGATCGAGAGCCGGGCCCAGATGAGCATGTTGCCGCGGCTGCGGCCACGCTGCTTTTATGACCTGGTGATCGAAGTCGCGATCGTGCGTCCGGGGCCGATCCAGGGCGGTATGGTGCATCCGTATCTCAGGCGCCGCCAGGGGCTGGAGCCGGTGGACTTTCCCGGCCCGGGGCTGCGCGAGGCACTCGGGCGCACGCTCGGCGTGCCGATCTTTCAGGAGCAGGTGATGCAGGTCGCGATGCTGGCTGCCGGCTTCAGCGCCGGCGAGTCCGACGATCTGCGCCGATCGATGGCGGCCTGGAAACGCAAGGGGGGTGTGCACCGGTTCTACGACCGCATGGTGCAGGGTATGGTGTCCAACGGTTATACCGAAGCATTCGCGCAGAACATCTTCAAGCAGATCGAGGGTTTCGGCGAATACGGTTTCCCCGAAAGCCACGCGGCCAGTTTCGCGCTGCTGGTGTACGTGAGTTGCTGGCTCAAGCACCATGAGCCAGCCTGCTTCCTGGCCGCCATGCTCAATTCGCAACCGCTGGGTTTCTACAGCCCTTCGCAGCTGGTGCAGGACGCCAAACGCCATGGGGTCGAGGTGCGCCCGGTCGATGTGATGTGCAGCGACTGGGAATGCACGCTGGAACGTGTATGCGCGGTCGAGCCGGGATCGCCGGCAATGGGGTCGGATTGCGCTGTGGCACAGCGCCTTTTCCGAACCGCGCGCAGCCGCACGGAATCGGATTTTCACCCGATGGCCGGAGCACACGCGGTGGCAGAACCCGCTGCACAACCCGCGGTGAAATCGGAATCTGACCCCGATTTGCGGCCTGACCCCGATTTGCGGCCGGCCGTCCGGCTGGGGCTGCGCATGGTCGGCGGTCTGGGCGAAGCGGCTGCGCAGCGCATCGCCGCTGCACGCACCGAAGGCCCCTTTGTGACCACCGAAGACCTCGCGTTGCGCGCCGAGCTCGATCAGCGCGATCTCAAGGCGCTGGCCAGTGCCGATGCGCTGCGGGCCTTGTCGGGCCATCGGCGTCAGCAGGTCTGGGATGCGTCGGCGCTCAAGCCGGCGCCGCCCTTGCTCAAGGCCACGCCGGTCGAAGAAGACTGGCTCGAACTGCCCGCCGCCGGCGAAGGCGAGGAAGTGGTGTTCGACTACGCGTCCACCGGCCTGTCGTTGCGCCGCCATCCGGTGGCTTTGCTGCGGGATCAGCTAGCTGGCATGAAGCTGCTAAGCGCTGCACAGCTGCGCGACCTGCCCGACGGCCGGCTGGTACGCGCCTGCGGCCTGGTGGTGATGCGCCAGCAACCGCAGACCGCCAAGGGCGTGGTGTTCGTCACGCTCGAAGACGAAACCGGCAGCGTCAACGTCATCGTCTGGAAAAGCCTGCGTGAACAACAGCGCAGCGAGTTGCTGTATTCGCGGTTGATGGCGGTCTACGGTGTCTGGCAGCGCGATGCCCAAACCGGCGGCGAGGTGCGCCACCTGATCGCCAAACGCCTGAAGGACCTGACGCCTCTGCTCGGTGGCCTGGCGACACGCAGCCGCGAGTTCCATTGACGGGCTTGCGATGCGCCTTCGCAATGGCGCGACCGGATCTGGGCGATCCAGACGAAGCCGCCAGTTCTAACGGTCGCCAAGAATCATCTCGGACTCATCCTTGAACCGGGCGGCAATCTCCAGGATTCTGGGCTCGACGCTGAGGAAGGCATCGAACACCGCCGGATCAAAAATGACACCGCGGGACTTGCGCATGATCTCCAGCGATTCACCGTGCGGGAACGGCGGCTTGTAGCAACGCCGGCTGATCAATGCATCGTAGACGTCGGCCACCGCCATGATCCGCCCGGATATCGGAATCGCCTCACCCGCGAGCCCCAGCGGGTAGCCCGAACCATCCCATTTTTCATGGTGGGTCGCCGCGATCTCGCCGGCAATCTGCAGAAAGTTGTCCCCCTCGATCTTTTGCGCGGTGCTTTGTATGATGTCGCGGCCATATTCCGCATGTTTTTTCATCAGTACGAATTCGTCGTCGGTGAGCTTGCCAGGCTTGAGCAGGATATGGTCGGGTACGCCCACCTTGCCGATGTCATGCAACGGCGCCGAAACGAACAGCAGGTCGATGTATTCCGGCGTCAGGGTTTGCAGTTGTTGACCGGTATCGCGCAAGCGCTGCGCAATCGCCCGGACATAGTGTTGCGTGCGTTTGATGTGGGCCCCTGTTTCGGGATCGCGAGTTTCGGCAATCGCGGCCATGGACTCCATCGTCACCTGGCGCGCATTGGCCAACTTGCGGAACCATTCGAACGATTGTCTCTTTTCAACCATGTAGCGGGCCGTGGTGAAAATCGTGAACAGCATCGCCCCCAACAGCAACGGCGATCCGGGCGAGATAAATATGCCGGTCGACTGGAACAACCAGGCGGATGCCGCCACGACCAGGGCCATCACGGCACCCGTTCCCAGGAACAGCCATGCAGCCCCTCGCAGCCACAGGAAAAGCAAGGCCGCACTCAGGCCTACCAACAGGCATACCAGCAACACGGCATTGCCCGACCAAGGGACCTCGCGCGCAAAATTTCCGCGCAAGATGTCGTCGACGGTGACAGCCTGAATCTTGAGCCCCGGGAACTGCAAGTCGAAGATGGTGGCATGCAGGTCGTTCAGGGCGGCGGCGGATGAACCTACAAACACGATTTTTCCACGCAGGTCGGCCGCATCGAAGCTGCCATTGAGCACATCTACTGCCGGTATGGCGGGGTACAGCTCGGGTTTTCCGTTGAAGCGCAGCAGCGCGAACCCCTTTTCATCGATTGGAATGGTATACCGGCCGACCCGGATCACCGCACCGAACCGGTCCTCGTCGATAGTGGCCGAATCTACCCGCGAGGCGCGCATCAAAGTGGCCAGCGAAAGGTGCGGGTAGATGATGCCCTGGTGCTTGATCAACAGTGGCAGCCTGCGCAGCATGCCATCGCTGTCGCGCTGGCTGTTGAGAAATCCGCTGTAGCGCAGCCGCGATGCAATCTGCTCGGTGTTGTTGAGAACGCCCGGTGCGTCGTTGAGCGCCAGCAGATCGAGTTTGCCGCCGATACGGGACTCGGCGCGTGGTCGTGTTGCGGGTTTGCTGATGTGGTCGAAGTAGAAGTACCGGGCGCCAACCACTTCGGTGTCGAATAGCACTTGCGCCAGATACCCGTCGTTGTCAGCCACCCCGGACGGTATGCCGCCAAAGGTGATATCGAGTCCCAGGTCCTGCTTGAACGACTTGCGGATGTTGTCCAGCGAAGTCCGGTCAGGCTCGGAGAACAGGATATCGAGGCCAATGGCCGCGGGTTTTGCAGCGGCCACCGCTTCGATCAACGCAGCCATGCGGTAACGCGGCCATGGCCATTGTCCTGCTGCAGCCAGGCTGACGTCGTCAACGTCGACCACAACCACGCCTTGTGCCGGTTTGCCACTGGCCGTGATCCGCAGATAGCTGTCGAGAAACAGATTCGCGACAGTGTGAGGCAGACCGATTTCGACCCGGCTCGCCAGGCCCCATGTGAGGGACAGACCCAGTGCCAGCGACAGCAGGCCGTAGAGCCAGATTCCGGTGGGTCTGCGAGACAATGGTACGCGGAGCACGTCGCGAACGCGGGTCTAGAGCACCACGACTTCAACCCGGCGATTGCGCGGCTCAAAAGTATCGATGGGCGTTTCGACCAGAAGATCCTTGGCGCCGAAAGATTTCACGGT
>JAGPBF010000007.1 GCA_018063505.1 Rhodoferax sp.
TTTCGAGGAGGGTGCGGAACAGGCCTATATGCGGGGGCTGGTCCATGGCACCATGCATTTGTCGATCGGGCAGGAAGCCAGCGCGGTGGGTGTGGGTATCAACCTGCAGGAGCTTGACTGCATCACGTCGACACATCGCGGGCATGGCCATTGCATCGCCAAAGGAGCCGAGCCGAAATACATGTTTGCCGAGTTTTTCGGCAAGGACACGGGTTATTGCCGAGGCCGCGGTGGTTCGATGCATATTGCCGACGTGGCAGGCGGCAACCTGGGTGCCAATGGCATCGTCGGTGGTGGTATTCCGATTGCGGTGGGCGCGGCACTGGCGCTCAAGCAGATGCGCCGGCCCAATGCCGTGGCCTGCTTCTTCGGCGACGGTGCGAACAACGAGGGCGCGTTTCACGAAGGCCTGAACCTGGCGGCGATCTGGAAGCTGCCCGTCGTGTTCGTGTGCGAGAACAACAAATACGGCATGTCGACCTCGATCGAGCGCTCGACCGCCGTCAGCCAGATTTCCACCCGTGCGGTTGCCTACAACATGCCGGGCGTGACGGTCGACGGCAACTGTTTTGCCGACGTGGCCGAAGCAGCACATGCGGCCTTGACCCGCGCCCGCAGTGGCGGCGGGCCGACGCTGATCGAATGCCTGACCTACCGCCACCGCGGTCACTCCAAGAGTGATCGCAACCGTTACCGCAGCAAGGAAGAAATCGACGGCTGGATCGCGCAGGATCCGATTGACCTGTTCGAGCAGGATCTGCTGCGCCACGGACTGATCGCGCAGGATGAAATAGACGCACTGGCTGCCAGCGTGGCCCGGGAAATCGAGGATGCGATTGCATTTGCCAACGACAGTCCCGCGCCGCAATTGTCGAGCCTGACAGATTTCGTCTATGCCAACCCGGTGGAGGCTTTCCATGGCGGATGAGGTGCGGGAACTCAGTTATGCGCAGGCGATCCAGGAAGCCCTGGCGATCGCGATGGAGCGCGATGAACGCGTGTTCCTGATGGGCGAGGATATCGGCGTCTATGGTGGCGCGTTTCAGGTTACCGGCGACCTGGTGCAGCGTTTTGGCGAGGAGCGTGTCATGGACACGCCCATTTCCGAACTTGGTGCCGCCGGTGTTGCCGTGGGCGCCGCGTTGATGGGGCGGCGGCCGGTCTTCGAATTCCAGTTTTCCGATTTTGCGACGCTGGCGATGGAGCAGATCGTCAACCAGGCAGCCAAGATTCGCTTCATGCTCGGTGGCAAGGCCTCGGTCCCGCTGGTCATGCGTTTTCCGAGCGGTTCCGGTACTGGTGCGGCAGCGCAACACAGCCAGAGCCTGGAGGCCTGGTTTGCCCATGTGCCCGGGCTCAAGGTGGTGCAACCCACCACACCGCACGATGCCAAGGGCATGTTGCTGGCAGCGATCGAAGACCCGGATCCGGTCATGTTCTTCGAGCACAAGCTGCTCTACAAGATGAAGGGCCCGGTGCCCGAGGGGTACTACACCGAACCGCTGCATGAGGCGCGGATTCGCCGCGTCGGGCAGGACATCACGATCGCAGCCTCGGCCATCATGGTGCACCGCGCGCTCGAGGCGGCCGATTCGCTGGCGCAACAAGGTATCTCGGCCGAGGTCATCGACCTGCGTTCGTTGCGGCCACTGGACCATCGCACGCTGATCGACAGTGTCAGCAAGACCACCCGATTGCTGTGTGTCTACGAAGGGACGCGGCAATTGGGTATTGGTGCCGAGGTCAGCGCGCTGATTGCCGAGAGCGCGGCTTTCGACAGGCTTGACGCGCCGATCATCCGGCTCGGTGGTGCCGACTGCCCCTTGCCTTACAACCCGCAACTGGAAAAGGCAGCCGTGCCGCAGGTGGACGACATCGTCGCCGCTGCCCTGCGTTCGGTGCGCAGCGGCAGGAACTGACATGGCAGAGGAAGTCATCCTGCCGCGCGTGGACATGGACATGACCGAGGGCAAGATTGCCCACTGGTATGTCCGAAACGGCGATGCGGTCAGCAAGGGGCAGATCGTCTTCGAGATCGAAACCGACAAGGCCACGATGGAGATCGAGGCTACCGCCGACGGTGTCTTGCAGGGCAGCGACGGGCGCACCGGCGTCGTAATGCCGGTCGGCCAGGTGGTCGCATGGATTGTTGCCCCTGGCGAACAAATTCCGTCCGACGGGACTGCAGTAGCGGCGGCCCCCAGTGA
Source organism: Rhodoferax sp. (assembly GCA_018063505.1). Classification (GTDB taxonomy): domain Bacteria; phylum Pseudomonadota; class Gammaproteobacteria; order Burkholderiales; family Burkholderiaceae_C; genus CAISIP01. The sequence goes on from JAGPBF010000007.1 coordinate 2,208, forward strand.
AGACGGCGCATCCAAAGGTGTACCCGCGACGGCGCCACCGGACCCGTCCGTCGTGCCGGCGTCGGGCGGCGCAGCGGCAAGCGCGGGTATGACCCAACCGGAGGCAAGCAGCGGCGCGGCTGCCGCAACCACAGCGGTACTGCGCGCAACACCTCTGGCGCGCAGCATTGCACGCGAGCGCAACATCGACCTGCACGGGTTGCGCGGTTCCGGGCCCGCAGGCCGGATCGTGGCCGGGGATCTGCAGGATCTTCATGGCAAACCCGCCGCAGCCGCCTTGCATCTGCAATGGTTCAGCCGTGGCGCAGGAGCGCCCTTGCTGCTTTTGCACGGCTTTGGCACATCGTCGGGGTCATGGCGATTGCTGGCCGAGCAGCTGGGCGATGGTCCGGTGCTGGGCATGGATCTGCCCAACCATGGCAAATCGCCACGCATGCCGGTGCCGGACCTGGATGCGCTGGCGCGTTTGTTGCTGGCGCGGCTGGACCAGGAAGGTATTGAATCGCTGCATCTGCTTGGCCATTCGATGGGTGGTGGTGCCGCCATTGCGTTGGCCACGGCGTTGCAGTCGCGCCTGCGTTCCCTGACATTGGTGGCGCCGCTGGGCCTGGGCCCGCAGATCAACGGCGCGTTCATCCAGGGCATATTGCGCGCGACGCGCCTGGCCAGTCTGCAGCCGTGGCTCGATACCCTGTTCGGCGATCCGGCCTGGTTGTCGGGCTCGTTTGCCGCTACCGCCTGGAGTGAACTTGAATCGGCCCAGACACGTGGCGCGCTGGCCGAAATGGCCGATCAACTCTTGCCCGACGGTACGCAAGCGCGTCTGCTGCGGGAACGGCTGTCCGGCTTGGGTATGCCGGTCAAACTGATCTGGGGTGCGCTCGATCGGATCGTTCCTCCCGCCCATGCCGCCGGTTTGCCCGGTGCCGTGGCTTTGCACCTGCTGCCGGGTGTCGGTCATTTGCCGCAGGTCGAGGCCGTTGGCCTGCTGGCACAACTGGTGCGCCAGCAACTGGCCGCTGGCAACGCCCACTGAGGACCCCCCTGCATGACCGCGCTGCGCATCCTGATCAGCAACGATGACGGTCACTTTTCCGGCGGGATTGCGGCACTTGAGCGCGCTGCGGCCACCTTGAGTGACGACGTATGGGTCGTGGCGCCCGACAAAAAGCGCAGCAGCATGGGGCACCAGATATCGTTGCATGAGCCGTTCGAGATCACGCGCCTGTCCGAACGCCGGTATGCGTGTTCGGGCACACCGGCCGATTGCGCGATCGCCGCCATGGCCTGGTTGTTTGCCGATTCGGCCAAGCCCGACCTGGTGCTGTCGGGCGTGAATGAAGGACGCAATATTGGCGAGGACATTGCCTATTCGGGCACGATGTCGATCGCACGCGAGGCCAGTTTCTGGGGCATTCCGGCGATCGCATTCTCGGCGCCCAAGGAGCTCGATTTTTCAGCGCCCGCGCTGGCACGCTGGTTGTCGGAGGTTGTGGGTGGTTTTGGCCGCAATCTTTCCAGCTGGCATCGACCCGATGCCTGGCTGAGCGTCAATTTGCCGTCGGTCGTCCCGGCGCCACTGCGCCATGCGGTTCCGGGTCGGGCAAAAATTGCCGCGGCCATGCAAGTGCCGGAAATCCGCGGCGATACGACAGTGCTTCGGTATGCCAAGGGGCGTGCTGGCGGATCGTCGCAGGGTGACGATACGCAGGTGCTCGATGCGGGTTTTGCGTCGGTGTATCGCCTGTGCTGGAATGCAGCGGCACAGGTGGATGATGCGGTGCTCGATGGCATCAATCGTGGGCTGGGCTGACCCGAGGGTTCGGCGTGTGAAAACCGAGTGAGAATTTTGTGGCCATGAATCTGTTCGACCTGCCTTTCAGGGTTTTGCGCAATCTGCCAAGCCCGCTCGATTTTCCGCAGGCACTCAAGGACCTGTCGGACGATGTGCGCGCACGCATGGAGGCACGGCCGGTGCCTGTGGCTGTAGCCAAGCGGCTGCCGCTGGTGGACGACAGCCAGATCAGTGGCATGCAGGTGGGCGAAGTCGGCGCCGACAGCGCCATCATCTGGGCGCGCCTGCCCTATGCCTGTGACGTGGCTGTTGCCTGGAGCGCGCAAGGCCCGGAAGGCCCATGGAACCGCATCCGTGCGCCGCAGGCGCTGGAGGTGACCGATTTCACGACCCGTGTGCGCTTGCGCGGCCTGCCGGCGGACAGCACCATCCATGTTTCGATCGTCGCGTTGGCGCTCGAGGCGGCGAACCCGACCCAATGGGTGCGCGGCACGTCATTCCGCTCCGCGCCGGCGAGTCGGCGACCGGTGCGTTTTGCATGGTCGGCCGATGTCAACGGGCAGGGGTTCGGCATCAACCCCGAGGCCGGTGGCATGCGCATTTTTGAAACCATGCGCCAGCGCGAACTCGATTTCTTCGTGCATTGCGGCGACACTATCTATGCTGATCACCCTTTGCAGCACAAGGTGGACGACGAGCGCGGGCGCAGCTGGAGCAACATCGTCTCGTTGTCCAAGACCAAGGTGGCCGAGACGATTGCCGAATACCGGGGTAACTTCCGCTACAACTGGCTGGACCCGCATTTCGCACGGTTCTGTTCCGAGGTGCCGCAGGTCGTCATGTGGGATGACCATGAAGTGGTCAACAACTGGTCGCCGTCACTGGACCTGCAACGTGACCAGCGTTATCGGATCAAGGATCTCAAGATGCTCGCAGCCACCGCCGCGCGCGCGTTTCGCGAGTATTCGCCCATGCCGCTGGAAGGCTTCGACGAAGCCGGCGCACTGTACCGACGGGTGTCTTATGGGCCGCAGCTCGATTTGTTCGTGCTGGACATGCAGACCTACCGCGGCCCGAACTCGCACAACCTGCAGGCCGAGGCGGGTGACGATACCGCGTTCCTGGGGCGGGCCCAGATCGACTGGCTGAAGAAGGAATTGCTGGCGTCGACCGCACAGTGGAAGGTCATTGCGGCGGGCATGCCGATCGGCATCAACGTCGCCGATGGCCACGATGCGCAGGGCCGGGTCAAATGGCAAGGTGTGGCCAATGGCGATGACGGAGCGCCCAAGGGCCGTGAAATCGAGCTGGCCGACCTGCTGTCCTTCATCAAGCGGCATGCGATCCACAACATGGTCTGGTTGTGTGCCGACGTGCATTACACCGCCGCCCATTATTTCGATCCGGCGCAGGCGGCGTACCCGGATTTCCTGCCGTTCTGGGAATTTGTCTCCGGGCCGCTGCATGCAGGCTCCTACGGGCCATTCGGCGCCGACGCCACCTTTGGCGTGCAGGTCCGGTATTCGCGCGCCTCTCCGGTCAGGGGGGCGAGTCCCGCGGCGGGTTTCCAATTCTTTGGTGAAGTGGCGATCGATCCGGACTCAGGATGCCTGACGGTCCAGCTGTGTGACGTATCGGGCAGTGTGCTGCATACCGAAGTGATTGCGCCGCATCCGCCATGTGTTTGAAATTGCCTGAACCAGCCGGTTACGGAATCGACATGTTCATGCGTCAGAATCTCGCCTTCGGGTGTCAGACCCGTCCCGGTTGTTGTGTGTGCCAAATTTAAGGAGACAGTATGAAAAATTCATTGATTCAGCGGCGTCTATTGCTTGCCTGCGCGGCTGCGGCGATCTCGCTGCCGCAATTTGCAATTGCGCAGTCCGCCGCGGTATCAGGCCCATTGGTCCTGTATACGTCGCAGCCCGACAAGGACGTGAAGGGCACGATCGCCGAATTCAACAAGAAATACCCTGACGTGAAGGTCGAGGTGTTTCGCTCCGGAACCACCGAGGTGTTGAACAAGTTGCGCACTGAAATATCGGCGGGCGCACCGCAGCCCGATCTGATTTTGCTGGCCGATTCAGTCACCATGGAGGCCCTGAAGAAAGACGGCCAGCTGATGCCGATGAAAAATGCCGACGTCTCCGGCATCCCGGCGCAGTTTTACGACAAGGACAAGTACTACATCGGTACCAAGGTCATCACCACGGGCATCGTGGTCAATACCAAGGCCAGGTTCAAGCCCGCTTCGTGGAAGGAACTGCTCAATCCGGATCTGAAGAACCAGGTTGCCATGCCCAGTCCGTTGTACTCGGGCGCGGCAGCCATCTCATTGGGCGCCTGGTTGGCGGATCCTGCGCTGGGAGGCTGGAGTTATGTCGAAGGTCTCAAGTCCAACGGCGCGATCGCCGTGCGCGGCAACGGTGCCGTGCTGCAGCAGGTCGCCAATGGCGAGAAGTCGGCGGGCATTCTGGTCGACTTCATGGCGCTCAACGCCAAAGCCAAAGGTTCGCCAGTTGAATTCGTGATTCCCAAGGAAGGCCTGACCTTCGTGACCGAGCCGGTGGCGATGCTCAAGACGGCCAAGCACGTCGCCGCTGCCGAGGCGTTCGTGAATTTCCTGTTGTCGGCCGATGGCCAGGTGTTTTCGACGACGCTCGGTTATGTGCCCATCCTCAAGGGCGTCAAGCCGCCCGCAGGATATCCGGCGCCCGAACAGATGAAATTCATGCCGCTGGACACCGGCAAGATTCTCGAAGGCATCGAACCCAACAAGAAGCGCTTTGGCGACATTTTCGGGGGTTGATGCCGCTTTGGCGGTTGCAGTGCCCGCTCCGTTTGCCGGTCGTCTCCGGTGCCGGCCGGCGGGTCGTTTCCAAGGCGTTCAGACTTCGTGAGCAGGCACATGCGCGGCAAGTTTTCCAATTGGGGTGAGCCAACGGCGGCGGTCGCCTGTGTGCTGTTCCTGATGCTGTTTGCCTTGCTGCCGGTGGCCCGTCTGGCGATCGAACTGGTGCTTGGTTTGCTGGGCGACCAGCGCGCCGCCATGGTGGGGGCATTGCAATCGTCCTCGACGCTCACGGCAAGCTGGCATTCGATCGAGGTCGCCGTGGTCGGCGCACTGATCGCTTCGATCTACGGCCTGGTGGTGGCCAGCCTTGTGACGCTGACCAATGTGCGTTATCGCAACTGGATTGTCTACGCCTTTGTGGTTCAGGCCATGTTGCCACCGCAGGTCGTGGCCCTGGCCTGGTTGCAGATATGGTCTCCGCTGCGTGGCCTGTTGCAGTCGATGGGATGGGAGAACGCAGCCGCATTCGGCAATCCCCTGCAGGGGCGGGCCGGGATCATGGCGCTGCTGGGTATTCACTATGCGCCGCTGGTTTTTCTGACCGTGCGCGCCGGCTTGCTGAACGTGCCTGCCGAGGTGATCGAGGCCGCACGTGTCAGCGGTGCGCGACCCCGCGTCGTGTTGTTGCGGGTGATCTGGCCGCTCGTGACACCGGCGCTGGCGGCGGGCGCCGCGCTGGCGTTTGTGTCGTGTATCGGGAACTTCGGAATTCCGGCGTTCCTGGGCATCCCGGCCAATTATCTGGTGTTGCCTACGCTGATCTACCGTGAACTGTCGGGTTTTGGCAGCAGCGCCATCCCCACCGCCACCATGTTGTCGCTGGTGGTCAGCGTCCTGGCGGGTCTGGGCATCCTGGTGCAACACTGGTTTGCGAACAAGGGCCATTTCAAGGTGACGCCATCGCGCGCAGCGGACCCGCCGTTTCTGTTGCATCGCGCGCGGGTCTGGGTCGAGGTGGCCTTGCTGACCTTGCTGCTGGTCTTGTTGCTGGCGCCGCTGGCTGCCTTGCTGGCCAAGTCGCTGTCGCCGGCGCCGGGCGTGCCACTGACCTGGGCCAGCGCCACGATGGATCACTACGTGTATGTGCTCAAGGGCAACGACGCAACGGTGCGTGCCTTTGTCAACAGCATCGCCATGTCGATGGGTGCCGCTGCCGTGCTGGCAACGGTTGCGCTGTTCATGGCCTACCTGATGGAATACCGCAAGAACCGCTGGCTCAAGCGGCTCGACTACCTGATCGAGGTGCCCTATGTGCTGCCGGGCGTGGTGCTGTCGATCGCGATGATCCTGCTCTACCTCAAGCCGGTTTTCGGCATATCGCTGTACAACACGCTCGGAATCATTTTCCTGGCCTATCTCGCACGTTTCCTGGCGATCCAGCTGCGCCCCATCATCGGCGGCTTTCAGCAGTTGCCAGTCGAAATGCTGGAGGCTGCCGAGGTGTTTGGCGCGCCCTTGCTGCGCCGCCTGCGCACCATTGTCATTCCACTGCTGTTGCCATCGGTCACGGCCGGCGCGATGCTGGTCGTGTTGCTGGCGCTCAATGAATTGACGATTTCCGCCTTGTTGTGGTCCTCTGGCGCGGAAACACTGGGTGTTGCCGTGTTCAACCTCGAGCAAGGTGGTGAATCGGCAGCGGCGGCGGCCATCGGCATCGTGTCGGTGGCGGTGGCAAATTCGATCATGTTGTTGGCTTCGATTGCGGGCCGGCGCTTACCTTCTGGAGTTTTGCCATGGCGAGCGTGAGTCTGCGTCAAGTTCACAAGACCTATGGCAGCGGCGCCCAGTCACACCATGCCTTGAGGGGCGTGTCGCTCGATCTGGCCGACGGTGAATTCGTGGCCCTGCTCGGGCCGTCGGGCTCCGGCAAGACCACCTTGCTGCGCACGATCGCGGGCCTGGAGGGCATCGATGGCGGTGAAATCCTGATTGGCTCGGACGCTGTTTCCAGCGCGCTGACGTCTGCACGCCATCATGTACCCCCTGAGGGGCGCCAGGTCTCGGTGGTGTTCCAGAGTCACGCCTTGTGGCCACATATGACGGTACATGACAACATTGCGTTTCCGTTGCGCCAAGGCGCCAGTTCGGCGTCGGAAGTGGGGCGCCGTGTTCTGGCGGCACTGGCCGCAGTTGAACTCGGTGACCTTGCGCAACGGTTTCCCGGCCAGTTATCGGGCGGACAACGCCAGCGGGTCGCACTGGCGCGCGCCATGGTGGGGGCGCCGCGGGTCCTGTTGTTCGACGAGCCGCTGGCCAGTCTCGATACCGAACTGCGCCGCGACATGATGCGCCAGATCGCCCGTGCCCGGCGCAGCGATATGCCCATGGTGTATGTCACCCACAACCAGGAAGAGGCGCTGGCCTTGTCCGACCGGATCGCGGTGTTGGCGCACGGGCAGATCGTCCAGCTCGACAGCCCCGCCATGTTGTGCAGCGAGCCTGCCAGCGCGATGGTTGCGGCATTTGTCGGTGGCGGCAATGTGATCGACGCCAAGGTGCTGCGTGCGCTGGACCCCCACAAGGTCTTGCTGTCGCTGCGTGGCTACGAGTTCATCGCGCGGTGTCGCACCCTGCCTCGGACGGCGGACGTGCAGGTATGCATTTCGCCATCGGCGGTCTCGTTGACGACACAGGCCCAAGCGCTCGAAGTGCGTTGCACCTTCGTGTTCTTTCAAGGCAGTGGCCACCTGGTGGAAACCGACTTGCCGCGTTGCAACGGCAGCTACTTTTCCTGCGTGCTTCCGGCAGGCTTGCAGCCCAGGCAGGATGATCTGTTGCGCCTGCAGGTCCACGATGCATGGGTGATTCCTGCGGCGAGCTGAGCTTCGTCAGCCTCGTTCGATGGCGACCGGCAGGATGATCACGCCGGCGCCAGCGCGAACCTGACCATGTTCAGCTGTGTGGGTGTCGCCGGGCCTGCATGGCGCGGATCAGCAAAGCCGATGCGCCGCCGGTGAGCGCTCCGCTCAGATGGGCCGCGTACACCACGTTGAAGCCCCAGCGCGGGTCGAACGCCAGCGGCTGGCTCCAGGCTTGCTCGGTCAGCAGCTTGAAGCCCAGCACGATCAGCAGGAACATGCCGATGCCGCGGGTGTCGGGTTGCGCGCTCGCCGACACTGCCAGCACGGCCAGCATCGCCATCAGCAGGCCGGACATGCCACTGTAGTAGCCGATAACGGGCCAGCACGACAAGGCCAGCGTACCCAGCGGCCATGCCAGCAGGCAGGCCCATGCGGCGCTGCGGCCGACCTGCAAAAACACCCCCAGAACCGCCATGGCCAGCAACGCCGCCAGATTGACCAGCAGGTGTGCGCTGCTGAGATGGGCCAGGCTGGCCGTCCACAACTGCCAGGGATGGTGCGCCCAGCCATCCGCATACCAGACCAGCAGGTATTGGCGACCGCCGGACCAGGCATACAGGCTGCCCATACCCAGTGCCAGGCACAGGCCCGGCCAGGCCATGGTGCGCGAATCAGGCACGGTTGGGTGGTGCCTCGAAAGGCGGCGTGGCGCCGTCTTTCGAGGCCGGGCCCTTTGTCGGCCGGTGCCGGATCCTGGCCAGCAGGCGATGCCAGCCATTGCCCAGATCGTCGATGTAGGTGAACACCGCCGGCACCACCAGCAGGCTCAGCACAGTGGAGGTGATCAGGCCGCCGATCACGGCAATCGCCATCGGTGAGCGGAAGCTGGCGTCGGCCACACCCAGGCCGAGCGCGATCGGCATCATGCCCGCGCCCATGGCCAAGGTCGTCATGACGATCGGGCGGGCCCGCTTGTGGCAGGCATCGAGCAGTGCGTCGGTCCGGCTCATGCCCTGGTCACGCCGCGCAACGATGGCGTATTCCACCAGCAGGATGGAGTTCTTGGTGGCAATACCCATCAACATGATCAGGCCGATAAGCGAGGGCATCGAGAAGCTCTTGTCGGCCACCAGCAAGCCGACGAAGGCGCCACCCAGCGACAGCGGCAGGGCGCACAGAATCGTCACCGGATGCAGGAAATCCTTGAACAGCAGCACCAGCACGATGTAGATGCACATCACGCCGGTCAGCATCGCCAGCCCGAAACTGGCGAACAATTCGCCCATGACCTCGGCATCGCCGATCTCGATGACCTTGACGCCCGGGGGCAGCTTGCGGATCGACGGCAGCTTTTCAACCAGCGCCTTCACGTCGCCCAGCGGCAGGCCGGAGAGTTCGATCTCGAAGTTGACATTGCGTGCGCGGTCGTAGCGGTCGATCACGGCCGGACCACCGGCCATCTCCACGGTTGCGACCTGGCCCAGCATCACCGGTCCACGCGCGCCCGGCACCGCCAGCCGTTCGATCAGCTGCAGGTCCTGGCGCGCGTCGTCCTGCAGGCGCACCACGATCGGCACCTGGCGCTGCGACAGGTTGAGTTTGGCCAGTGACATGTCGTAGTCGCCCAGCGTGGCGATGCGCAGGGTCTCGCCGATCGCCGCGCTGGTCACACCCAGGTCGGCTGCCCTGGCGAAGTCCGGTCGCACCGCGATCTCGGGCCGGATCAGGCTGGCGCTGGAGGCCACGCTGCCCAGTCCGGGAATCGTGCGCAGATCGTTTTCCACCGCCAGCGCCGTGCTCTGCAAGGTCTGCGGATCATCGCCGGTGAGCACCAGAATGTACTTCTCGCCAGATCCTCCAAGGCCGACCTTGCTGCGCGCGCCGGGCAATTGCTCGAGCGCGGCGCGGATCTGGTTCTCGATGCCCTGCTTGCGCGGTCGCGTCCGGCGCTCGCTGAGCTGTACCGTCAGCGTGGCCTTGCGGACCTCGCCCGAGCCCTGCGGCGCAAACGGATCGGCACCGGCAGAACCGCCGCCTATCGTGGTGTAGACACTGCGCACATGGTCGACGCCGGCCACCAGCTGGCGCGCCAGTTCGGCGCTGCGCCGGGTCTGCTCCAGCGTGGTCCCCGGTGGCAGCTCCAGGTAGACCTGGGTCTGCGAGTTGTCGTCCGGCGGGATGAAGCCGGTTGGCAGCAACGGGATCAGGAACAGGGAACCGACCCAGAATGCGATCGCACCCAGAATTGTCAACAACCGGTGGCGCATGCACCATGCTGCCCAGCGCATGTAGATCTTCAGCCAGCCCGGCTCCTTGTGTTCGCCCTTGATCGGCTTGAGCAGGTAGGCAGCCATCATCGGTGTCAGCATGCGGGCCACGAGCAGCGAGGCCACGATCGCCAGCGACGCGGTCCAGCCGAACTGCTTGAAGAACTTGCCGGCGACGCCACTCATGAACGCCGTCGGCAGAAACACCGCCACCAGCGTGAAGGTGGTGGCGATCACCGCCAGGCCGATCTCGTCGGCCGCCTCCATGGCTGCCTGGTACGGTGTCTTGCCCATGCGCAGGTGGCGCACGATGTTCTCGACCTCGACAATCGCGTCGTCGACCAGGATGCCCACCACCAGCGACAAGGCCAGCAGCGAGATCACGTTGACACTGAAACCCAGCAGGTACATGCCGGCGAACGCCGGGATCACCGACAGCGGCAACGCGACCGCCGACACAAAGGTGGCGCGCAGATTGCGCAGGAACAGCCAGACCACCAGCACGGCCAGCACCGCACCTTCGTAGAGCAGGTGCATCGAGCCGGTGTATTCCTCCTCGACCGGCGCCACGAAGTTGAACGACTCGGTGAATTCGATGTCCGGATGCGCTGCCTGCAGCTCGCGCAAGGCCACTTGGGTCGCTGCGCCCACGGTCACCTCGCTCTCGCCCTTGCTGCGCGAGACTTCGAAGCCGACCACCGGCTGGCCGTTCAGATACGCGGCCGAACGGGGTTCGGCCGTGGTGTCGGTGACGCTGGCAAGCTCGTCGAGCCGCGCGCTGCGGCCGTTGCCCAAGGCCAGCCGGATCCGGCCGAGCTGCTGCGCGGTCTGCACTGTGGCCAGCGTACGCACCGGTTGCTCGCCGCCACCCAGATCCAGCCTGCCGCCTGCGCTCTCGGTCTGCATCTGGCGCAGCTGGCGCGACACGTCGGCTGCGGTGACGCCCAGTGCCTGCAGCCGCATCGGGTCGATCGCCACGCGCACCTCACGCGTGACCCCGCCGACCCGGCTGACACCACCGACACCGCGCACGGCCAGCAGGCGACGGGTCACGTCGTTGTCGACAAACCAGGACAGGGCTTCGTCGTCCATGCCGGCATTGCCCGCGCGCGGAATCGACCGCACCGTGAAAGCGAGCACCGGCTGGGACGCCATGTCGAGCTTGCTGACGATCGGGTCGCGCAAATCGCCAGGCAGATCGCTGCGGACCTTGGCAACGGCCGAACGCATGTCGTCGACCGCCTCCTGCACTGGTTTTTCCAGTCGGAACTCGGCCGTGATCGTGACATTGCCGTCCTGGATCTTGGTATAGATGTGCTTGAGCCCCTGCAGCGAGGCGATCGAGTTCTCCAGTTTGCGCGCCACTTCGGTTTCGAGCTGGGCCGGTGCAGCGCCGGGCAACTGGGCCGACACGCTCACGGTGGGCAGGTCGATGTCCGGGAACTGCTGGATCTTCATTGCATTGAACGACACCAGGCCGGCGAAACACAGCATCACGAACAGCATCACCGCCGGTATCGGATTGCGGATCGACCATGAAGATACGTTGAGCATGGCGAATAGCCTCAGCGTTTGGCGGAGGACGCCGCGCTCTGCGGCGCCGGCGCTGCGTCGGCGCCTTCGACCACGCGCACCAGATCCCCGTCGTTCAGGAAACCGGCACCGCTGGCCACCAGGCGGGTGCCGACATCCAGCGCGCTGGTGATCTCGGTCCGGTCACCGGCCTGGCGCGCGGTTTGCACCTTGATGCGTGAGACCCGGTTGTCGTCGCCCAGCCGGAACACATAACTGAAGCCATCACGCAGCACCAGCGCCGTTTGTGGCACGGTCAGCGAACTGGTGTCACCCAGTTCGAAGCTGCCGCTGGCAAACATGCCTGCGCGCGGTGGGGCGGCGAGGTCGCCGGAGGCAGGCAGGTCCACGTAGACCAGTGCCACCCGGGTCTGGCTGTCCACCGTCGGTGCAATCATGCGGACCTTGCCCCGGATCTGTACGCCGCTGGGCAAGGTGATCAGCGCCGGCGTGCCCGGCTTGAGCTGGCCCAGTTCACTGGCGGTGACTTCGGCCCGCCATTCGAGCCGTCCCTGGCGCACCATCCGGAACAGTTCGGTACCGGCCGGCACGACCGCGCCGACGGTCGCGCTGCGCGCCGAAATCACACCGCGGTCAGGCGCCAGCACCTGGGTCTGCTTGAGCCGCAGCTGCTGGACATTGAGCGCTGCCCTGGCCGCCTCGACGCGGGCCTGCGCGGTCTGCTCCTGCGTCAGGTACTGGTTGATCTGCTGCGCGCTCAGCGCGCCGCTGTCCTTGAGGCTGCGCGCGCGGGTCGCGTTGCCGCTGGCCTCCTGCGCCACTGCCTGGCTCTCGAGCAGATTGGCGCGTGCCAGCGCGACGTCGGCCTGGATGGTGGCGTCAGCGAACGTGGCCAGCACCTGGCCGGCGCGCACCGTGTCGCCGATTGCCACGCGAAGTTCCAGCAGGCGCAGGCCATTGGCTTCTGCGCCAACAATGGCTTCCTGCCAGGCGGCGATGTTGCCGTTGGCGGCCAGGCGTATCGGCAGCCGCCCCAGCGTGGGTCGGGTGATCGTCACCGTCAATGCCGGTTTGCTGGTCGGTGGCGTCGTGTCGGCGGCGTTGCTGCGAACGGCCCACAAGCCGGCCAGTGCCAACGCGACCAGGGTCGCCGCAGCGGCAGCAAGGCTTTTCTTGTTGTCCAGTTTCAGATGCATCATGGTTCTGTCGTGTCGCGGGCGCACAGAAGTCTGGCCCGATCAGGGTTGTTCGTTGGTGGCCAGGGCTTTCCAGCCGCCACCGGCGGCGCGGTACAGCGCGATCCAGGCCGTTATGCGCTCGAGCCGCAACATCACCAGTGCGTCTGCCGATGCCAGCCGGGTCCGGCGTGCGTCCTCGAGTTCCACCAGGCTGGCCAGGCCGCCTTTGTATCTGGACTCGGTGGCCTGCAGCCAGTCACGGTAACCGGCTTCGGCCACCTGGGCGTCGCCGACCCGCGCGGCCGTGGCTTGCAGGCTGACCAGTGCTTCTTCGGTCTCGCGCACAGCCTGGCGCACCTTGCCCTGGTAGATCGCCAGTGCCTCGTCGTAACGGGCCCTGGCAGCCATCACGGCGGCATCGCGTTGCCCGCCGTCGAACAATGGCACGCTGAGCGCCAGCGGACCGATGGACCAGGTCGCCATGCCGTCGTCGCTGCCCGCGGCGCGGTAATGCAGTGCGCCGATCGAGCCCGACAGACGCAGCTGCGGGTAACGTTGCGCCTGCGCGACACCGGTGTCCAGGCCGGCCGCCAGCAGTTCGCGTTGCGCGCCAAAGATGTCCGGCCGCTGGGCCAGCGTCTGCGCCGGCAATCGATCTACGACCAGTTGCGCCTGGCTGGCCAGGTCGTCCGATGCCTGTGCCAGCCGTCCGGCCAGTGCCGCTTCGTCCAGTCCGGTCAGTGCGACCAGCGCCTTGACTTCGCGTGCACACAGGCTGGCCTGTCGCGTGGCCCGTGCCTGCGCGTCGGCGGCGCCGGCACGGGCCAGCGCATCGGTGGCGCTGGCGGTGAAGCCGGCTTTCAGGCTCAGGTCGGACAGCCGTGCCGTTTCCAGGCGCGACAACGCATCGGCCTGGGCGATCCGGGCCTGCTGCACGCAGGCCCGCTGGCTGAAATACCGGTTGGCCACTTCGGCAGCCACCAGCACCCGCGCGTCGTGCCACAGCGCCTGTGCACCGTCCAGCCGGGCCTGCGCGGCCTCGCTGCCCAGGCGGTTGGCGCCGAACAGGTCGATCTCCCACGACGCCACGACACCGGCCTGCAGCGTACTGGCCACCGGCATGGCCGGTTGGGTGACGCCGCGGCTGGCGCTGGCGGATCCGTCCAGCGACGGGCCGAGGCGGGCCTGCGTCTGGCGCAGGGCGGCGCGGCTCTGGATCACGCGCGATTGCGTGCCGGCCAGCGAGGGGCTGACCCGTTGTGCAGCATCGATCAGTTCGACCAGCAGGGGGTCGCCCAGATCCTGCCACCAGCGCGAAAGATCGGTGAGTTCGCCGTTGTGCGGCAGCGGTGCCTGCCACTGCGCCGGCGCGGCCATGCCCGGCAGTGCCGGGCCAGGCGTCGGTGTGCCGGCACAGCCGGCAAGCGCGGCGGCCAGCGTCATGCAGGTCAGATGGTGAGAGGTTCGCATCGATAACGGAGTAACTGGATAACGGAATCACGGATGTGACCGCCGTATGCCATGGTGTGGCAGCACTGCTCGAACACGACGGCCCAGACCCGCAAAAATCGACCACCAGACGAATTGTTGGTACCAGGCTGGTCAAAGGCCCAGGCCGGACTGTACCAAGTCCGGCCTGGCCGCATGCGCGAAGCCGAAAGTTTATGCGATGGTGAACCTCGCCTTCAGCGACCTTTGCGCTGAACGTCGCTGCACCTCAGGCCTGCGCGTAATGGCCGGACGCAGGGGTGGCGGGACATGCTGATGGCTTATGCCGATTCAGACATAAGCATCGGACAAAGAAGTATTTCCACTTGTTGCCTCGCCGGCCGAGAATGCGGGCCTGTCTGATGTGAATGGAACCATGAAAACCCTCTCTGTCCTGTTTGCCGGTCTGGCGCTTGTCGCGCAGGCCCACGCCGCCCAACCCTTGTTGTCCCCCCAGGAGCTGCAATCGCGCCTGGCCGATCCGCTGGTGCGCATCATTGATATCCGTGATGCCAAGTCCTATGCCGCCGACCACATTCCCGGCGCGGTGAATGCGCCGTATGGCCAATGGCGCGGTCCGGCCAGCAACCCCGGCGAACTGCCGGCACTGCCCAAGTTGACCCAGCTGGTGCAGCGGCTGGGCCTGAGCCCGACCAGCCATGCAGTGGTGGTCTCCAGCGGTGCCGACGCGACCGACTTCGGTTCCTCGGCGCGTGTCTACTGGACGCTCAAGGTGCTGGGTTTGAAGGAGCTGTCCATCCTCAACGGCGGCGTCAAGGGCTGGACGCAAGCCAGCCTGCCTTTGAACAAGGACATGGTCAGCGTGGTTGCGAGCAACTTCCAGCCGGCGCTGGACGGGTCGCAGATCGCGACCAAGGAAGAGGTGGTGCAACACGTCAAGGCCGGCGACGCCGTGCTGCTCGATGCCCGACCCGAGAATTTTTTCCTTGGCCAGACCCGTGCGCCGGCGGCCAAGGTGCCAGGCACCTTGCCCGGTGCGGTCAACTTGCGCCACGACAAGTGGTTTGCCGCCGGCAGCTCGACCTTCGTGCCAGCAGATCAGGCGCGCCAGATCGCGGCTTCGAGCCCGATCGATCCGGCCAAGGAGACAGTCTCGTTCTGCAATACCGGCCACTGGGCTGCAACCAACTGGTTCGCCATGTCCGAGGTGCTGGGCCAGAAGAATGTCAAGCTGTATGCCGGGTCGATGACCGAATGGTCGCTGGACCCGAACGGGCTGCCGATGGAAAACGTGCCCAGCCGTCTATCGCAATTGCTGATCGACGCGAAGATCTGGTCCGACAAGACCTTCAAATAGCCTTGCGCGGGACTTTTCCATGAAGCGGGTTCCGCTGGCGGCCTTGTTGGCCGCCTTTTTCGTTTTCCTGGTGCTGGCGGTGTCGGTGCGGCAGGCGGCATTGCTGCTGGTGGGTGTTGGCATGGGCATGGCGCTGGCCGGTGCCCGTTTTGGTTTCACCACCGGCTGGCGCCAGCTGATCGAGCACAGGGACCCGCAGGGCGTGACCGGCCAGGTGCTGTTGCTGGCGCTGGCCAGCCTGGCGGCGCTGCCGCTGCTGGGCCAGTTCTCCGAATTGCATGCGGCGCTGGGCCCGCCCAGCGTCAGCCTGCTGGTGGGCGCCTTCGTGTTCGGCCTGACGATGCAGATTGCCGATGGCTGCGGCTCCGGCACCTTGTACAAGGCTGGCATGGGCGTGCCGCTGAACATGGGCATCCTGCCGTTGTTCGCGCTGGGCAGCTTTCTGGGATCGGTGCATCTGGACCGCTGGCTGGCACTGGGCCAGACCGAACCGGTCGGGTTCTCCACGGTGTTCGGCACCGCCGGTGCACTGGCGCTGACCTTCGCATTGCTGGCGCTGACGCTGCTGCTGGTACGCGCCTGGGTCGGGCCGGGTCGCCAGTGGCTGGCGCGGCGCTGGGTCTGGGGTGCGCTGGCGCTGGCGCTGCTGGCGACCCTGAATCTGGTGCTGGCCGGACAACCCTGGGGCGTGGTGTACGGCTTTGGCTTGTGGGCCGGCAAGGTGTCGACCGCGCTGGGCCTGTTCGATCCGGCCAGCAACGCTTTCTGGAGCCAGCCTGGCAACAGCCAGCGCATCGCACAGACGGTGCTGATGGATGTCACCACCATCACCAACATCGGCATCCTGGGTGGCGCCTTGTGGATCTCGGCCAAAGCTGGTGCGCAGCCGACCAAGCCGCTGGACCGGCAGCAATGGGTGGTCGGCCTGATCGCCGGATTCCTGCTGGGCTACAGCTCGCGGCTTGCGTTCGGCTGCAATGTCGGAGCCATGGTCAGTGGTATTTCCACCGGCAGCCTGCACGGCTGGTTGTGGGTGCCGCTGGCGTTCGCCGGCTCGTTGATCGGTGTGCGCGTTCGGCGCCACTACCGGTATTGAAGGGGATGATGGGCATGGTGTCGACGTCCACACGCCGCTGGCAGCTGGTGTTCTGGCTCGGGTTGCTGGTTTTTCTGGGCTGGGATTGGTCCAGTTCGCCACCGATCGATCTGCGTCAGGAGCCGCCGCTGATCGCGGCGGGGTCTGGCCAGCAGGTCAGTGGTGGCCATTGCTCGATGGCCAAATAGCGCATCGCAGGCTGGCCAACGCCGCCACGTGGCGGGGCGGCCGCGACCGGTTTACTTGATCAGGGCGTGGATGCTCTTGAACAGCGGATGGTCGGCGCTGCGCAGCCATTCGAACGCCACCATCTCGGTCGTGACCAGTTCAGCGCCGTTGCCGGCCAGCCGGTCGTAGGCAGCGTCGCGGTTGCGCTCGGTGCGCGATCCGCAGGCGTCGGTGACGACCCAGACCTCGAACTCCTGCTCGAGCAATTCGAGTGCCGTTTGCAGCAGGCACACATGGGCCTCGCAACCGGCGATGACCACGGTGTTGCGCGACGGCTCGGCGGCCGGCACTGCCTTTTGCAGATGTTTGGGCAGGCTGCGGGCGTTGCCGCCGGTGTGGGGCTTGCGCTCGGGCGGACGCAGGCCATCGACCAGTCCATCGGCGCAGGCGCTGAAGGCCATCTTGGAAAAGACGCTGGCGCGGCTCTCGACCAGCACCGCGCCCAGCTCCGGCGCGCTGGCGCCGAGCTTGTCCGGATTCTGCTCGGTGGCCAGCACCGGCACGCGCATGGCCTGCGCCATCCGGGCCAGCCGCACCGCGTTGGCGAGAACCTGCGTGCCGTCGGCGATGGCCGGCATCAGGCGGGTCTGGTAGTCGACCAGCACCAGTTGGCATTCATCGGCATCGAGCAGCATCGGTTTCTCCGTTCGGTCTGGGGCAAAGCGCCGTTGTCCGGCGTTGCGCCATTATCGGTGCCGGTACCTGGCGCCCGCCGTGACGGAGCGCCATCGGGCCGAACGGGGCCGATCAGCGGGCGATGATGTCGCGGTGCATCGGTGCGAGCAATGCAAGCAGACGGTTCTGCGCGCGAAACGGAATGCCACGGGTATCCATGGCCGCTTGAAGCACTTCGACCAACAGGTTGAAGTCGGCCTTGCGAACGCCCATGTCGGCATGCACGGCCTTCATGGAGTCGCCCTCGTATTTGCACGGACCGCCACTGAGGAAGCACACCTGGTCGCGCAATTGCTCCTTGAGATTGGCCGGCTTGGTGTCCTTGAAGAACCTGCCGATGGCCGGATCGGCGAACAACCGATCGACGAAGTCGTTCATCAAGGCCGTGATGCCCGGCTTCTCGCCCAGCGCGATGTACAGCGAGACATCGGCCGGGGTGGAAGTCTGGGCGGCGGACAAGCGCCAGGCAAACGAAGTGCCCGACAGGGCCAGTATGTGTCGTCGGTTGATCATGGGCTGGCAGGATGCGTTGTGGTTGATGTCTCGGTAACCGATGGTTCAGAACGCGAACTGGCCGGAAATGTACAGCCCGCGCTGGCGCCGGTTCGCGGTGATACCCGGCACGATGCGCCCAAGATCGACCAGCGCCAGCGTGAGCGAGGTGTTCTTGTTGGGCGCCCAGGCGATGAACAGGTCGCGCCAGTCGTCTTCGCGCAGGGCATTGCCCAGCCCTGCGGCCGTGCCCAGCGCCTGCAGGTTGTCCGGCTTGAAGCGGTATTCGGCGCCGATGGCCAGGTCCTTGCGCAGCAGCCATGCAACGGAAAACTCGGGCTGCAGGCTGTAGCGGTCTTTGCCCGGCGCGCCGGCGCCGAAGCCGAGCAGGCCATTCTGGTTGGCCCGGGTCGCGCGCAGCGTGGCGTTGATCAGCACACTTTCGGCCAGCAACAACTTGGTCGCGCTGACATAAACATCGGTCCCCCGGGTGTCTGCGTCCAGGAAACGAAATACCGATGCCATCGAGCCGGGATGCAGATTCTTGTACTGGAGACCGACCGAGACCTGCGGCAACCAGGTATCGGCATCGAGAACAGCGTCGCCGGCCACGCGCAGTTTCAAACCCACCACATCCATCCGCAGGTGCTGGCCTGCAACGATGCCGAACGGCGCGATGCCGTTGAGCGCGATGGCTGGTGCGGCGTCGAAATCCTGCTGCGCCAGGGACAACTCGAGCCGCTCGTTCCATCCCATGGCCACGCCGTAGCTGGTCAGGCCGTAGTCACGGGTGCGGGTGCGTGTCAGGTACACGGAGGCACCGAGCTCGCCGGCGGTGGCATTGCTGCCGATGATGGCCCAGGGGCTCAGGCCACCGCCGGCTGAGCCTTCGATCGTGCTGACGCCGCCTGTCAGGCGCAATTTTCCGGTGTCCGCATGCGCGGCCAGGCCCGACAGCGCCAGCAGCGCGCTGGCCAGCCAAGCGAGGCATTGGTGGGCAGGACGGATTGCGAAACCGGTGGGTGTGGATTTCATGGGGTCGAGTATGCCAATTGGCCAGATACCGTGCACACAGTGGCGCGACAACTGCGCCATTGTTGGCGGTTCTTGCGCCCGATCGGCATGGCGCGGCGCGGCGCCAAACCGGCGCGTGCGTGCGGTAAGCTTTTCGAATCGCGACTGTGCACCTTGCGGCAGGGATTCCGATACCCTGTACTTTGTCGCAGAAGCCCGCGCTCGTGTATAAGCTCTTTTCCTTGGTGTCTTCGATTCCTACCCATGATGTCTGCGCTGTTCCTCGGTTTGCCCCGCCGTTCATGGGCGTCGTGCTGATGCGGGCCGTCGCGAATGCCTGGGCCATGCTGGGGCTGCTGGCGAGCCTGCCGGTGGCGGCCGGCACGGTGCAGTTTCAGCTGCAGGATGCCGCTGGCAAGCCGCTGGGCGATGCCGTCGTGTTTCTGGAGTCGCGCGAGGCCCGTGCGCTGGTCAAGCCGGCGCAAGGCGCCGAAATGGCGCAAAAGGGAAAGCAGTTCGATCCGACGGTCCTGGTCGTCCCGGTCGGCACCTCGGTGGGATTTCCGAACCGCGACACGGTGCGCCACCACGTTTATTCGTTTTCACCCGTCAAGACGTTCGAGCTCAAGCTGTACAGCGGCGTGCCAGCCAATCCGGTGGTTTTCGACAAGATCGGCATTGCGGTGCTGGGTTGCAACATCCATGATGCAATGACCGCCTGGGTCGTGGTGGTCGATACACCGTATTTCGGCCGCAGCACGCCAGCCGGTTCGGTCGCGCTGGCGCAGATTCCACCGGGCAACTACCGACTGCGGCTATGGCACCCGGCGCTGCCCGTCGGAGCGCCTGCCATTGACCAGGCCCTTGTCGTGACAGCCGCCGACCAGAACGTGAGTTATCGATTCACCGGTATCAACGGTCCATGACGACGCGCCGAGTACCGGAATGGGGTTTGTCCTCGCGGATCGTGGCGCTCTCCCTGCTGTTGCTGTTGCTGGTACAGGCGGCGGTTTTCAGCGTCGTGCGCATCAGCATCGAGCAAAGTGCGCGGCGCCAGGTCGCGCAGGAATTGCAGGTCGGCGAACGCGTCTGGCGCCGACTGCTCGACCAGAATGCGCAACAGTTGCGCCAGGGTGCGAGTGTGCTGGCGGCCGATTTCGGCTTCCGCTCGGCGGTCAATACCGGTGACCTGGAGACCATTCGCTCGGCACTGGAGAACAACGGCGCGCGTATTGGTGCCACCATCACGGCGCTGGTGGACACACGGATGGAATTGCGCGCGGTCGGAGAGGCGGTCGATGCCAGCGATCTTGCGCCAGTGCTGGGCGAACTGATGGGGCCGCTGTCGCGCGATGTGCAAGGCAGCCAGGTGGCGCTGGTGCATGGAATTCCGCACCAGTTCGTTCTGGTCCCGATGAAGGCGCCGGTGCTGGTGGGATATGTGTTGATGGGGTTCCCGATCAACCAGAAGCTGGTCGACGACATGCGTGCCATCTCCGACATGCATCTGGCGCTGCTGAGCGACGCAGGCGGCGTCAACGGGCGAATCGTGGCCACGACGCTGCCGCCCGACGCGGCGTTGGCCTTGCAACAACACCTGGGTGATGTGGCGGAACTGCCCAACCATGGGGATCTGCTGATTGCGCGCAGTGTCAAGCTCGACACCGGCGCGGCTGTGGGGGGAGTACGCACCTTGTTGCTGCGCTCGCTCAACGATGTGGTGGCGCCATTCCGGCAGGCGCAGGTGGCGCTGGCCTGGATCACGGCGATGGGAGTCGTGCTGTTCGGCGTCGGCAGCGTTTTTGTCGCACGCCGGGTGACCACGCCCCTGCGTGCGCTGGTGGGGGCTGCGCGCAGGCTCGGTCTGGGCCGGTATGACGTGCCGATGGAGCATATCGAGCGGCGCGACGAAATCGGCGGTCTGGCCAAGGCGTTTGACCAGATGCGGATCGATATCGGCGCGCAACAGGTCGAGATTCGCAGGCTGGCCTACTGGGATCGGTTGACGGGCCTGCCCAATCGCGCTCGCTTTCGCGAGGCCCTGCAACATGAGATTGACCTCCAGGGCGCGGTAGCAGAAATGGGCCGCGGCAGTCTGGCAGTGGTGATGCTGGACATCGATCGGTTCAAGCATGTCAACGACGTGCTGGGATATTCGTTCGGTGACCTGCTGCTGCTGGCTGTGGCGAAGCGACTGACACAACAGGAATTGCGCACTGGAGACATGGTGGCCCGGCTTGGCGGCGACGAATTCGCTGTATTGCTCACGCTCAGTGATGCCCCCAGCGCATTGGCGGTGGCGCAGCGTATCGCCAAGTCGTTCGAAATTCCGCTGGCGTTCGACGACCAGACGGTCGACCTGAGCGCAGGGATCGGCGTGGCCTGCTGGCCCCTGCATGCGGATGACGCCGACACCTTGTTGTCGCGCGCCGAGGTCGCGATGTATGCGGCCAAGAGCAAGACCACCGGCATCCAGCTGTACGATCCGGTGCTCGATTCGTCCAGCACCCAGACCCTGTCCTTGTTGACCGAGTTGCGCCAGGCGATCGACCATGATGAGTTGCGCCTGTTCCTGCAACCCAAGGTCCGCCTCAGTGACAACGCCGTGGTGGCAGCCGAGGCACTGGTGCGCTGGCAACATCCGGTGCGGGGCCTGGTGCCACCGCTGGAATTCATTCCGTTTGCCGAGCAGACCGGTTTCGTGCGCCAGCTGACGCTGTGGGTGTTCGATCGTGCGGCCGCCATTTGTGGCCAGCTCGGTGAGCAGGGGCAGACGCTGCGGCTGTCGATCAACCTGTCCACCCGCGACATGCTCGACGTCGAGCTGCCGGCGCGGCTCGAGCAGATTTTGCAGCGGCACCAGGCGCCAGCCGATGCCTTCTGCCTGGAGATTACCGAGAGCGCGATCATGGACGATCCGCAGCGTGCGCTGGCCACGCTCAATACCTTGTCGCAACGGGGCTTTGCGCTCTCCATCGACGACTTTGGTACCGGGTATTCGTCACTGGCTTATCTCAAGCGGCTGCCGGTCGACGAACTCAAGATCGACAAGTCATTCGTCATGAACATGCAGGACGACGATGACGATGCCAAGATCGTGCGCTCGACCATCGACCTGGCCCACAACCTTGGGTTGACGGTGGTGGCCGAAGGTGTCGAGAATGAAATGATCCTGGACAAGCTGCGTGCGCTGGCCTGCGATGAGGCGCAGGGTTACCACCTGGCCAGACCAATGGCCGCTGATGCATTTCCAGCATGGCGCCAGCGCTGGAGCGAGCAGCAGGCAATGGTGGCTTGAAGGATCGAACCGATGCAATACCGTCCGCTGGGCCGCACCGGCCTGAAGGTTTCATCGCTGGTGCTGGGCACCGACAACCTGGCCAATCCGACGCCCGAGGCCGAGAGCCTGGCAATGCTCGATGCGGCCGTCGCAGGCGGCATCAACCTGATCGATACCAGCAACAGCTACGCCGGTGGCCAGGCCGAGCGGCTGATCGGAAAATGGCTGGTCCAGCGCCAGCGGCGCGACGATGTGCTGATCGCGACCAAGGTTTTTTATCCGACCGGCCCCGGCATCAACGAGCGCGGCTTGAGCCGCAACCATATCGTGAAGGCCTGCGAAGATTCGTTGCGGCGCCTGGGAACCGACTACATCGACCTGTACCAGACGCACAGGCCCGACCCGCAAACGCCGATCGAGGAGACGCTGGCGGCGCTCGACCTGCTGGTGCGACAAGGCAAGGTGCGCTACATCGGAACCAGCACTTCGCCGGCCTGGCAGCTGGCGCAGGCGCAGCATGTCAGCACCGCGTT
Source organism: Rhodoferax sp. (assembly GCA_018063505.1). Lineage (GTDB taxonomy): Bacteria > Pseudomonadota > Gammaproteobacteria > Burkholderiales > Burkholderiaceae_C > CAISIP01. Next base: position 24,760 of record JAGPBF010000007.1, read on the forward strand.
GGGCTTGGCGCATTTCGTGTCGGAACAGTCGCCGTACAACCTGCTTGAACGGCGTGTCGAAAACGAACTGGTGCCGGCCTGCCAACGGTATGGGCTGGCCTTGTTCACCTGGTCGCCGATGGCCATGGGCATGCTGGCGGGCCGATATGCGGTGGGCCATGCGCCGGCGCAGGACAGCCGCGCGGGATTGCGTGGTGGCATCTATGCTGAAAGGGTTACCGAACGCGCAATCGCGCTGGGTGTCCAGTTCTCCGCGTTGGCGCGCGCACACGGACACGATCCGGCGCAGCTGGCCTACCTGTGGGTGAAAGACCAGGTGGGCGTCACCGCGCCCATCATCGGTCCGCGCACGCTGGCGCAGCTGCAACAGGCGCTGCCGGTCGGTGACATGGCATTGCCCGCTGACATTCGCGTGGCTTGCGACGCGCTGGTGCCTCCCGGAGGCGTAGTGGCAAGTTTCTTCAATTCGGCGGCCTGGATGCGCTGCAAGCATGTCTGACCCGCGCCACAACAGACCCGGCCCGCGCTGCCGGCTGGCTCAATCACCGGTAATGCGGCAGAGCGCAGACCTAGAATGCCAAGCTGATCCAATCAACCAGGCCAAGCATGAAACCACTGCGCATGTTGTATGTGGAGGACAACGCTGAGCTTCGCGAGACATTCCAGGAAATGCTGGAAGGCGAGCAGCGTGAAGTGGTGGCCTGCGGCACCGCAGAGGAAGCGCTGGTGCTGTGGAGCGCCGGTGAGTTCGATGTGCTCGTGACCGACATCAGCCTGCCTGGCATGTCCGGCACCGATCTGGCACGCCGCATTCTTGCCGTGCAACCCGACCGCTGGATCGTGCTCTGCTCAGGCTACCAATATGGCGATGCGCTCCGTGCACTGGGGCCACGCGTACGGGCACTTTCCAAACCCTTCGAACTGGAGGACCTGGATCGCCTGATGGGCGAAATCCGCTTGTCACTGGGTGGTGCGCCATGACCATGCGATTCATGGATGGCGGCGGCGTCATGGGCGCGATGCTGCGCGCCCACCCCTGGACGGCGACGCCGCTGGGTGCATCGGCGCAATGGCCCGCGCAGCTCAAGACCCTCGTCGGTGTCATGCTCAACGCACCGCAGCCGATGTTCGTCGTCTGGGGGCCAGGGCAATGCATGCTCTACAACGATACCTATGCCGAAATCCTGGGTGGGCACCATCCGGCATTGGGGCAGCCGTTTCTGGAGGTCTGGTACGAGATTCGTGACGACGTGGAGCCGATCATGGCGCGGGCGTATGCCGGCGAGCCGATCTACATGGATGACATCGAGCTGATGATGCAGCGCCACGGCCATGCAGAGGAAACCCATTTTTCGTTCTTCTATGCCCCGGTGCGCGGCGATCACGGCGAAGTGCTCGGTGTATTTTGCGCCTGCAACGAAATCACCCGGGAGGTGCTTGCCAAGCGCGAACACGCAGCCGAACTCGATCGGCTGCGTGACATGTTCGCGTTGTCGCCCAGCTTCGTGGCGGTGCTGCGCGGGCCGGAGCATCGATTTGATCTGACCAATGCGGCCTACCTCAAGCTCATTGGGCATCGCGATGTGATCGGCCTGCCGGTGCGCGCAGCCTTGCCGGAACTCGAGGGGCAGGGCTTCCATGAACTGCTTGACCGGGTCTACCGCTCCGGGGAGGCCCATAGCGGCCGCGCTGTGTCGGTCAAGTTGATTCCCCAGGTGGGCGCCGAGCCGCAGGAGCGGATGCTGGATTTTGTCTACCAGCCGATGCGCGGTGCCGATGGACGGGTCAATGGCATTTTCGTCGAAGGCGTGGACGTGACCGAGGTCTTCATCCAGGCCCAGGACCTGCGCGAGAGCGACGAAAAATTCCGATCTTTCTCGCGGCTGGCCCCGAACCATATGTGGACCTCGCGCGCGAACGGTCATCTGGATTGGTTCAACGACCAGACACTGCGTTACAGCGGCGTGGACATCGAGGCACTCGTCGGTGATGGCTGGGCCAGGCTGTTGCATCCCGACGACGTGGCCCGTGCCGCATCGACCTGGTCGACCGCACTGCACAGCGGCGCAAACTATGAAATGGAATTCCGGATCCGCCGTGCCGATGGCGTATACCGCTGGCACCTGGTGCGTGCCTTGCCGGTACGCAACGCCCGCGGCGACATCGTGCGCTGGGTTGGCACCAACACCGACATCGAAGACCAGCATGCCGACCGCGACCAGCTGCGCGAGATCAACGCCACGCTGGAGCGCCGCGCGGATGAGCGTACGCGGGAACGGGAGCGGATGTGGAGCAGTTCGCCCGACCTGATTGCGATGATCGATCCGCAGGGCATCTTTCTCGACGTCAACCCGGGGTGGACCAGCGCACTGGGCTGGGATCGGGAGCAGATCGTCGGCAAACGCATTGACGGATTCATCCATTCAGAGGATCAGGTCAACGCCCAGGACGCGCTGGCACGGGCGACGGTGGGAGTCCTGCCCACCTTCGAGTGCCGCGTACTGCACGCCGACGGCAGCCATCGGATCGTGGCCTGGACCGCTGCGCCAGATGAACGCGCCATTTTTGCCTTTGGGCGCGACATTACCGCCGACCGCGAACGCGCGCTGGCACTGGCCATGGCAGAAGAGCAACTGCGCCAGGCGCAGAAGATGGAAGCCATCGGACAGCTCACGGGCGGCATTGCGCACGATTTCAACAACATGCTGGCCAGCATTTACGGCTCGATCCAGCTGATGCAGCGCAAGCTCGCCGCTGGCGGGCAGGATGGATTCGAGAAACTGCTGGACCGCGCGTCCGCCAGCGCGCAACGCGCGGCCGCGCTGACGCAGCGCCTGCTCGCCTTCGCCCGCCGCCAGGCGCTGGAGACGCGGCGCGTGGATGTCTGCGCGTTGATCGATTCGCTGGAAGACTTGATGACCCGCACGCTGGGGCCCCGCATTGCACTGCAGGTGCGCCGCGCCGAAGACCAATGGCCGGCCAGGATCGACAGCGCGCAGCTCGAAAATGCGCTGATCAACCTGGTGATCAATGCGCGCGATGCGATGCCCGCGGGTGGCCAGCTCACCATCGAGGTAAGCAACCACCGGTTCGATTCCCCTCATGCAGCGAGCCAGGCCGAACTCGCGCCGGGCGAATACGTGACCGTGAGCGTCTGCGACAACGGTGCCGGAATGTCGTCTACCGTCATCAAACGGGCCTTCGAGCCGTTCTACACCACCAAGCCGATCGGCCAGGGCACCGGGCTGGGCCTGTCGATGGTCTACGGCTTCGTCAAGCAGGCCGGTGGCCATGCACGCATCCACAGCGAGCTTGGCCGCGGGACCACCATCACGCTGTTTCTGCCGCGCGATGTCTCGCAAGATGGCGCGGAAACGGCGCCGGCCGCGCCCCGTGCGCCAAAGGACGGCGCCCACGCAGGTGGAAGCATCCTGGTGGTGGAGGACGAGGCCAGTGTGCGCGAGGTCATCATCACCGTGCTGGCCGACCTGGGTTATGTCTATGCCGAGGCCAGCGACGCCGAAGTCGCGCTGGCCCTGCTCGACAGCAGGGCCCATTTCGACCTGCTGATTTCGGACGTCGGTCTGCCAGGCATGAATGGCCGGCAGCTGGCGGAGATCGCCATCGGCAAGCGCCCCGGGTTGAAGGTGCTGTTCGTGACCGGGTATGTCGATCAGGCGGTCGCGCAAAACGGCTTGCTTGGCAATAACATGCAGATGATCACCAAACCGTTCGTGATCGATGATCTGGCCCATCGGATTCGCGCGATGCTTCGCGGTGAAACCGTCTCGCCGGCCTCCTGAGACGCGGCCTGCATCCCGGTTGGGCCGCTGGCCGTTGACGGCCTGATCGATGTGCTGCGCGCGAAAGCCTCCGATTTCGCGCAGCTCCCACTGCGGCGATGGCGGCAGTTGCCTGCGCGACCGACCGAAAGTGTTTCAGCCAGCCATTGCCTTGAGCGCTGCATCTCCACCGGGTGTGGCCTTGCAGTCGGCAATGTATTGCCGGATGATTTCGGCAAAACTGGTGTCGGGCTGCAGGCCGAGCCGCTTTGCGCGCACCGCAGTGGCGCCGGCCGGCCAGTTGGCCACCATGCCGGCGATGCGTTCGTCGCGCACGAACTTCACCCGGGCCCGTACCGCACTGCCGGCGACTTCCTCCAGTGCATCGAGCATGTCGGCGACACGCACGTTGATCGACGGCAGGTTCATGCCCAGCCGGCCCTGGAACGCGTCGCGGCTGGCTTCGTAGACCGCGATCAGGCCTTCGACCGTCTTGCCGGGGGATGCCAGCGGATGCGACACCGATGCGTCGACCGGGCAGACCGACTCGACGCCGGCCAGCGGCTCGCGGATGATGCCGGAGAAGAACGACGACGCCGCGCCATTGGGCCGGCCCGGGCGCACCGAGACGGTCATCAGGCGTGCGGCACGACCGTCGATGAAGCCCTTGCGCGTGAAGTCGGAGATCAGGTGTTCGCAGATCAGCTTCTGGATGCCGTACGAGGATTGCGGCGCCGGCAAGGTGTCGTCAGCCACCGGAGAGGGCATCGGCAGCGCGGCGTCCGGTCCGAACACCGCCACCGAGCTGGAGAACACCAGCTTGGACGGTTTGCCGCTGGCCTGGCCAGCGGTGCGCAAGGCCTCGAGCAGGGCGCGGGTGCTGTCCAGGTTCGAACGCATGCCCAGGTCGAAGTCGAGTTCGCATTCGCCCGACACGGCCGAGGCCAGATGAAACACGCCGTCGAACGGTTCGCCGCGCAGCGCCTCGCATTGCATCATCAGGGCGCCGGTGCGGTCCTGTACACGGGGGTCGGCGCGCAGATCGGCGGGCGAGGCGACCTGGTCGGTCAGCACCAGCGTCTCGATCTTCTTGCCGTCGAGTTGCCCGCGTTGCAGCAGGGTTCGTGCAAGGCGTGCGCCGACAAAGCCGCCGCCGCCGGTGATCAACAATTTCATGACTTCAGGTCTTTCGTGGGATGGGCAGAAGCCGCAGTGTAAGGTGCAGGCCCTGCGCCCAGTGCCAGCCCGCCTTCCAGGTGACGGCATAAGCGGTGCCCCCGGCTTTGCATGGCCAGCAAGGCCTGCAGGCTGCGATTGCCGCTGCGGCAGAAGAACACCACCGGGTGCCGGTGTTCCGCCAGCCAGCGCGGCACCCCGCGCTGGAGCTCCGTCAGCGGAAGGTTGACCGCGGTCCTGCCAGCGCTGCACAGTGCGGCGGCTGCCGCATATTCGTAGGCCTCCCGCACGTCGATCAGCAAGGCCTGCGGGTCACTCTGCAACACCTGCTCGAGTTCGTTCCAGTCCAGTCCGCGCACCGCTTCGTTGCCGGCCTCAGCGGTGCTGCTGGCGGTGCTGGCGGGCCAGGCCAATGCACCGGAGTTTGCCGGCGCAGCGCCGCTGGAGCGCAACACCGCGCCGCATTGCCCGATCGTGGCACAGGCGCGGGTGATGAAGTCGTCGTCGGCCAGCGGGCCGAAAGACAGTCGAACTGCGGACGTGGTGCGCCATTCGGGCAAGCCCATCGCCTGCAACACGAAACTGGGTTCTGCCTTGGCAGCCGAACAGGCGCTGCCGGCGCTGATACGGATGCCGGCGGCGTCGAACAGGTCGAGCAGCAATTTGCTGCTCAGGCCCGGTACCGAGAAATTGAGTGTGGTGGGCAGCGTCTGGTCCAGCGGTGCATTGAAGACCACCCCTGGAAATGCGTCGCCGATGGCCTGCACCAGCCGATCGCGCCAGGTGTGCAGCACCTGGGCACTTTGAAAGGTGTCGCCGCGTTCGAGCGCATCGAACACGGCACCCAGCGCGGCGATGCCTGGCATGTTCTCGGTGCCCGAGCGTGCGCCTGCTTCCTGGCCGCCGCCAACCATCAGCGGGTGGTACGGGCTGCCTGCGCGCACATACAACATGCCGATGCCTTTGGGCGCGTACAGCTTGTGACCGGAAAACGGTGCGTAATCGATCCGGGTCGCCTGCAGGTTCAGCGCGACCTTGCCCAGGGCCTGCACGCAGTCGACCAGCCACAAGGCGGCGCTGCCGGCAGCCTGGAGCACGCGCTCGATGCCGGCGATGTCGGATACGACGCCGGTTTCGTTGTTGGCCGCCATCGTGCACAACATGCCGATATCGTCGGCCCAGCTGGCCAGCGTCTGCAGATCATGCCGTCCGCCTGCGTCGACCGGCAAGGCGCGGACTTCCAGGTTCAGACCCAGCAAGCGGTTCCAGTAAGCCAGGCTTTCGGGCACGGCCTTGTGCTCGGTGGCGCCATAGACCAGCAACCGGCCAACGGTGTTGCCGCGATCACGGCGCTGGCGCAGCGCGCACAGGGCAGACAACACGGCGGTCTGGATGCCCTCGGTGGCACCGCTGACGAACAGCAGTTTGCCGGCGCCGGCGCCGACCAGCTTCGCTGCGCTGCACCGCACCGATTCGCGCAGGTTCTGCGCGACCAGGCCGGTGCTGTGCGAACTGCTGGGGTTGCCAAATTGCTGCTGCATCACGCGGCAGGCAGCGTCCAGCGCAGCCGGCAGTACCGGCGTAGTGGAATTGGTGTCGAGGTAGATCTCGGTAGGCATGGCGGACTTTCCAGACGGGTGCGGTGGGAAGGCTCCAGTCTATGAATGGCGCGCGGCAAGAACATCGCAAAATTCCTTTTGATCGGCCATAATTTGAAACATCAATCTCCAATATGGATACTTTGTGAAATTTCATGCTTGATCGAACCGATCTGCAGTTGCTGGACGCTTTGCAGCGTGACGCGACCCTGTCGATGGCGCAACTCGGTGAGCGGGTCGGGCTGTCTGCCACGCCGTGCTGGAAACGCATCAAGCGGCTGCAGGACGAGGGTTACATCACGGCACGGCTGGCGATCCTCGACCGCAAGAAGGTCGGCCTGCCGGTGACCGTGTTCGTCAGTGTGCGCACCACGCAGCACGACGAGAAATGGCTGGCGCGTTTCGCCGCCATCGTGACCGCCATGCCCGAGGTGCTGGAATTCCACCGCATGAGTGGTGACGTCGACTACATGCTCAAGGTGGTGACCAGCAGCATCGATGGGTACGACCGCTTCTACAAGAAACTCATCCGCCAGGTGGGCCTGTCAGGTGTGTCGTCGGCGTTTTCGATGGAGCAGATCAAGAGCACCTCGGTGTTGCCGCTCGATGCGGGCGCGCCTGGCGGTAGTGATGGGTGATTGGCGCCGGCGCCGCCCGATGTGGCCGGCGCCGGAATGCGCGCAGGGGCCGCTGCCCGGTTACAGCGCCGGGTCGAGGATGCCCGGCATGGCGATGAAACCGTCCCGGTGGCGCATGGCGCGGATCCAGGCCTGCAGCGCCGGATATGGCCGCAGGTCGATGCGGGCCTCACCGGCCAGCGCCGCATACGGGAAACACGCAATATCGGCGATGCTCGGTTCGTGTGTGCCGGCCAGCCAGGGCCGGCCACTGGCCTGGTTCTCGGCCAGTGCGTCGTCCAGCAGGCGCAGGCTGGCGCGGGCCAGGGCTTCGCAGCGGGCGATGTCGGCGGCCATGCCGAAGCTGTAGTGCTGGCGTGCGGCCGCAATGCTGCGGGTCAGGTCGTCGGCGGTCGCCAGCCACGTCGTGATGCGCCCGCGGGTCGCGGCATCGTCCGGATACCAGTGGCCGGCACGGTCGTACTGGCTGGCCAGGTAGACCAGGCAGGCCTGCGCATCGCGCAGCAGGAAATCGCCATCGGCCAGCACCGGCAGTTGCCCCAGCGGATTGATATCGCGCAAAAACGCTGGCGACCGGTGCTCGCGCCCCGGGTGGAAGTTCACCGCAATTCGCTGGTATTGCAGGCCCAGCCAGTGCAGCAGCAAGCGCAGCTTGTAGCAGTTGCCCGAGAGTTCGTAGTCGTACAGCCGGATCATCATGGCTCAATCGGGGTGCACGCCAAACGCCATGCCGCGCTGGCGCAACCAGCGCCGGTAGGTGGCCGATGTCAGGTCGCAGCGCATATGGGCCTCGAGCGGCCCGTGCAGCGGCAGCCGGCGCGGGCGCTGGTTCTCCAGGATGGGCTTGTCCTGGCCGAAGATCATTTGCTGGAAGGCGATCATGTCGGCGTCGCCGAGCCGGTCCTCGAAGTACACCAGCAGCACATGTGCGATCACGTGTTCATCGTCCAGCGGTTGCACGAACAGGCCGATCACGTCCAGCGCGCCAGCGTGGTCGGGCGAAGACTTGTACAAGGCCGCCGTGAACGGCTGCATCACCCGGTAGCGGTATTGGGCGTCGATGCCATCCGCTGCGCAGGCCGACGCGCGCGGCTGGAAGAAATGGCAGTCCAGTGCCCATATCTCCTGGGTCGCAGCATCGACATGGACGCGGTAGGGTGCGACTTCGGTTTGCGGCACCTTGCCCAGCGTGCCGGTATGGATGTACGGAAAATGCCCCATGTCGAGAAAGTTCTCCACCACCCGCAGGCCCGACGTGGCCACACCGATGCCGCCGCAGTCGACGATGCGCCGACCGGACTCGTCGTATTCGGGCAGTTCGAACAAAGTGCGTTGCGGTCCATCGCCGGTGTGTACCCACAGGTAGCCATACCGTTCGAGCACCGGCAATGACTGGCCGTCGGCGATGACGACCGGCAACGCCGCTGCGTCGCGCCACGCCTGCAGGTGGTTGCCCAGCAAGCGGGTCGCCATCGGCCGGTCGGCAGTGCAGCCGTCCAGCAGCGATGCCGAACCGATGGTCAGCCAGTCGCTGCGCACGTTGGGATCCAGGGTATCGAAAGGCATGGTCTCAGGCGCCCCGTTGTTCAATGGCGTCGCGCAGCGCGCGAATCTCGGCAAACCGCCGCGACCATTGATCTGCCGGTGGGGCATGGTCGCAGAACAGGTGCAGCAGGCACCACTGCGGCGTTGCGTCCAGCGCATACACGCGGGTCGCCACGCCATCGAGTGAACCACGCCAGGCATGCGGCGCCGCTTGGTCGAAGCCGGAACGCTCCAGCGCCGCACCGATGGCGGCGACCGGCAGGTCGACGCCCAGCGAACGCAGGTGGACACCGGCCGCCGGATCTTGCGCCGGCGGCGCGTCGCCCGCTGCCGTGTCCGCCGGGTTGACCCAGACCATGCCCTGGCGCTCCAGCGCTGCGTAGGTCTTGACGCAGACCTTGCCCGGCACCGGTCGATCCGGCATGGCCGGGATGGCGGTACAGCGCCCATCCTGCGCTGCAAATTGCCAGCCGTGGTAGGCGCAGGCCAGCTGGTCGCCCTTGACGCGCCCCATGCTCAGCGGCACGCCGCGGTGCGGGCAGCGGTCTTCCCAGGCCTGTACCGCGCCGGAACCGCTGCGCCACAGTGCCAGCGGCTGCCCGGCGAGCAAGGCAGCGACGATGTTCTGGCCGCCGCGCAGCATTTGCGCAGCTGCCACCGGGTGCCAAAGCGGGGAAACGGCCATGCGCAGATTGTCACTGCTGGCTGGCAGTTGGGGCGTGGCGAGCAGGGTTGCCTGTACATCCCGCGCTGGCAACCTGCCAGCATGCCTAGAATCAAACTCTCGACAACCCATCAAACAATTGTTGGCATGACCGCCCGTGAACAGGAAATCCTCGACATCTTGCGTGCCGACCCGCTGATTGCCCAGCAAGCGCTGGCCGACCGGCTGGGCATCAGTCGCGCGGCGGCGGCCGGACACATCATGCAGCTGGTACGCAAGGGGCTGGTGCTGGGCCGCGGATACGTGCTGGCCGAGCAGGGCTTCGTGCTCGCCATCGGCGCTGCCAACATGGACATCACCGGCGACACGCCAAACGCCATCGTCGCGCATGATTCGACGCCGGGCCGGATCCGTTGTGCACCGGGTGGTGTTGCGCGCAACGTGGCGGAGAACCTGGCCCGGCTGGGTGACGCGGTGCGACTGTTCAGTGCGGTGGGCGATGACCTGTTCGGTGCGCGCCTGCTCGAGAGTACGCGCCGTGCCGGCGTCGACGTGCGCGACTGCCTGGTGCTGGAGGAACAAGCAACGTCGACCTATCTGTCGATCCACGGACCGGATGGCGACATGGCGCTGGCGCTCAACGACATGGCGATATTGGCGCAGATCACGCCGGCACGGCTGCAGGCCAGTGCTGCGCTTGTGCGCCAGGCCCGCGCGGTGCTGGTCGATTGCAATCTTTCCGACGACGCGCTGGGCTGGATCTTCGGCCAGGCCCGGATGGAAGCGGTGTTTGCCGAACCGGTGTCGGCGTTCAAGTGCCGCCGGCTGTTGCCCTGGCTGGACCGGGTGCATACGCTCAAGGCGAACCGACTGGAGGCGCAGGCGCTGACTGGCCTGCCGGTGGACGATGACGCCGGCCTGGTGCAGGCAACGCAGTGGCTGCACGGCAAGGGTGTGGCGCGCGTGGTGCTGAGCCTGGGCGCGCGAGGCGCATACTGGAGCGAACGCGCCGGCGCCAGTGGCTGGCAGGCGGCATTGCCGGCAGACGTGGTCAACGCCACCGGCGCTGGTGACGCGATGATGGCCGGCTTGCTGCACGGGTATTTGCAGGGCGAGCCGCTTTCGTACACCATCGCATTTGCCAGTGCCTGCGCCGCGATGACGCTGGCTGCGCCGCAGGCCAACCATGTCAGCCTGTCGGTTGCCGCTGTGCGGCAGCAGCTGCAGCAGGCGCATGCCGGCCGCGATTCTTCACCTTCTTCACCGGACCTGATTCCAACATGCAGCTGAATTCCTTCCTCGACATTCACCCCGAAGTGGCACTGGCGCTGGAGGCGGGCAGCCCGGTCGTGGCGCTGGAGTCGACCATCATTTCGCATGGCATGCCGTATCCCGACAACGTGAAGACGGCTTTGCGTGTGGAAGACGAGATTCGGGCCCATGGAGCCGTGCCAGCCACCATCGCGGTGATCGCAGGCCGGCTCAAGGCCGGCCTGAGTCCACAGCAGATCGAGGACCTTGGCCGCCAGGGTCCGGCCGTGGCCAAGGTCAGCCGGCGCGACCTGCCGTTCATGGTGCTTGGCGGGCACATGGGTGCCACCACCGTGGCCTCGACGATGATCATCGCGGCGATGGCCGGCATCCGGGTGTTTGCCACCGGCGGCATCGGTGGCGTACACCGCGGCGCGCAGCAGAGCTTTGATGTGTCGGCCGACCTGCAGGAACTCGCCCGCACCTCGGTGGCAGTCGTGTGTGCCGGTGCCAAGTCGATCCTGGACCTGCCGCTGACGCTGGAATATCTGGAAACCCATGGCGTGCCGGTGGTGGGGTACCGCACCGAGCGCCTGCCGGCGTTTTTTACCGTCGACAGCGACTGCAGTGTCGACTACCGGCTCGACTCGGCGCAGGAGATCGCCCAGGTTTTGATTGCCAAATGGGCCATGGGCCTGCAAGGGGGCGTTGTCATAACCAATCCGGTGCCGCAGGCATTCTCCTTGCCGCGGGAACGTATGGATGCCGCCGTCGACCAGGCGCTGCGCGAAGCATCGCAGCGCCAGATCAGCGGCAAGGAGGTCACGCCTTTCCTGCTGGCCCGGGTCTCGGAACTCACCGGTGGCGACAGCCTGGCGACCAACATCGAACTGGTGCTCAACAATGCCCGGCTGGCCAGTGAAATCGCAGTGCAGTTAGCCCTCCAGGATGGTTATGATGTGGCGAAGGCCGCCCCGCGCAAGCGGTGATGCAGTAGTTGCGCATCGGGAAAGCCCCGATTGCGGTTGCCTGGTCGCGGGCCTAGGCTCGTGATGTTTGTTTTTTTCGCACCTCAACCTGATTGAAAGAGTGTCATCATGAAACTTCACACCCAACTCGGGATTCTGGCGGTCGCAATGGCAGCGAGCCTGCAGGCCATGGCCGAACCCGCCATCGTTTACGACATGGGCGGCAAGTTCGACAAGTCCTTCAACGAGGCCGCATACAACGGCATGGAGCGCTGGAAGAAGGAAACCGGCAAGAGTTACCTGGAGTTCGAGGTGTCCAACGAATCCCAGCGCGAGCAGGCGATCCGCCGCATGGCCGAAAAAGGCGCCAGCCCGATCATCGCGATGAGTTTCAGCCAGGCATCGGCGATCGAAAAGGTCGCCAAGGAGTTCCCCAAGCTCAAGTTCGCCATCATCGACATGGTGGTGGACCTGCCCAATGTGCAGTCGGTGGTGTTCAAGGAACAGGAGGGCAGCTTCCTGGTTGGCATGATGGCGTCCATGGCCAGCAAGACCGGCAAGGTCGGATTCGTTGGCGGCATGGACATTCCACTGATCCGCAAATTTGAATGCGGTTACGAGCAGGGTGCCAAGTACGCCAACCCCAAGGCCGAGGTGTTCCAGAACATGACCGGCACCACCGGCGCGGCGTGGAACGATCCGGCGCGCGGCGGCGAATTGGCCAAGGCCCAGTTTTCCAAGGGTGCCGATGTGGTGTTTGCCGCGGCGGGTGGTACCGGCATGGGGGTGTACCAGGCCGCCAAGGACGGCGGCAAGCTGGCCATCGGTGTCGATAGCAATCAGAACCATATCCAGCCCGGAACCATGTTGACCTCGATGCTCAAACGCGTCGATGTGGCGGTGTACAACGTCTCCAAGAACCACAAGCCCGGCATGTCCGTGCTGGGCCTGAAGGAAGACGGTGTCGGGTATGCGCTGGACAAGAACAACGAAAAACTGGTCAGCGCCGACATGAAGAAGAAGGTCGACGCCGCCAAGGCCGACATCATCAGCGGCAAGATCAAGGTCGCGGATTACATGGCCGACAACGCCTGCAAATATTGAGATAGTCCATCTTCCTACTGCGCGGGCCGATCTGCCGCCTGCGGTGCTCACCGTACAAATGTACGGCTCCGCTCCTCGGCGACACCTCGACCCGCTCGCTACGGAATCTGAACCATCTCAAGCGCACTGGAACGATTTCAACCCATAGGACCGACCGTTTTGTCCGACGCTCTCGCGGTCGAAATGCTCGGTATCTGCAAGCGCTTTGGCCCGGTGCAGGCCAATGCGGATGTGGACTTGCGCGTGGCGGCCGGTACGGTGCATGGCATCGTGGGCGAGAACGGCGCGGGCAAGAGCACGCTGATGTCGGTGCTGTACGGTTTTTACACCAGCGACAGCGGCACGATTTCGGTGTCCGGCAAGCCGGCAACGATCCGCAATGCCCACGAGGCGATTGCGCTGGGCATCGGCATGGTGCACCAGCACTTCATGCTGGTCGACACGCTGACCGCGCTCGAAAATGTGATGCTCGGCGCCGAGCCGCATGTGTTGCTGCACAAGGCCGAGGCCATTGTGCGCAAGCGCCTGTCGGCACTGATGATCTCCACTGGACTGAAGGTGGCGCTCGATGCACTGGTGGCGGACCTGTCGGTCGGCGACCGGCAACGGCTGGAAATCCTCAAGGCCTTGTACCGCGGCGCACGCATCCTGATCCTGGACGAGCCCACGGCGGTGCTGACGCCACAGGAGACCGAGCAACTGTTCGGCGTGCTCGGCCTGTTGCGCGAGCAGGGTACGACCATTCTGCTGATCACCCACAAGCTCAAGGAGGTCATGCGTCTGTGTGACCGGGTAACGGTGATGCGCGCCGGTCGTGTGGTGCAGGAGCTGGCGATTGCCGATGCCACCATCGAAGGTCTGGCCGAAGCCATGGTGGGGCGCAAGGTGCACATGGGCCGGGTCGACGACAACCAGAAGCCGGTGGGTGAGGTTCTGCTGCGCGCCAGCGGTATCGCGTTGCGTGATGCGATGGGGGTGGTGCGGCTGCACCAGCTCGATGTCACGCTCAGGGCCGGCGAGATCGTCGGTGTCGCCGGTGTCTCCGGCAATGGCCAGAGCGAGTTGCTCGAGGTCTTGTCGGGCCTGACGGCGCCCGACGCTGGCGAACTGGCGGTGGGTGGCGCCGAGTTTCGCGCCGGTGCATGGCTCGACCCGCGCACGGCGCGCACGCTGGGCGTGGCCCACGTGCCGGAGGACCGGCATGAGCGTGCGATGGTGATGAGTTTCGACGCCTGGGAGTCGGCGGTGCTGGGGTATGAATGGTTGCCGCAATACTGCCGCCTGGGCTGGATGAACCATTCGCAGATGCGCCACGCGACGGCCGACATGATGGCGCGTTTCGACGTGCGCCCGCGCGATGCGGATCTGTCATGCGCCAGCTTTTCGGGCGGCAACCAGCAAAAGCTGGTGCTGGCGCGCGAACTGGGCCAGGCGCCCAAGGTGCTGCTGGTGGGCCAGCCCACGCGCGGCGTGGACATCGGCGCCATCGAGTTCATCTACAGCCAGCTGCGTGCCATGCGCGAGGCCGGCTGTGCGGTGCTGGTGGTGTCCAGCGAGCTCGACGAGATACTGGCCCTGTCGGACCGGGTCATCGTCATGAACCAGGGCCACGTCACTGGTGAATTGCCGATTGCCCGATGCAGCGAGACGGCATTGGGCATGTTGATGGTCGGCGACAGTGCGGCGAGCAGGCCACGGCCGGGCGCAGAGGTTGTCCGGTGAGTGCGGCCCCGCTGCCGCGCTGGGCCGACCTGGTCGTGTTGCCGATCGTCAACCTGGCCGTGGCCTTGCTGTTTGCCGGCGTGATGGTCTGGTGGGTCGGGCAGGACCCGCTGGTCGTCATCCGGGTCTTGCTCGACGGCGCCTTTGGCACGACACGCGGGCTGAGTTACACACTGTATTACGCGACCACCTTCATCTTCACCGGCTTGGCGGTCGCAGTGGCCTTTCACGGTGGGTTGTTCAATATCGGCGGAGAAGGCCAGGCCATCCTGGGCGGATTGGGTACCGGCCTGGTGGCCTTGTGGTTGTCGCCCAGTCTGCCGGCCTGGCTGATGCTGCCGCTGATGTTGCTGGCCGGCGCCTTGTTCGGCATGGTCTGGGCCGTGGTGCCGGCTTACCTGCAGGCCTATCGCGGCAGCCATATCGTGATCACGACGATCATGTTCAATTTTCTGGCCAGCAGCCTGCTGGTCTATCTGCTGGTGAACCATCTGAAGGTACCGGGCAACATGTCGGTGGAAAGCGCTGCATTCGCGGCATCCGCCAAGTTGCCCAGCATGCAGGCTTTCATGGCCGCCTTGGGCATTGACTGGCCGAACTCGCCACTCAATACCAGCGTATTCCTGGCCCTTCTGGCGGCGGTCGGCGTGTATTTTCTGCTCTGGCATACCCGGCTCGGTTACGACCTGCGCGCCACCGGATCGAGCGCCCGTGCGGCCGACTACGCCGGCATCCGCTCGCGCCGCCAGGTGATCTTGGCCATGGCCGTGTCTGGCGCCCTGGCCGGGATGGTGGGCATGAACGAGGTGGCCGGCGTCAACGGCCGGTTGATGCTGGAGTACGTCAGCGGTGCCGGTTTCACCGGCATTGCGGTGTCGCTGATGGGGCGCAGCCATCCGTTCGGCATCGTGCTCGCCAGCCTGCTGTTCGGCGCCTTGTTCCAGGGGGGCGCCGAGGTCAGCTTCGAAGTGCGTGGCTTCAGTCGCGACATGGTGGTGATGCTGCAGGGCTTCATCGTGTTGTTCTCGGGTGCCATGGCCTATGTGCTGGCCCCCGCAGTGGCCTGGGCCGTGCAGGGTCTGCGCGGTGGCGCTGCAGGCAAAAAGTCCAGTGCTGCGGGAGCGGGTCATGGATGAGGCGATGATCGGCTCGCTGATCGCCTCGACGCTGCGCGTGTCGACGCCGCTGATCCTGTGTGCGCTGGCCGGTCTGTTGTCGGAGCGCTCCGGCGTCATCGACATCGGCCTGGAGGGCAAGATGCTGTTCGCTGCCTTTGCGGCCGGCGCGGCCGGCGTGACGTTTGGCTCGACCACCATCGCCTTGCTGATCGCCATGGGCACCACGGTGTTGCTGTCCTGGCTGCATGGGGTGGCCTGTGTCAGCCACCGCGGCGACCAGGTGGTGTCGGGCGTGGCGATCAACATCATCGCGGTGGGCATGACGGCGGTGCTGGGCATTGCCTGGTTTGCCCAAGGTGGCCAGACGCCACCGGTCAGCAACGAGGTGCGCATGCAGGCCTTGATGCCGGGCGCGGTAGCGGCCTTGCAGGACGTGCCGTTCGTGGGCGTCATCATCGGCCAGGGACTGCTGAGCCATAACATCATGGTGTACGCCACGCTGTTGCTGGTGCCGGCCGTCTGGTGGCTGATGTTCCGGACCCGGTTCGGCCTGCGCCTGCGTGCGGTCGGCGAGAACGCGCACATGGTCGATGCCGCGGGCGTGTCGGTCTCGCGCATGCGTTATGCGGCGCTGACCCTCAACGGCCTTTTGTGCGGGCTTGCGGGAAGTTATCTGGTGCTGGCGCAGAACGCCGCCTTTGTTCCCAACATGACCGCAGGCCGTGGTTTCATGGCCCTGGCCGCGCTGATTTTCGGCAAATGGCATCCGGTAAAGGCTTTCTGGGCCTGCCTGTTGTTCGGTTTTCTCGATGCAGTGGCGATCCGCCTGCAAGGTGTCGCGTTGCCGGGCATCGGGCTGGTGCCGGTGCAACTGATCCAGGCCTTGCCGTACTTGCTGACGGTGATCCTGCTGGCCGGTTTCATCGGCCGCACGGTTGCGCCGCAGGCGCTGGGCAAACCGTATCTGAAGGAGCGCTGATTCGCATGCCATCGAAGGACAAGATATCTCCATTCGAACGTGATGCCATGCTGGCCGCCGCCCGTGCCGCCATGGACCGGGCCTACGCGCCGTATTCGCATTTCCATGTCGGTGCCGCTGTGCTGGACGAACATGGCGCGATCCATGCCGGCTGCAATGTCGAGAACGCAGCGTATCCGCAAGGCGTCTGCGCCGAGGCTGGAGCGCTGAGTGCGATGGTGCTCGCCGGCGCTACCCGCGTGCGGGCCGTGCTGGTCATGGGGCACGGCGATGCGCTGGTCACGCCCTGCGGCGGTTGCCGCCAGAAGATCCGCGAATTCGCTGCACCCGATACACCGGTGCTGATCGCCGGCGACGGGCAGGTCCGCGCGAACTTCACGCTGGAGCAACTGCTGCCGCACAGCTTCGGTCCCGAGCATCTGGGCAAGTCATGAGCCTGCGGGCTGGTCTGAAGGCGATTGGTCCCGCAGCGCTCAGCGCCCAAGGGTACCGATCGATTCCTGCGGTGCTTGACTGATGCTGGCCCAGGAAATCATCCGCGTCAAACGCGACGGTGGTGTGCTCGACGAAGCACAGATCGCGGCCTTCGTCGCCGGGCTGGTCGATGGCGGCTGGAGCGAAGGCCAGGCTGCGGCGCTGGCGATGGCGATTTTTCTCAACGGCCTTTCGACCTTTGAAACCGTGGCATTGACGCGGGCCATGACGCATTCGGGCTCGGTGATGGATTGGGCCGCGCTGAATCTGGGCGGACCGATCCTCGACAAGCACTCCACCGGCGGCGTCGGCGACAAGGTCAGCCTGATGCTGGCGCCGATGCTGGCGGCCTGCGGTGCCTATGTGCCGATGATTTCCGGCCGCGGCCTGGGGCATACCGGCGGCACGCTGGACAAGATGGACAGCATCCCCGGCTACCAGACGGCGCCGGCCACCGACACGCTGCAACAGGCACTGCGCAGCGCAGCATGTGCCATCGTGGGCCAGACCGCTGACCTGGCGCCGGCCGACCGCCGGCTGTACGCGATCCGCGACGTGACGGGGACCGTCGAATCGATTCCCTTGATCACCGCCAGCATCCTGTCGAAGAAGCTGGCGGCCGGCTTGCAGGGGCTGGTGCTCGACGTCAAGATCGGCAACGGCGCATTTGCCGCGACACCGGAGATGGCGCAAGCGCTGGCGCAGTCACTGGTCTCGGTGGCCAACGGCGCCGGCCTGCCGACGCGGGCGCTGATCACCGACATGAACCAGGTGCTGGGCCACAGCTGCGGCAATGTGCTGGAGGTGGTGGAGGCACTGGATTTCCTGAGTGGCGCGCGGCGCGAACCACGCTTGCAGGCGGTGACGTCCGCCTTGTGCGCCGAATTGCTGGTGCTGGGCGGCCTGGCTCCCGATATACCGCAGGCCCAGACCCGTATTGACCGGGTGCTGGCCGATGGTTCGGCGCTGGACCACTTCGCCCGCATGGTGGCGGCGCTCGGTGGCCCGGCAGATTTTGTGCAGCGCCCGCAAGACTTTCTGGTGGCAGCGCCGGTGCAGCGCGAGGTTCGGGCCGCCAGCGGTGGCTGGGTCGCGCAACATGCCACGCGTGACATCGGCCTGCTGGTCATCGAACTCGGCGGCGGGCGGCGCAAGGCCGTTGACACCATCGACCATCGTGTGGGATTGAGTGATGTCGTGGCCGTGGGTCAGCGCATCGACGCAGGCGACCGGCTTGCCGTGGTTCATGCGGCGGATGCCAATGCGGCGGAACTGGCCGCAAGTCGATTATCTGAATACATCCAGGTGGCAGATAGTGCGCCTGCCACACCGCCTGCGCCGCTGCTCACGCGCGTGGCGCTACTGCCCTCAGCCTGAATCGGCTCAGGTCAGCATCTTGCGCAGTTTGACCGCGTCGACGATGCCTTCGTAATATCCGGCGGCAAGACCGACCCGGGTATAACCCTGGCGCTCGTAGAACGTGATGGCATGGCGGTTGTCGGCCCGTGCTTCGAGCCGGATCCGCCGGATTCCCGCCACCCGTGCCGAGTGTTCGAGCCATGCCAGCAATTCCCGCCCCAGACCCTGGTGCCGCATCAGCGGCTGCACCGCCAGCAGCGCCAGGTGGGCATCGTCGTCGGCATATTGCATGATGCCGAAAGCCTGCAGCCGCTGGCGCGGCACGGCGACGGCCACATTGGTCGACGCATCACGAATCGCCTGTAGCACCCGCGCCGCCGTCCAGCTCCACGGCAGGCCATGCTCGATGTTGTCGCGCGACATGCGCGCGATGCCGGGCGCATCGGAAGGCGTCGCGAGGCGGATATCCGGGAGGGCCAGCATGATGGGCGATTGTCGGTGGTCGGTGGTCGAAGCGTCATGCGCCCGGCCGTGGCTCCATGCGCATGATGATCCGAGCATGACATATGTGCAATCCGACCCCATAGGGATTGGCAGAGGGCGCGTATGCTTGACAGTCAAATGCCATCGGAATAACATTGTTGCCACTCAACGAGATCGCATTCCCATGCACATCACCATCCGACAGATCGGCAACTCCCAGGGCATCGTGATACCCAAACCCTTGCTGGCGCAGGTCGGCCTGGAAACGGGCGAGGCGGAAATTACCGTCGAGGGCGGCGCACTGGTGTTGCGCAAACCAGCCAAACCCGTTCGTGCCGGTTGGGCCGATGCAGCGCGCAAGATCGCCGAGTCTGACGACGACGCCTTGGTGATGGGCGAATTTGGAAACGTGGCTGATGCGGAGCATGCGTGGTAAAGCGCGGTGAGATCTGGCTGGTAAACCTGGACCCGACGGTGGGCAGCGAAATCCGGAAATCGCGGCCATGCGTGGTGATCTCTCCGTCCGAGATGCACGACCACCTTCGCACGTTGATCGTGGCACCAATGACAAGCAAGAGCCGGCTAGCGCCGTTTCGGGTGCCTGTGACCCACGCGGGCCAGAAGGGTTGGATACTGCTGGATCAATTGCGGGCCGTTGACAAAGTGCGGCTGGCCAAGCGATTGGGTGCGGTTTCGACCAAGACCTTGGTCGGTACATTGGGCGTCCTGCAGGAGGTCTTTGCAGAATGAGTGCTATCGATCCTGGCGGGAAATGCGCCAAGCTGCCATACGATCCGATTTCGTAAGAACCCTCCATTTCGGCTGCTGTCGGTACGGCGTAGCCTATGTGTACGACGAACGCGCACCATGGCGGATGTCTGTGCAATCCGATCTCACAGGACGGACCTTGCCGACCAGACAGGATTGGATGTTTATGTGACCCATGCCGGAAATTGGGGCGACA
>JAGPBF010000124.1 GCA_018063505.1 Rhodoferax sp.
CCAGCCAGGTGCATGCTGCGCTGCTGGCGGGTGAAGCCGGTGTCGAGCGCACCGTTGCGGTAGTGCAGCTTGCCGATCGATTCGACACGGTGGCCGGCGTCCTTCAGTTCATGGCACCAGCCGCGCACGGCCCCGTCGTAACCCATGGCGTTGTCCCAGTAGCGAGCGTCCTGGTGTACCCAGCGTCCGGTGGCCAGGCTGGCGCGCGCCGGCACGCAGATCGGCGCCGGCGTGAACGCGTTGGTGAAGCGCGTGCCACGCGCGGCCAGTGCGTCCAGGTGCGGTGTGCGCACCCAGGGGTGGCCGGCGCAGCCGAGTGCACGGGCGTCCTGTTCGTCGGAAAGCAGGATCAATATGTTGGAGGGTTTTGTTGTAGTCATGGCTTCAGGCAACCGCTGCTGCCAGCAACTCGTGCGTCAATGCTTCGGGATGGGTCACCATCAGGTCATGTCCGCCGTCGATGACGGCGGTGGTCCAGCCGGGCTGGTTCGACACGGCGGCATGGTGGGCGACGAAGCGCGGTCCCTGATGTGCGCCCGCCAGCACATAGTGCTTGCGCGGTACCTCCTGCCAGCGTCCTGTGACCACCGGGGCGTCGAACATCGTCCTGATCGGGTGCGGTGTCACGCAGGCGCGGGCCCAGGCCAGGTCATCGGGGTCGGTGATGCCCCAAATGGCAGGGTCCGGTGGCGGCACACGCACGCCGCCTAGGGTTTGCGCACCGCGTTGCATGGCCTGTTGCCGCTCGGGCGGAAAGCCGTCCCACCCGGGTTGGTCATGTTCAGGGATGATGGCGTCCACGTAGACCAATGCCCGCAGCACTGCGGGATCGCGATCGGCCACCTGCGTGATGATGGCTCCGCCATAACTGTGGCCCACCAGAACCACATCGCTCAGCTGCTCGAAGCGCAGCACCGCCAGCACGTCCTGCACATGGGTGTGCAGACCGACTTCGGGCGTGAACAGGTGTTCGCGTTCGCCCATGCCGGTCAGGGTCGGTGTGAAAACGCGATGGCCGAGGGCGCGCAGCCGGTCGGCGACCCGACGCCAGCACCAACCGCCGTGCCAGCCGCCGTGGACCAGCAGGAACACGGATCCGCTCATCCGTCGATGGCCTGGTAGTTCAGTGACTTGGCGGTCTGCGCCCAGCGCGCGATGTCTGCCTGGATTCGCGCAGCAAATTCGGCAGGTGCCATGGCCTGCGGCTCCATCACCAGCGTCGCGAAAGATTTCTGAACCGACGCGCTGCCGATGGCCTTTTGCACCGCGGCATGCAGCGCGATGACTTTGTCGGCGGGTGTGCGGGCGGGCGCCAGCAGGCCGAACCACTCCAGCAGCGTCAGCTGCGGGAAGCCGGCTTCGCGTACCGTCTGCACGTCGGGCAATTGTGCAGAGCGCTTTTCCCCGGTGGTGACCAGCACCCGCATGCGGCCGTCCTTGTGCGGCTGCACGGCGTTTGACAGCGCGGTGACGAAGGATGCGACACGCCCGCCATACAGGTCGTTCATGATGTCCGGCGCGCCTTTGTAGGGAACGTGCAGCATCTCGATGCCTGCCGCCTGCGCGATCTGCGCCCCCAGGAAATGCGGCCCGGAGCCGGCACCCGGTGACGCATAAGTCGCTTCCTTCGGGTTCGCCTTGCACCAGGTGATGAATTCACCCAGGGTCCTTGCGGGCACGTGATTGCCGACGGCCAGCGCATTGGTTGACATGCACACCGTGCTCACCGGTGCGAAGTCCTTGACGGAGTCGTAGGGCAGCTTCCGGAACACAGCCGGGCCCAGCGTCATGATCGATGCCGGCGTCAGCAACAGCGTGTTGCCGTCCGGCGGCGCGGACTTGACTGCGGACACTGCAATGCGGCTGCCGGCGCCCGGCTTGTTGTCGATGATCACGTTACGCCCGCCCAGATGGGGCTTGAGTGCCTCGCCGAGTTCACGTGCGATCACGTCGACGATGCCGCCGGCCGGAAAGCCGACGACTAGGCGCATCACGTCGGATTGTGCGAAAGCGGGAAGGCCGAGTGCGGCAGCACCTGCTGCCAGGGAGAAGTCTCTGCGGTTGATCATGGGGTTCTCAAATGCTAGAGGGATGATGGGCGAGAGGTGTTTCAACCCAGCTTGAGCAGGGTTTCGGTGAACCGGACCGGGTCGGCCATCGGGTCGCCCTGAACGGTTTCGGTGAAGCTGCGTGCGGCCCGGCGATTCATGCTGGTCCAACCGGTGCGGCCATGGGGTCCCGGATGTCATCCGGTCGCGCCATGAGGCGCTGCGTGAGTTCGTCACGCAGGCCGCGACAGGCCGGGTCGTCGAAGCGGTTTACCAGCTCGTACGGGTCCTCTAGCAGATCGTACATTTCACCGGCGCCGCTGCCAAGTTCCAGCGTGAGTTTGGCATCGGCCGTGCGTACGCCACGTAAATCAAGCGCGATGCCGCAGCGGGCCGGACCGAGTCGCCACTCGGTCAGCGCATGGTCACGTGACGCATCGCCTTCGATCAGCGGGCGCAACGAACGGCTGTGTACCGCGGCGGGGACCGGGACCTTGGCATAGTCCCCAAAGGTCGCCGCCAGGTCGAGCGTCGATACAGGGTCGGTCACCAGCTTGTTCGCAGGCACACCGGGGCCGCGCACAAGCAAGCCAACCCGCAGCAAACCTTCGTAGAACATCGGGCCCTTGAGCAACAGGCCGTGGTCGCCGAGCCATTCGCCATGATCCGATGTGAACACGACCAGGGTGTCGTTGGCCAAGCCCTCGTCGCATAACGCGCTCAGCACCCGACCGATGTTGTGGTCGACCAGCGCGATCATGCCGTAGTAGTTGGCGATCAGTTCGCGCAATTGTCCATCGGTCTGTGGCGCCATGCGTGAATATTCTTCCCGTACCTTTCGGTCACCGCCCTGCGGCGTGTTTTCCAGTGCGGCGCGGTGCCACCAGGGTCGTCGCTCCAGATCACGGTTTCGATGCAGCGGCAGGTCCACATCCTCGGGTCGGTGCAGCATGCTCCACGGGACCGGCGCGTCAAATGGGTGATGCGGGTCGGCAAACGACAACCAACTGCAGAACGGCTTTTCGGAGCCGGCACGTCGCGCGCGGCCGTGTGCTCGCAGGTACTCGATGCCGCGGTCGCCGACCCAATTGCTGTTGTGCCAGGCCTGCGGCAATGTGCTGTGGTGGGTCTGCGCGGCTGAAGTTCCGCGACCCAGGCTCTGGCGGTACAGTTTGTCCTTCAGATCGCCGAGGCCATCGCCGTGGTACCAGCGTTCGTAGTGCATGCCGCCGGGGGCACGTTCGGGCAACCAGTAGTTGTGACCAAGCTGCACCAGCTCCACGTGTTCGAAACCCATGTAGGGACCCGCCCAACCATCCGTGTATCGGTCGGCACTGCGCAAGTTCTCGCAGCGTCCGGTCGGTTCAGGTGAGTGGTTGCTAGAAAAGTGCGCCTTGCCGATGAACGACGTGGCGTAGCCAGCTGCAGCCAGCGCGCCGGCGAACCCCTGTTCCCCGATGCTTTCGTCCAGATCGATGCCGTTGTCATGCACACCATGGGTCAATGGCAATGCGCCGGTCAGGATCGAGCTGCGGGCCGGCATGCACACGACGTTGGGTGTGATGCAGGTGGCGAAGCGGGTGCCCTGGGTAGCCAGCAGGTCGAGGTGCGGGGTATGCACGGCCCGGCCTTCGAAGCCAAAACAGTCGCCTCGGTGCTGGTCGCTGGTGATCAGCAGGATATTGGGACGGGACATGGGCAGTTCGTCAGTGATGAGGGGGTGCAATCGAAACGGACCGCTCAGTCTTCCGCCTTGTAGCCCGTGCTCTTGACCACGGATGCCCAGCGGGCAGATTCCGTCTCCAGCCGTTTGCCGATGGCCGCAGGCTCCATCACCAGCGGCTCGAATTCGGCTTTTGCCAGCGCCTGTGTGACATCCTTGCTGCGTACGGCTGCGGACAAGGCGCCGGCAAGCTCCTTTTGCAGCGCCGGCGGCGTGTTGGCATGGGCCATGAAGACGAACATCTCGCTCATCGTCAGGTTGGGAAATCCCTGTTCCTTGAACGTTGGTACATCCGGCAGAGACGGCAGGCGGCTTTCTCCCGAGAAGCCCAGGATGCGGACTTTGCCGGCCTTGTGTTGCTGCAGCAGGTTGGGCAGCGTGGTGAACAACGACGGAAGGTTGCCGCCGATCACGTCGACCATGGCAGGCGCACCACCGCGATAAGGAATGTGGACCAGGTCGATTTTTGCGTCTTTGGCCAGCTGTACACCCAGGAAGTGCATGCCAGTGCCGGCCCCGGGCGTTCCGAACGACGCCTTGCCGGGGTTAGCCTTTGCCCAGGCGATGAATTCCTTGAGTGTCTTGGCCGGTGTTCCGGGACCTGTGGCCAGGCCGAACTGAAACTCGCACGCAGTGGCCAGCGGAACGAAATCCTTCAACGCGTCGTAGCGCAACTTGCTGTAGATATGCGGATAAATGGTCAGATTTCCGCCGGGTGTCAACATGATAGTCTGGCCGTCGGCAGGTGCCGCCAGCAATGTGTCCGTCGCCAGACGCCCGCCGGCACCGGTCTTGTTGTCGATGATCACGGTGTAGCCGGCGCCGCGCAGGGTTTCGGTCATTGCCCGCGCGACGGCGTCCACCGCGCCACCGGCGGGGAAGCCGACAAGAATTGTCAATTTCTTGCCCGTCTGCGCCTGCGTCGGCGACACCACAAGGGCCGACAAAGCGGCGGCGGCCAGGAGTTGAAGCGCGAACCTGCGGTTGAAAGCCATGAGATGTCCCTCGGATATGTTGAAATGCGAACCAGTCGGATTGTTTGGGCCAGGACGCAATTGCTCAGTTACTGCGGGAACACAAGTCCGTGATTAGGGAAAATCCTGATGTGGACGATAGCCGGGCGCTCAACCGCCAGATGGTGGCGGCGCTTGCGCTTGCGCTGGACTTTTTCGCCTATCCGCTCAAGACATTTGCGGCCGGCCAGCAGTTGGCACACATCGGGTCGCCGGTGATCCATTTACCGCTTTTGGTGTCCGGCGCGATCGATGCCGTGGTGCATATTGGCGACCAGGGAAACCAGGTGATCCCGATCTCGTTCGAGGCCGGTGAATTGGTGATGGTGTCGACGCTGTTTTCAGGCAAATCGCAACCGGTCGATCTGGTGGCATTGCAGGATGTGGCGTTGCGCTGGATTCCGGTGGCCGACATCGAACGTTGCCTGCAGCAGGACCACGCACGGCTCGTGCTGCTGGTTCGGTTCCTGGCGCAGCGCCTGCGTGAGGTGCAGTTGCGCGAGCGTGGGTGGCTCGAGCGGGGCGTCACGGAACGGGTCCGCGTCGCCATCGGGCGGGCGATACTCGATGCGCCGCGCCGATTGGACGGGCGCTACCTGCTCGGAACGACCCATGAACATCTGGCGGCGCGCTGCGGCGTGAGCCGTCCCAGGCTGTCGACCGAGCTCAAGCGCCTGGAGCAGTCCGGACATGTGGCGCTGCGCCGTGGCGTAATCGAGATCCTGAGTCCGGACCACTTCGGCATATTGGCCTTGGGGGCCGTTGACAAGTAGCTCCCTGTTGGTTCTTGACTTGGAAGACTCGCGGACCCGAAATACCCTGATATGGGTGGAATTTTTGACATCATGGCAGTGACGGTGGCAATCGCCTGGTGTGGTACTGCGCCGTGACAGGACGTTCTGGGTGGCATCCCACCATCGGGCGAATCGACGTTGGCGCCGGGTAACATAGGCGCATACGCGGCTGTATCACCATGGGGGTGGATTCGGCCTCAAGAATAAGACGACCAAGACCGCGATGAATGCCGCATGTGGGCTTGATTTTGACGACATGCGCGAGCAACAAAAATTCCGACTGTCCTTACGCCAGGTCTTGACGATCCCGTATGTGGTGCTGGTGCTTGCGCTGGCGCTGACGATGGTTGCGCTGTCTTATTCCGCCGGCAGCCGCGCGGTGGATGCGGTCTCATCCCATCTGCTGATCGAGACCGTCGGGCGGATCGGCCAGGCGGTCGACCGCCACATCATGGGATCCGGTGCGGTGCTCGAGGCCGCCTTCCCCGATGGCATGCCCGCTGCGCCGTCGATCGACGCGGACGTCCAGGCCTTGCGCACACGGTTCTGGATTGCGACCTCTCTGCATACCGATCCCAACAACTATGTCTACTATGGCAATCGCCTCGGACAGGGTATCGGCCTGTTCCGGCTCTCCGGTACCGATGGCGAGCTGCGCATCAAGCTCAAGGCGCAGGACATGCGCAGCTTCTACCGGTTCAAAGGGATCAGTGGCGAATTGAACTTTCAGGCGCTGGAGGCAAAGTTTTTCGACCCCCGCGTGCGTCCCTGGTACAGGGCCGGAGAGACGCGCAGGGACCAGACCTGGACCTCGGTGTATATCGACTTCGGTACCAGTGACCTGGTTGCCACGCGCGCGCGGCGCGTGCTCGGATCCAACGGCGAATTCCAAGGCGTGGTGGCCACCGATGTCTCGCTGCGTGCCCTCAACCATTTTGTCGCCAATCTGCGGGTATCGACCAACGGGCTGGCATTTATCGTCGAACCCAATGGCGATCTGATCGCCTCCTCGGCCAGTCCCAATGTGCGGGATATGGCAGACGGCAGCAAGGTCCGGGTCAGCGCGGCCGACAGCGGCAGCCCGCTGGTCAAGGCGATCTATGCCCAGGTGCAGGCCCGCCTGTCCGCGCAAGGCAGCAATTCGGGTGCACAGACCCTCAGCTTTCAGGATGCGGATGGGCGGCTGATCCATGTGGGGTTCGACCGATTGCGCGACGATTCGGGTCTGGAGTGGATCACGGTGGTGGCGCTTCCGCGCAGTGACTTCATGACCGGCGTCACGGAGAACCTGATCCGCTCGGCGCTATTGGGTGCATTGGCCGCCATGATCGCGATTGCCCTTGGATTGCGCATCCTGAGCTGGGTATCGGGCGACCTAAAGCGGCTGTCGGAGGCGGCGCTGCGGGTGGGCGAGGGCGAATTGGCGTGGCCGGTGGGCATCAGCCGGGCCGATGAAATCGGCCAGCTGGCGAGCAGCTTTGAAACCATGCAGCAGCGGCTGCAGACCGATGCGTTGACCGGCCTGGCCAATCGGGAGTCGTTCATGCTGCATCTGCGCAGCAAGATCCGGCAGGCTGCGGTGCAGCCGTCCGGGACCGGTTTTGCGGTGCTGTTCATCGACCTGAACCACTTCAAACGCGTCAACGACCGGTACGGGCATGGTGCCGGGGACTCGGTGCTGGTCGAGGTGGCCCAACGCCTGCGATCCACGGTTCGGTCACAGGATCTGGTGGCGCGCCTGTCGGGTGACGAATTCGCCATCCTGCTCGATCGGGTCGATGCCAGGGAAGATCTGGAGCGTGTTCGCCTGCACATAGGTGCCGTGCTCAAGCAGCCGCTCTCGGCGCTGGAGCTGGGAGCAGTGGCTTTGACGGATTTTGGTGGATCGGTGGGCGAGGCCTACTACCCGGACGATGGAACAGACGCCGAAGCGCTGTTGAAAATGGCGGATCGCAGAATGTACAGCGACAAGTTCCAGGATCGGGCCGATGACAGCGGGTTTCCCCGTCGTCGGGATTCCGACCCGATAGGCTGAGGAGAAGAAACGCGTGACGCAGAGAACGGCCTCTGCGTTCCCACGGGTTGTCAGTGCTTGTCGGCCGATTGCAGCAGCATCGCATCGCGCGTCAGCGTGATCCTGAATCTCGACAAAAAGCTCTGGCCGAGCAGGGCCTTGTCGTAGTGGATACGGCCGGGACAGGGGGACGACGGTAATTTGGCTGCGCGCCTTTCCTGCGCGCCTTGCGGAAGTCCGCACGATGAGATACTTCGTGGCACATGCACAAGTTCCTGGCAATCCTGCCCTATCCGATCCGTCTGCTGGCTTTGCTGCTGTCGTGTCTTTGTTTCTGCTACCCGGTGCTGGCTCAGAGCGATGACGAATTCGAAACGGTCATGGCGCAGGCGCTCAGTCCTGATGAAGCTGCAACGGCCCGAGCCAGGATTCTGGAACTGCCCCCAGGTGGGGCCAGCCAAGGCGAACTCGTACAGTTTTTCCATTCGCGCAAGCTGTTGGGCGAGCGCCTGGGCGATTTGTCGGCCACCGAGCAATTTACCCGCAATTGGATCGAAGCCTTGCCAAACGACTGGCAGGGCCATTGGCATATGGCGAAGACCAAGGTGCAGATCGGGAAACTGACCGACTTCTTTCCGTACGCGCAAGCGGCCATCAGGTTGGCACCCAACCGTCCGGCGCAGGCGCGACTGTGGGCCGAACTGGCTTCGAAGTACCTGCGATTGCAGGGTGATGCCGCGTTGGCAAATAGCGCCATCGTGCAGGCGCAGGAAATGCTGAGCCAGATTTCCGGCAAGGGGCGCAATGGCCGGGCAGATCAGCAATACCAGGTGGCGCGCAGCGAGGCCAAGGTGTATCTGATCAAGGGTGACCTGGAGTCCTTCATGTCGCAGTATGACAAGGCTGCGCTTTCGCTGGCACGTGCCGTGACTGCGGCACGGCGCAGCCTGGAACTGGGGCTGCAACTCGACGACACGCGCAGCTTTTATGCGCGCAACGAACTGGTCAGCGCCCTTTCAGGTCAGGCATCGGCAAGCAATGCGCGCGGCGCCTTGTTCGACGCCGATCAAAGCCTCAAGCAGGCGCTCGATACGTTCGCCAATGGCGCTGTGTCGCCGAATGTCAAGGCCAATCTGTACAGCGAGATTGCCAGGCTGCGTATCCAGGAGGGACGATTCCGCGAGGGCGAGCAATGGGCTAGAAAGTGCCTCGATGTCATGGCGAGCGCGGGCGCTGCACCTTCATCCGGTCCCATGTTGACGGGGCGTTCGGCGCAGCAAACTGCATTGGCGGGGCAGGGCAAATGGCAAGACGCGTGGAACAGCATGGTCGAACTCGATCGCGCGGTTAAGGGCAACCCTCAGGCGCAGCAAAAATCCCGCAATCCGCAAACGCGCGCGCTGGTGCTGCTCATGCTCAAGCGCTATTCGGACGCCGAAGCCGTGCTCTCGCAGACCTGGCAGCGGCAGAAGGCGAATTTCGGCGCCGACCATTTCACCACTGCGCTGACCGAAGGCCTGCTGGCCTGGGCGAAGTGGGAAAACGCGAGGAAGGAGGAGGCACAGATTCACTTTGACCATGCGCTGCAGCACTTGATGACGCCACAAGGGGCCTCGACAGGTTATGAGGACCAGGGTTTGCGCAAGCTGGCGCGCAAGAGCATCGCCGAAGCCTACCTCAAGTCACTGGGCAGCAACACGGATGCAAAGGCGCAGGAGCGCGGTTTCGCGGTGGCTGACTGGTTGGCGGGTTCGTCGGTACAACAAGCCCTGAGCGAAGCGGCACAACGTACCCGGTTTGCCGATCCCCGGCTTCAACAGGCGTTGCGCGGCCAGCAGGATGTCCAGCGTGAACTCGATACGCTTTACCGCTACATGAATGAGCAGGAGAGCGAAGAAGTTGTCCAGAAGACGCCGCAGGTGGTTGCGCAAATGCGCCAGCGCGTGGCGCAGCTTTCAATGCAGCGCGAGAAGCAGCACCAGGAAGTGCGCAGATTGTTTCCCCAGTATGACCAGATGGTGCGGCCGAGTTCCGCCAACGTGCACGACATTGCCGCGCAACTGGGCGATGACGAGGTCTTCGTGCAGGTCCTGAGCACATCGATGGGAACCCACCTGTGGGCCATCGACCACACGCGGGGAGTCACTGGGGCCTACTCTGAGATAACGGAGCTTGAAGTTGCCAAACTGGTCGAACGCATGCGCGCCACGCTGGATGTGGCCGGCGAAGGCGCCGGCATGCCCAGGTTCGATTTTGTGGCTGCGAACCAGTTGCATGACGCCCTCATAAAGCCGCTGGCAGGTGCGCTGGTCGACAAGCGGCATCTGATTGTCTCCACGTCGGGGGCCCTGGCGCAGATTCCCTTTTCGGTATTGGTAACGCAGGCCTACGATGGCGATCCCGGTGCCGCGCCCTGGTTGATCCGGCAGCTTGCCATCAGCCATGTACCAGGGGCTGGTGCCTGGATGGCCCTCAAGCAACTCGCCAAGGCCAAGCCTGCCACGCTTGCCTTCATGGGTTGGGGCGATCCGCAGTTTGGTCCCGAGCAGGTTGCGCAGGCCGGGAAGACGCGGCAGCTCGACCTCACCCGTGCCATTGCATCAACGGGCCAGGATGGCATCAGCCTCAGTTCCCTGAAGTATTCGCAGATTCCACCCCTGCCGGAAACCCGCGCCGAGGTGCAGCAGATTGCCCATATGCTGAAGGCCGATCTGCAAAAGGACGCGTTTTTCGGCAAGGCTGCCAGCCGCGACAGCGTGCTGCAGGCGAACGCAAGTGGTGAACTGGCGCTGCGGCGGGTGATTGTGTTCGCCACCCATGGCCTGGTACCCGGGGACCTGCCCAATCTGCGCCAGCCCGCTCTGGCCATGGCTGCCAATGGCGCCGTAGATGCGCAGCCCTTGTCGCCCTTGCTGACACTCGAGGATGTGCTCAGCCTCAAGCTCAACGCAGACTGGGTGGTCCTGTCTGCCTGCAACACGGCGGCTGCGCAGGGCCAGGCCGAAGAGGCGCTCAGTGGCCTGGCCCGTGGATTCTTCTATGCCGGCTCGCGCAGTCTGCTGGTAACGCATTGGTCTGTCGAGAGTGAATCCGCCAGTTTGATCACGACCCATACCTTTGCCCACCAAATGGCCCATCTGCAGGCGCGTCGCGCGGACAGCCTGCGCGCCGCAATGCTCGCGGTGATGGCGCAGCGGCCTTACGCGCATCCTGCCTACTGGGCGCCCTATGCGCTTGTCGGCGAAGGCGGCCGTTGAGCGCATCCGCATGACAGCAACATCTGCCCTGCAACGTCTTGAAGACGCCTTCTGTTTGCCATCAAACCCATTCAACCCTATGCGTACTGGTATGCGATCCGTTCTTGCTGTTTTTGCCTTGCTTGCGTTTGCTCCGTGTTTGTTGCCTGGCGTTCATGCCCAGAGCCCGGCACCTGCAGTGGCCGAGGCCGCAAAGCTGCCGGTTCGATATGGATCGGTCCTGCGTATCCGGGGTGCCGTCACCGCATCCGATGGCGACCTGCGCAATAGCCGCGTTCTTGCGGTCGGAGATCCTGTGTTCGTCGGCGATCGCATCAGCGCGGATGCCACGGCAGAAGCCTTGTTCAAGACCGACGATGCGGGCTATCTTGCGCTGCGCAGTGGTGGCGACTTCGTTGCCGAGCGGTTTTCCGCCAAGGGAAACCCCAGCGACCAATTCGTGCTGCGAATCTTCGCCGGCGCATTGCGCGTCGTCACGGGCTGGATCGGTCATACCAATCGCTCCGGAGCGCGAATTTTCACCCCCTCGGCCACCATCGGAATTCGCGGGACCGACCACGAGCCCTATGTGATGTCGCCGGAACTTGCCAGCCAGCTGTTGCAAACGCCGGGCACTTACGACAAGGTCAATCGTGGCGGTACGACGCTGGAGAGCAGAGGCAATACGCTCGACCTGGAGCCCGGCAAAGTAGGCTTCGTACGCAATTCAAGGACGCGCGGATTGCTGACCTTGTTGCTGCCGGTCCTGCTCGACAGGGTTCCCGAGTTTTATGTGCCCGGTCAATTCGACGCTGAACTCGACACCCTGTCGGAACAGGCACCGGAGAAGTCATTGCAAGAACTGGAGCTTCAGCGCGCCAAGCCGACGCGCACGGGCGCAGCGGACCCAGCGCAGACGGGCCTGCAAGCAGTGCCGGGGACAGTTCAACCGGCGCCGACGCCATTGGCAAGTCCGGCTGCGCCTGACAATGCACGAGTTGCCGCTGGCCCCGACATGTGCAATGCAGCTGCCATCGCCAGAGAGTGGCTGGCGCGCTTCGATGCAGCCATCGTGCGGCGCGATTCCGCAGCGGTGCTTGTCATGTTTGCCCCCGAAGCGCTCGTCAAGGCAAAGATCATCGGCAAGGACGGTACTGCAACGGAGCTGGATTTCACCAGAGACGAACTGGTGCAAAGCGCGATTGCGGCATTGGATGGACTTACGGAGTATTCGCAGCGCCGGCCGCTGATTGAAGGGCGCGTGGTCTCTGCCGGAACCTGTGACCAGCTAGAGATCACGTCCATTTCGATCGAGCAGGGCCGCCAGCAGGGCCGGCCGTATCGCTTCGAGGCGCTGGAGAGCTACTCCCTGCAGTTGCAGGCCGGTGAATGGCGAGCCGTGAAAGCGTCGACGTCGCAGCGCTAGCGGTTCAATCCCGTTGCGGGTCTGGCGCAGCTGCGCGAGTACCGGCGTTGCCGATGGGGGGATAGGCATGCCAGCGGACACCAGGCGTACCTGCCACTGCTAGACTGGTTTGCCCTCTGGCCCATCATTGACGGGTGGCCAATGGGACGGCGCTGGTGGAAATATGTTCAAACAAAAGGAAGAAACATGACAATCGCAAAACTTTGCAAGACCGGTTTCGTGTTGGCCGCGATGGTTGCAGGCATCTCCGGCTGCGGTTCCATGCAGCCAGGCAACATGGTCACATTCACCGCCAGGATGTCGGGCGCCAGCGAGGTTCCTGCGGTGCGTACCGACGGGACCGGCATGGTCGAAGCCTCGCTGAACAAGGACACCCAAGTGCTGAAGTGGAAGCTCACGTACTCCGGATTGAGCGGTCCTGCAGCGGCAGCGCACTTCCATGGTCCAGCGGCCGCGGGCAGCAACGCCGGCGTCGTCGTTCCGTTTGCCAGCGCAGCCAGCCCGATCGAAGGCCAGGCGACCCTGACGCCGGCCCAGGTCGCCGACCTGATGGCGGGAAAGTGGTATGCCAATGTGCATACTGCGGCCAACAAGGGTGGCGAGATTCGCGGCCAGATGATGCCCGGGATGTAGGTCCGGGTTTTTGCTGGC
>JAGPBF010000125.1 GCA_018063505.1 Rhodoferax sp.
GCAAAACTGCCGGCATTGTTCAGCCGTATCGTGTACTGCATCCGCACCACGCCCTTGGGCAGGTATTCGTAATAGCTGCGGAACGCCGCAAAGTCGCGCTCCTCGAACGCCGGCCAGGCGCCACGGCCGGTGTTTTTCTCGCCCTGGGTGGCAATCACGCTGTCGCGGCCCAGGCCACCACCGAGGATGGTGGCGCCGGCCGGTATCGGGTCGGTCACGACGGCCCATGCCATGTCGGCCGAGGCGTCAACCTCGAGCGTGACGCGCAGGATGTCACCACGCGAATAGTGCCCCGCCGGCAACGCCGGATTGGCCTGCAACACCACCGCCACCGACTTGCGGATCCGGTAACCGGCGTCGATCGGCTGCGTGCGCGGCACTGCCGCCAGCGCCTGCAGGCTGAGCCAGGGTCTGCCACTGCCCTGGTGGTCGAGTTGCAGCGTCTGCGCCGCGCCATTGGCGGGCCAGGGCAGGAACATGCCGTTGTTGCGCAACATGCCCAGCGCCGGCGGCGCACCAAAACCACGGGTCTGCGACAGCCCGCCCATGTCCGCCGCCGTCATCGGTGCAACCGCGCGCCAGTCCACCGCTGCCTGCTGCGCGCCCAGCGTGGCCCGGGTCTCGCCACTGACCGGTGTCGCCTCGAAACGTGCGGAGAACTTCTCCAGCGCCATGCCACCCCAGACATTGGCCGTCGTCGTCTGCCAGGCGCCGTTTCGCTGGCGCCCGATGAAGCCGCTGGCCAGCCGACCCATGTCGTCCTTCCAGGCCGGGTCGTCGATCACCGCCAGCATCAGCCGCGCCGCATTCACATCGGCGTTCTGCATCAGCCACCACCAGTAGTCGTCCTTCTCGCTGGAGAAACCCATCCGGCTGCCCTGGTAGTCGATGCGTGCGCGCAGGATCTGCTGCGCCTCGGCCAGGCGACGCGCGCGCTCCGGAACATCCTGCATACGGCCCAGCAGCATCAGCCAGTCGATCACCGCATGGGTCGGCCACTGGTTCGGCGCAATCGTGATGCTGTCGAGCAGCCGGGCATGGGCCTTGCCATAACGCGACAAGGCTTCGATGGCCGCGAGCTTGCGGATGTCCAGGTCGTGGCGCGGACTCCAGAAATTGCGCTGGATGCGCCCTTCGACAAAACCGGTCAGGCCACGCTCCATCGCCGTACGCACCGCTTCGTCCAGCGCAAACGCCGGGTTCAGCGCCGCCGCCTCGTGGCTGGTGGCCAGCAGGTAAGCCGTGAGTGTGTCGCTGCCCCGGGCGCCGTCGCCTTCGCGCGGCGGGAAATAGCTGGCCAGTCCGTCGGCGTCCAGGTAAGCCGGCAACTGTGCACGCAATTGCTGCCACGCTGCGGCGTCGCGCAGACCGATGGCCTTGCTGGCCTGCTGCTCCAGGCAACTGAACGGGTATCGGGCAAACCAGTCGCGCACACCCTGCAGGCCGTCAGCCAGTTTGGGCTGCAGCGTGAGCTTGAGCCCGCCACGGCCGGGCACGGCCGATGCCGGTGGCATCACCTGCACGGAATAACGGCCATCGACCTGCACCAGTGTCGCCTGCTGTACCGCCAGCGGTACCAGCGGGTCCAGCCGCTGGCGGACCTTGAGCCCATCGCGGGCGCCCGACACGGCATCGACTGCCTGGATGTCCCACTGCAATCCGTCGAGGCGGGCTGCACCGCCCTGTAGCGGTGCCGTCACCATCGAGCTGGACTCGCGCGCCTCGCCAGGCGGAATGTCGAGCGACTGCGCCGGCAGTTCCAGCAAGGGTACCCGCAGTGTCAGCGTCACCTTCATGGCTTTTGCCGTGGTGTTGCGCAGCGTGAAACGGGCTTGATAACGATCACCTTCGCGCACCAGCGGCGGCAGTCCGCTGATGATCTGCAGGTCCTGCGTCACGCGCACCTGGGTGGAGCCGGTGCCAAACAGGCCGGTGGCGGCATCGGCCACGGCGACGATGCGAAACCGCGTCAGCGCGTCGTTGAGTGGAACCGTCACGCTGGCGCGTCCGTCGGCGTCCAGCTGCACCCGCGGGTTCCACAACAGCAAGGTGTCGAGCAACTCGCGTGTGGCGCTGTGGCCACCACCACCGCCGGCGGCCACCGCCTTGCGACCGTAATGGCGCCGCCCGATGATCTCCATCTGGGCAGTCGCGGTTTCCACTCCCCAGGCACGGCGCTGCAGCATCGAACCCAGCAGGTCCCAGCTGTCGTTGGGCATCAGTTCGAGCAGGGCTTCGTCGACGGCGGCAATCGCCACCTCGGCGTTGGCCGCCGGCCGGCCATTGGGCAACTTCACCTGGATCGCCACCTGGGCCTTGCCGCGCACCGGGTAGGTTTCCTGGTCAGCCTTGACGCTGACGTCGAGCCTGTGGGCCCGGCTGCCGACCCGGATTTCGGCCACACCGAGCCGGAACGCCGGCTTGCTCAGGTCGACCATGGCGGTGGGGGCGACGTATTCGCGCCCGCCGTACCAGAACGAGGTCCACCATTCGCGCGGTGCCTGGTAACCCCAGGTGAAGAAGCTGTACCACGGCACCTCGCGCAAACGCCCGCGCACGCTGAGCACGCTGACGTAGACATTGGGCGCCCACTCGGGTTTGATCTTCAGCGCAATCGTCGGATCCTCGCCGCGCAGCTGCAGCACCTGGGTCTCGATGACGCCTTCGCGCTCCACCGCCACCAGTGCGGTTGCGTACCGGAACGGCATGCGCACCTGGAACTTCGCGGTCTCGCCGGGTTCGTAGCTTTTCTTCTCGGGCAGCACATCCATGCGGTCATGGTTATCGCCACCGAACCAGACCTCGCCAAGGCGCGTGACATAGACGCTGGAGGAGGCCTGTGCCTTGCGGTCTTGCCGGTCGGTGGCCGTGACAACCAGTTCGACCTCGCCCGGCTGCGCCAGTGTGGCCTTGCAATCGAGCAGACCCCGTGCATCACTGCGGCCACTGCAGATCTGTCCCAGGTCCCTGATCTCGGTGCGGTTGTCGTAGGCATAGAAGCCGCCGACGATGCGTTTGCGGCTGGTGGTCACCACGCGGGCCACGGCATGCACCTGCAAGGGCACGTCGGCCTGCAATTTGCCGCCCGGATCCAGCGCCAGCGCCTGGAACCGGAGATCCCGCCCGACCGAGACCCAGTCCTCGGTCTTGATGGCAGCCACCACGGCCGCCGGCCACAAGGTGTGGCTGCTGCGCAGCGTCTGCACCTCACCGCCCGGGTCGGCATAGGTCGCCTCGAGCAGCAACTCCTGTGCCTGCCCTGATGCGGGCAGGTCGTCGACCGTGACCTGGCCAGTGCCATTGCGGTCCAGCGTCAAAGGCAGCTTGTCGGCAACCAACCGCGTGTCCGATCCGGCGTTCTGCTCGTCGTTCTCCTCGGTTCCCGGCGCCGCTTCGGCCCTGCTGCGCGGTGGCGTGAAACTGAAGTCGTCGAAGCCATTGAAACGCAGGGTCTTGTTGCGCACCAGCGCCGATACCTGCACCGGCAGCCCGGACGCGCCGCCACCCGAGACGTATTCGATCTGCACGCCCACCGGGAGTTTCTGCCGCTTGACAAGCGCCTCACGGTCCGCCGGCTGGACGCTGCCCTTGAGCACCGGCAGCCGGAACGCCTCGACCCGGAACTCGCCGGACGGCCATGCCTGGCCCTCGCCTGCGCCGGCCAGGCTGATCTGGTAGACACCGAGCTTGGCAGCCACCGGTATCACAAACACGCTTTCGGCGCTGAGGCCACCGGTGGCGGTCTTGCGCCAGGCCAGCGGCTGCGTGGTTTGCTGGCCGCTGCCGACATGGGTGATCACCAGCTTGTCGGGCCGGCTCGCGGGCAGCTCCAGGCCTTGCAAGGTCTCACTGCGCAGAATGTGCTTCATCGACACGGTTTCACCCGCGCGCAGCAGCGTGCGATCGAAGATCGTGTGGGCACGGGTGTCCGGCGTGTCTTGCGTGCTGGTGGGCAGGTTGAAGCGCCAGGGTTCGATGCCCTTGTGCCAGTCGCTCCAGGTGAAGGCCAGGTCTTCGGCCAGGCCCTTGCGGCCGGGCTGGTCGATGGCGGCACGTGCACTGACGAAATAGGCCTGCACATAACTGCCGCCGTCGTCGTCGTCGCAGGCCGGCGGCTGCGCCGGGATACCGACGAAACGCGCGATGCCGTTCGTATCGGTGACGCCACTGGCGACTTCCCGTCCCTTGCAGTCGGATACCACTACCCGGGCCATCGCGACCGGACGACCGCTGTCGAGTGCGGTGACCCAGGCCAGCGCGTTCTCTCGCCCGAGCTTGAAATGCACGCCCAGGTTGGTGACCAGCGCCGAGGTGCGGACAAACATCGTGCGATCGCTGCCAAGGCGCGGATCGAGCAGCGATGCGCCCAGCATCGGCGAGGCGATCTCGACCACATGGAAACCCGGTGACAACGGTATGCCAACCACCTCGAACGGCCGCGGATCGTCCCGCACCGGGCGCGGCAGATCGAGCGTCTGCACGCCGGGTTTTCCCCGCAGCAAGGACACCACGCGCGTCTGCACGTCGTCGCGGTTGTTTGCATCCAGTGGCGCCGGCAATGGGCCGGTGACATCTTTGGCCGCCTGGTCGCGCGGCACCCGGTATGCGTCGTAGCGTTGCAGCTTGCGGTACCAGCGGATGATCTGCGCGTCGGTATTCGCCTGCAGATCGCTGACCTTGCCGGCGGTCGTGCCGCCGGGCGGTGCGATACGCAGGCCTTGTGCTGGCAAGGCCGCTTCGACGTTGCGCAGTGTCACCGGCAACAAGGCCACACCGCCGGGTTCGGCCAGGCGTTCGATGATGCCGAACGGCGCCGCGGCGAACTTGGCCAGCGGCGGCATCGGTCCGGTGGCGACCTTGAGCGGGAAACTGGCGGCGTTGCGCAATACGCGGCCGCTGTCGTCCTGAAGCCCGGCCGGCAACTCGAGCAGGAAGGTGGTGCTTTCCGGCAATACAGTCTGGAACCGGACGCTGTCGACCATGGCACCGGCATCCGCGCCAGCGGGTTTGTCGAACACCGGCGCCAAGCGCGTGGCCCCGGCCGACAAGCGGATGCCTTCGGCCAGCGTGCGCGCCACTGGCGCGTTGAAGTGCAGGCTCAGAGGCCGGATCGGCAGGCATGCGGACTGCGCGTTTTCGCGTTCGCACTGGAAGTCGGCGGCAAACGGCTCGCGCACCTGGAAATCGAAACGCCGCTCGACCGTGTTGGCGATGCCGGATGCCCCGGCCACGCCCGGCGTGCTGACGCCCTTGCCAAATACCAGTTGCACGTCGGCCGAGGGTGTCAGGCGGCGGTTGCAGGCCAGCGTCACATATTGCAGCGGTGCAGCCGAAGCCTGTCGTTCGAGCCGGCGCGCGCGCAGCATCGCGGCCCGGTCCGCGCCCTCGACAAGCCGCACCGCAATCCGCTCGCCGAGGCCGCGCATGCCGCACCACACATGGGTCTGGATGCTCTCGGGTGTGGCCGGACCGTTCAGGCGCAAGATGAAATGTTGCTCCTCGTCGATCCGACTGCCTGCATACGGCACCGTGTTTTGCACGAATGGCCCGCCGCTGCTGAAACTGAACCGGGTCTGCCCCGCCAGCGCAGCGCCTGTGGGCGAGCGCAGATCTGCGTTGGCCTGCACCGCGCAGCGCACGCCGGGCGGCAGGTCTTGCGCGAAGTCGAAGGTCCAGCTGCGCTCGGTGGCCCAGCGACCGGAGCCCTTGGCGGCTTGCGGATCATCACAGCTGATCGCGACCGGTGCCGGCGCCTGGGCATCGCCCAGCCGGACCGCGGCTTGGTCGAACTTGACCACCACCTGGCGGACCCGTGCCACCTCGCCCTGGGGTGTCAGCCCGGAAATCTGCAAGGCATGCACCGGTGCCGCCAGCAACAACAGCAACGCTGCCAGACATGTTCCGATGCGTTTCCTGCCCATGGGGTGTTCCATGATCGGACCTGTCAGGCCGCTGCCAGGAACAGTGCCACCACCAGCAATACCACATACGGATACGCTACCGTCGGCCGCACCGCGCTGCGCAGGTATTCGCCCAGCAGCCCGGCCACGCCTTTGCGGGCGCTCAGCCAGCGGGTGTGCAACTGGAAAGCCTGGCCGGCAGCCTCGCTGCCACCGGCAAGTTGTCGCTCGAGCTGCAGCAGGCGCTCGCCCAGACGGGCCTGAAAAGCCTTGAATATGGCGTCCTGCATCCACAACACGAGCATCAGCAGACCGACGAGTTCTTGCTGCAGCCCCAGCAACAGGCTGACGGCGAACAAGGACACCGCCACGAGCTTGATGGCCAGCGCGACGAATTCATACTGTTCATATTGCGTCTGCAGCACGGTCCATTCACGGGCACTGGCATCTGTAATGTGCATGGTCGGATTTCTCGCAGCTGGTTCCTGATCCGGCGATTGTGGCTGTGTCTGCATGGATGCCCCTGCCATGGCGACCGGGCACCGTCAGACCCTGGTATTGCCATCCCCCATGCTGCCGATCGCCGGCCAGCGCCGGCGCAGTGCGACCCAGGCCAGCAACCCGACCACCATCAGCCCGATCGACGCTACCGCCAGCGCCAAGGTGGAATACATGGCGAACGGCGCAATCAGCCCGGCCGTGATTGCATTGCCGCCCGAGCCGACGAACATCTGCAAGGACGAGGCCATGCCCCGGCGCGCCGGATGCAGATCGAGCACCAGCAAGGTGACCGCCGGCACCATCAGGGCCCAACCGAAGGCATATACCGTCATCGGAAGCATGGCCCACCCCGCCTGGGCGGTGAACAGGCTGTTGGCGACCAGATTGACGACGGCAGCACAAGCCATGATGACAAAGCCGATCCGGATCTGCTCGCGCGGCGCCATCCGGCCCGCGAGGCGCCCGCTGAGCCAGGCACCGGCCATGATGCCGCCGATATTGAGCACGAAGAACCAGAAGAATTGCGTCGGCGCCAGGCCCAGGTGTTCGCCCAGAAATGCAGGTGCAGCCAGCACGTAGATGAAATTGCCATTGAAGGGCACGCCCGCTGCCAGTGCCAGCAACAGAAAGCGCGGGTCCAGCCCCAGCTGCCAATACCCGCGCAGCAGATTGCCAACCCGGAACGACTGGCGCTGACTCACATGTAACGACTCCGGCAGATACCGGTAGTTGCTCGCCCACAAGGCCACACCCACCAATGCCAGGAACCAGAAGATGCTGCGCCAGCCCAGCCAGACGAACAACCAGCCACCGATCATCGGAGCGATCGCCGGTGCGATGCCGAAAAAGATCGTGATCTGGCTCATCACCTTCTGGGCCTGCCACGGCGGGTAGATGTCGCGCACCACCGTACGCGCCACCACGATGCCGGCTCCTGTGCACAGGCCTTGCACGACGCGGAAGAACACCAGCTGGCCAATCGACTGCGACAACGCGCACCCGGCAGACGCCAGCGCAAATGCGGCCATGCCCCACAACACCACCGGCCGGCGCCCGAAGCTGTCGGATATGGCGCCATGGAACAGGCTCATGACGGAGAACCCGAGCAGATAGGCCGACAAGGTCTGCTGCATCTGCACCGGTGTGGCCGCCAGTGAATCGGTGATCCCGGCAAAGGCCGGCAGGTAGGTGTCGATCGAAAGCGGACCGACCATACCCAGCACAGCGAGCAGGATGGCCAGTGCCCAGCGCGGACCCCGCCAGAGCGACGGGGCCTCAGGATGCATGCAAACCCGGGCAGGACGGCGTCATGGTGGCGCCTGCGATGCGATCCCGGTGTTGTCATGCCGGGCATTGAACTGATCCAGCGCGTCAACCAGGTGCCGGACCAGGTCTGCCCCCAGCTGCGCTTCCATGGCCTTGTAGGCCGCTTCGACGCCGGGCGCCATCTGGCGCACCAGCGCGCGGCTGCGCGCGGTCAGCGACACCCGTAGGCGACGCTGGTCGTGGTCGAGCCGCTCCCGGGTGACCAGACCGAGTTCCTCCATGCGCGCCAGCACCCCGGCAAGGCTGGGGCTGGAAATGCCGCACACGACCACGATCTCGCGCGGCTCCAGCGGACCGGTCTCGAGCAAGGCGCGCACGATGCGCCATTGCTGTTCGGTCACGCCGTGCTCGTTGAACAGGGGCCGGAATCGCGCGATCACCCGCTCGCGCGCCTGCAGCAGCATCAGCGGCAGATTGCGGTGCGTAAGTGGCGCCTGCGGTCGGCTGCGCTCTGGTTCAGGGGTCTTGGTCATGAGCGGCGGAGTCAAACCTGTCCGATGCAGCAACGCATCGCGTAGCAGGCCATCTTACTTGACACGCTCACATCTTAGCAATTACATTGCTCACATATTAGCGAAAACATGCATCTCCAGGATATCCCCATGAAGGCATCCACCCACTCGGGTTTGAACTTTGCGCCCTGGCGCCTTTCCGGCACGGTCTACGGCACATTGCTGAACGATCCGGCAGCACTGGCCGCCATCGGTGAGGCGGCCAACCACGCGCCGTACAAGGCGGCGCCACGCTCGCCGGTCCTGTATCTCAAGCCGCGCAACACCCTCGCGGGCCACGGATCGCACATCGCCGTCCCCACGGGCACGCCGGCACTGGAAATCGGTGCATCGCTGGGCATCGTCATCGGCCGCGCAACCTGCCGCGTACGTGCGCAGGACGCCTTCTCGCACATCGCCGGCTGGACGCTGGTGGCCGATCTCAGCGTACCGCACGACAGTTTCTACCGGCCCAGCGTGCGCTTGAAGGCTTTGGACGGGTCCTGTCTGCTCGGCCCGCGCGTCGTCCAGGCCTCGCAAGTGCCTGATCCGGACGCATTGACGCTGGTGGTGTCAACCTCCGGCAATGGCGTGCACACCTTCAGCACCGGCGGCATGCAGCGCGGTGTCGCGCAATTGCTGCAGGATGTCAGCGCCTTCATGACACTCTCGGCTGGCGACGTGTTGATGCTGGGCGTCAAGTTCGGCGCACCGCAGGCCAAAGCCGGCGACAGCTTCAGCGTCGATTGCGCACCGATCGGCATGCTGCAAGGCCAGTTGGTCTCCGAGACCGTGGAGGTGGCAGCATGAAGACCGCACGCGTGGCTTATGCGGGCGCGATTCACGAAGCCCGTCCGCATGCACGAGGGCTGCAACTGGCCGATGGCCGGGTATTGCAGGAACAGGACGTGGTGTGGCTGCCGCCGTTCGAAGTGGGCACCGTCATTGCGCTGGGGCTCAACTATGCGGACCATGTCAAGGAACTTTCCAAGGAACTCACCGTCACGTCGGCAGACGAGCCGCTGGTATTTCTGAAGGGTCCGGGCGCCTTGCTCGGACACCGCGGCATGACGCGCAGGCCGGCGGATGTGAGCTTCATGCATTACGAATGCGAACTCGCGGTGGTGATCGGCGCCACCGCGCGCCATGTCCAGCGCGCGGACGCCATGCGCCATGTCGCCGGCTACACAGTCTGCAACGACTATGCATTCCGCGACTACCTGGAAAACTGGTACCGGCC
Organism: Rhodoferax sp.; assembly: GCA_018063505.1. Lineage (GTDB taxonomy): Bacteria > Pseudomonadota > Gammaproteobacteria > Burkholderiales > Burkholderiaceae_C > CAISIP01. The sequence goes on from JAGPBF010000125.1 coordinate 9,459, forward strand.
CAATCTTCGGGTCAAGAACCGCGACGGCGCCACCGTGCTCGGACCCTGGTTTGTCGATGCGGCCGATGTGCCCGATCCGCACCGTCTTGCTCTGCAGACCACGGTCAACGGCAAACGGACGCAGAGCGGCAACACCACGGACCTGATCAATGACATCCCTGCGTTGATCGTCTACCTGAGCAGTTTCATGACGCTGCAGGCAGGCGACGTGATCCTGACCGGCACGCCGGACGGCGTGGTCAATGTCAATGTCGGCGACGAGGTGGTCACGGAAATCGAGGGCATCGGCCGCCTCGTCAACACCATCGTCGGCGACGACGCCTTCGCAATACAGGAAAAAGCCCCATGCGTATCGACCACCTGATCGGCGGCAAGCCCGTCGCCGGCAACGACTACTTCGAGACCATCAATCCGGCCACGCAAGAGGTGCTGGCCGAGGTAGCGGTTGGCGGCGAGGCCGAGGTCAACGCCGCGGTCGCGGCAGCCAAGGCGGCTTTTCCCAAATGGGCCGGCCTGCCCGCGACCGAACGCGCGCGGCTGATGCGCAGGCTTGGCGACCTGGTTGCCGCGCACGTGCCTGAGATCGCCGGCACCGAGACCCGCGACACCGGCCAGGTGATCGCCCAGACCGGCAAGCAACTGATCCCGCGCGCGGCCGATAACTTCCATTATTTCGCCGAGATGTGCACCCGCGTCGACGGCCATACCTATCCGACACCGACGCATCTGAACTACACGCTGTTTCACCCGGTGGGCGTCTGCGCGCTGATCAGTCCGTGGAATGTGCCCTTCATGACCGCCACCTGGAAGGTCGCACCGGCACTGGCGTTCGGCAATACCGCGGTGCTCAAGATGAGCGAACTCTCGCCGATGAGTGCGGCGCGTCTGGGCGAACTGGCGCTGGAGGCGGGCATCCCGGGCGGTGTGCTCAACCTGGTGCATGGTTACGGCAAGGATGCTGGCGAACCGCTGTGCCGGCACCCGGATGTGCGGGCGATCTCGTTCACCGGAAGCACCGCCACCGGCAACCGCATCGTGCAGGCCGCCGGGCTGAAGAAGTTCAGCATGGAGCTCGGCGGCAAGAGTCCGTTCGTGATCTTCGACGACGCCGACCTGGCGCGTGCGCTCGATGCCGCGGTATTCATGATCTTCTCGAACAATGGCGAACGCTGCACCGCCGGCAGCCGCATCCTGGTGCAGCAAAGCATCTACGCCGACTTCGTGCAGAAGTTCACCGAGCGCGCGAAACGTATCGTGGTCGGTGACCCGATGGACGAGAAAACCACCATCGGCCCGATGATCAGCCAGGCCCATCTGGCCAAGGTGCGCAGTTATATCGAACTCGGCCCCAAAGAAGGCGCAAGCTTGTTATGTGGAGGCCTTGATGCCCCCGAACTGCCGGCGCATGTGGCCAGGGGCAACTTCGTGCGACCGACCGTGTTCGCCGACGTCGACAACCGGATGCGGATCGCACAGGAAGAGATCTTCGGCCCGGTCGCCTGCCTGATCCCGTTCGAGGACGAAGCCGATGCGATCGCCAAGAGCAACGACATCAGCTACGGCCTGTCGAGTTATGTCTGGACCGAGAACATCGGCCGCGCGCATCGGGTAGCAGCCGCCATCGAGGCCGGCATGTGTTTCGTCAACAGCCAGAATGTGCGCGACCTGCGCCAGCCGTTTGGTGGCACCAAGGCCAGCGGAACCGGCCGCGAAGGCGGCAGCTGGAGTTACGAGGTTTTCCTCGAACCCAAGAACGTGGCAGTGTCGATGGGCAACCATCACATACCGCACTGGGGAGCCTGACATGGGACAGTTAGCGCTCGCCGCCAAGATCACGCACGTGCCATCGATGTACCTGTCGGAACTGGACGGTCCGCGCAAGGGCACGCGCCAGGACGCGATCGACGGTCACCACGAAATCAGCCGGCGTTGCCGCGCGCTGGGCGTGGACACACTGGTGGTGTTCGACACCCACTGGCTGGTCAACGCCAACTACCATGTCAACTGCGGCCGCCATTTCAAGGGGCTGTACACCAGCAACGAGTTGCCGCATTTCATTGCCAACATGGCGTTTGAATCACCCGGCAACCCGGAACTGGGCCAATTGCTGGCCAAAACCTGCAACGAACACGGCGTGGAGACACTGGCGCATGCAGACACCACCTTGCAGCCGGAATACGGCACGCTGGTGCCGCTGCGCTACATGAACGCGGACCAGCATTTCAAGGTGATTTGCGTTTCGGCACTGTGTACCGCGCACTACCTCAACGACAGCGCGCGGCTGGGCTGGGCCATGCGCCGCGCGATCGAGGACCACTACGAGGGCACGGTGGCGATACTGGCCAGTGGCTCGCTGAGCCACCGCTTCGCGCAGAACGGCCTGGCGCCCGCGTTCGCGTTCAAGACCTGGAGCCCGTTCCTCGAAACCCTCGATCGCTCGGTGGTGGCGATGTGGCAGCGTGGCGACTGGCGCACGTTTTGCGAAATGTTGCCCGAATATGCATCCAAGGGCCATGGCGAGGGTTTCATGCACGACACCGCGATGTTGCTCGGCGCGATGGGTTGGTCGGACTACGACGGCAAAGTCGAAGTGCTCACACCGTATTTCGGCGCCTCCGGTACCGGCCAGATCAACGCGGTGTTCCCGGTCACGCCGCAAACCGGCACAAACGTACCAGCGCCACAGGCCTCGACAGCCACGGCTTACCAATCATTCCCGCGGCTGTGAGGCCAAACTGCCAGAGCAGTTGCCGTGACGAACCCTGTGCGCCGGCCCGTGCGACCCACGTAGCCAGACATGCCCTCGTTCGCCAGCATCTGTCAGGCCGCCAGCGGTGAGCGGATCAGGTGATCGAAGGCGCTGAGCGCCGCCTTCGAACCTTCGCCGGCTGCGACCACGATCTGCTTGAACGGCACCGTGGTCGCGTCACCGGCAGCAAACACCCCGGGGATGCTGGTGGCGCACTTGGCGTCGATCAGGATCTCGCCATAACGACTGAGTTCCACCGTGCCTTTGAGGAATTCGGTGTTGGGCACCAGGCCGATCTGCACGAACACGCCGGACAGATCGACGCGCTGGCTTTGGCCGCTGGCGCGGTCCTTGAACACCAGGCCATCGACCTTCTGGCCATCACCCGTGATCTCGGTGGTTTGCGCATTCACGTGAACAGCCACGTTCGGCAGGCTGCGCAGCTTCTTCACCAGCACTGCGTCGGCTTTGAGCTGGTCGGCAAATTCGACCAGCGTCACGCGGCGCACGATGCCGGCAAGGTCGATCGCCGCTTCGACGCCGGAATTGCCGCCGCCGATGACCGCCACATCCTTGCCCTTGAACAGCGGGCCGTCGCAATGCGGGCA
>JAGPBF010000313.1 GCA_018063505.1 Rhodoferax sp.
CGATGGTTGCCGCGATGCGCCCGGACGTCACGCCGACGAGGAAACGCGGCCAGACGCCATCACAGTCGCCAATGGTCACCCTGCATGGGTTTGTCACGCACGGGCCAAACAGGGCAAAGCATTTGCACTACTTCCATCAGGCTCAACCACTCGGACATGGGGTCGACGCCAGAATCCTTGTGCATCGGCGCCTGAAAAGGCACGCCCGCCTCGCGCGCAAGCACTGCTGCTGCATCGGCAAGGCCCAGTCCCGCTCCGGCATCGGTGTCGGTGTCACCCGAGAAATCCACACCCTTGGTGGCGCGAACCACCTGATGTGCAACCACCGCCAAGCCGCCAATCAAGGCTGGCTCGGTTCCGGTGCGCGCAAACATCGCCAGTGCTTCACGAATCTGTTCGGCCAGGTCGGACATGTCTGCTGCGTGAATAGAGGATTACAGGCATCATAGCGCCCACTTTGGCGTGGCTGGTACCGGTTTGCGTCATCTGCAACTGACATCGGATCTGCAGTTTCCCGTCCACAGACAATGCCGTAGCCACCGACCGGAGGCCCGCCTGCCGACTAGCGACCGGCGACGGTCAGCCAGCTGTTCAGGTTCCGGCGCCGGCCCGGCTTTCGACATGCGCGACAATCTGTTTCCAGATCGCCACTTCGTCTGTCACCATGTACTCGGCCATCACCTTGCCACCTGTCATGTTGAAATGGCTCATGCCCATCACGTACATGGGCGCACCTGTCGGTGCGCCGAAGTGGCCGAATCCGCCATGGGTGCCGGTCAGCGACCAGCGCAATGCAATGCGCAGCGGCTGCTCCGGGTCCCGATTGATGCGCGCCGCTCCAGGTCGGGAATGGCGCGTTGCAAGGGTTCGAAGACATTGCCGTACAGGCCCTGCGGGCCATCCAGATCGTCGTAAGGCGTTGCCAGATGCACCACCGCATCGGGCCTGAACACCGACAGCAGCGCGGCGCGCACCGAAGAGGGTTCGTAGTCGTACAAGGCCTGGCGCATCGGCGCCAATGCGGCCTTGTTGAAGGCGTGCACATCCATCGGCATGAAAAAACTAGCCTTTCACGGCGCCCTGTGTCAGGCCACCGACAATCTGCTTCTGAAAAACCACCACCAGGATGATCAGAGGGATCGTGATGCTCACGGCGCCGGCCACGCCCTGCATCAGAAAGGCCTCGGTCTCGGCCGTGATCGCATTCGCAATCGCTGCCGGCATGGTCATGTGGTCTCCACTTGTGAGGGCGGAACTCAGCAAAAAGTCGTTGTATGCCAGCAGGAAGCTGAACAGGCCGGTGGTCACGACACCGGGCCACATGACCGGGATGATGACGCGCCGGAACGCCTGAAACCGGGTGCAGCCGTCCACCAGAGCCGCCTCGTCAAGTTCATTGGGAATGTTGACGAAGAACGAGCGCAGCATCCAGATCGTGAACGGCTGGTTGATCGCCACCAGCACGAAAATCAGCGTGAAATAGGTGTTGCGGATGCCCAGCGCGTCGAAGATCGTGAAAAACGACGGCAGCAGGCTGGAATGCGGAATCGCGCGGAACATCAACGCCACCAGCAGCAGCCAGAAACCCATGGCCCCGCGGTAACGCGACAGCGCATAACCGGCCAGGCAGCCGACGGTCAGCGATATCGTCACCGTGAAGACCGTCACCAGCGCGGTGTTGAGAAAGTTGCGGTAAAACTCCTGGCCGATCCATAGCCGGGTGTAGTTGTCGAACGTGAACGGCGCGATCCACTTGATCGGGGACGAAAAAGCGTCGACGTATTGCCGAAATGAAATGATGGCGGTCCAGACCACCGGCAACGAGGCGATGACCAGCCAGAACGCCAGCCCGGCGTACAACAGGATCGACAGCGGGATATTGCGTTTGCCGGCCATCACAAGCCTCCTTTTTGTTCGCGCCAGGTTTTTACCAGCAACGGAATCAGCAACACCACGATACCGATCAGCGTCAGCACTGCGGCAGCACTGGCCTTGTACGGGTTGTTCTCCAGCAGCAGGATGTGATAGGTCAGGTATTGCACGCTGGTCGTGAACGCACCCTGGGTCAGCACGACGACCGGCTCGAACACCCGGTATGCATCCATCAGGTGGATCAAGGTGATGAACACGAACAGCGGCATCAGGTGCGGCACCGTCACATAACGCAACTTCTGCCAGCGGCTGGCGCCATCGATCGTCGCCGCCTCGAGCGCATCCTGCGGCACCGACTGGAGCCCGGCGTACAGCACGATAAAGGCAAACGGCACTACGTGCCAGATACCATAGACGATGATGAGCAGGCGCGCCGACCAGGCCTGCGCCATCCAGAACACCTCGATGCCGAACTGCGACAGCAGGTAGGGCACCAGGCCGTTGTCGCGGAACAGCCATTTGATCGACAGCGCCGCGACCACCGGCGTGATGATGAAGGGCAACAGCGAGGCCGTGATGAACATGCCCTTGAGTCTTTGCGTGGCACCGTTGACGGCCAGCGCGAGCAGAAAGCCGATCACCAGCACGAACGGAAGCGTCGAAAACGTATAGATCATCGTGAATTTGAGCGCGCCCAGAAACTCGTTGTCGGCCGGGTCGCCCTTGGCCACCTTGCCCCCCGCGTCCGGCGGCTGGTCCGATGCGGCGTCAGGTGCATCCTTGTCCAGGCCCAGCACTTTGCGGTAGTAGCTCAGCCCGACGAATTCACACTTCTCGACGGCGCGGCCGTCGGCGCCGAGTTTGGCACGCTGGGTCAGCGTCTCGCGCTTGCCGAACGGTGTCGATTCCTCGATCTTGACCATCTCCATCTCGAGGGCGCAGTTGCGCACCGACAGATAGAAGGTGATGACCATCGGCGCCGCCAGCAGCAGCAGCATCATGGCCACCGACGGTGCCACAAACTGGAGAAAAGATCTGGTCTTCATCGTGTACCACCTGCATGGGAAACCAGGCGTTCATCGCGCTGGAAAACCTCTGTACGAATCCCGGCGTCGGACTATCTGCCCGCACACCGGGGGCTGCGCGCACCGGCACCCGGGCCGGGCGCGGCGCCGCACGACCGGTCGTTACTTGATGAAACCCTTTTCGGTTGCCGCCTTGACGTAGTTCGCCGCCGCCGCATCCAGCGCCTGTTGCGGCGTCATCGCACCACCCAGGGCCTCCGGTACGAGTTTGCCGATCTCATTGGTCGCCAGGCCCAGGTAGGGCTCGGTCGGCCAGATCGGTGCGCCGGCATTCATCGACAGGGTCACACCGGTGCCGAAACGGGTCGGTTTGTAGTTCGAGCGGATCCAGATCGTCAGGTCGTTGCCCGACGTCACGGTGGCCTCGTCAATGCCGTCCATCAGCACCTGGAACACGGTGTCACGATCGTTGCCCAGATTCTTGGGCATGGCCACACCGTCCCACCACAGGTGCGTGGCGCTCTTGCCGCCCTTGACCGCGGCAGGTGCTGCGGCAAAATCCATCTTGCCCACAATCTTTGATGCGGCAGGATCATCCATGCGCGCAGCCCGGCTGGCCCAGAGCACCCCCATGGCAGCCTTGCCCTGCTGGAACTGGTTCATCACGTCGTCGGAATTGGACGCCAGGTAGTTGGGCGTCATGAACCTGGACATGGCTTTCATCAGCTCGATCGTCTTGATGCCGGCCTCGCCGTTGAACGCAG
>JAGPBF010000126.1 GCA_018063505.1 Rhodoferax sp.
ATGCCGTCGAGCGGTTTGAGAATGATGTCGCGGTGTTCGGCATGGAAGGCCCGGACCTGCTGCGCATCGCGGGTCACCAGCGTCGGCCCGCAGAACTGCGCAAACTCCATGACCGCCAGCTTCTCCGGATGGTCACGCAGCGCGCGTGGCTTGTTGAACACCCTGGCGCCTTCACGTTCGGCCTGCTCGAGCAGGTGGGTGGCGTAAAAGAACTCCGAGTCGAACGGCGGATCCTTGCGCATCACGATCGCATCAAAATCCCGCAGCTCGCAATCGCGTCGGTCCAGCCCGGTGGCGCCAGCATCGAACCAGCGCTGCTTGTCACCGGTGAGCACGATGTCGCGCACCCCGGCCCGCACCCGGGCGCCACTGGTCCAGGAGATATCGGTCACCTCGCAGGCCGACAGCCGGTGGCCGCGCCGCTGCGCCTCGCGCATCATCGAGAAAGTGGTGTCCTTGTAGATCTTGAAGGTCTCCAGAGGATCGGCGACAAAGAGAATATGCATGATGGCGGGGGCTGTATCGCCCGGTTGATGGTCGCGACTGCCGGCCATTGCGTGGCGCGACGAAATCAGGTGACAGAAAGCCGCTATTGTGCCGAGCCTGCCGATTGTCTGCCGCGCGGCGGTTTTGCGTCGGCAACCGCGGGTCGCGCCATCGGCGCCACACTCAGGACAGCTGCCTTCGGTAATGCTGCACCAGCATCGCCAGGCTGCCGGCCACTACACCCCAGAATGCCGAACCGATGCCAGCGAGCGTGACGCCACTGAGTGTCACCAGGAAAGTGATCAATGCCGCCTCGCGATGCCGCTCGTCCTGCAGCGATGACGACAGGGAATTGCCGATCGTGCCCAGCAAGGCCAAGCCGGCGATGGCCGCCACCAGTTCCTTCGGAAACGCGGTCAGGATGCCGGTGACCGCCGCTCCGAACAAGCCGATCAGCACGTAGATGGCGCCGCAGGAAACCGCCGCGGTGTAACGCTTGGCCCGGTCTTCATGCGCCTGCGGGCCCATGCAGATGGCAGCGGTGATGGCGCTGAGGTTCAGCGCGAAAGCGCCGAACGGCGCCAGCAGCAGCGTCACGATGCCGGTCAGCGTGATCACTTTCGAGATCGGAATGCCGCCCGGACCGCCATAACCTGCCGCCTGTATTGCCGCCACGCCAGGCAGATTCTGCGAGGCCATCGTCACTAAAAACAGCGGAATAGCCAGGCTCACGGCCGCGTTCCAGCTGAACTGCGGCATCACGAAGACCGGCATCGCCAGGCCGCCCTCGATCGCAGCGGGCACCAGCTGTCCCCTGACCGCGACATAGATGATCGCCATCACCAGTGTCAACACGACGGCGTAACGCGGCGTGAGCCGGCGCCCGATCAGGTAGCTGGCCAGCATCAGCAACACCAGGCCGAGCGCGGTCTGCGCCGCCACGAAAGCCTGCAGGCCGAACCGGGTCAGGACGCCGGCCAGCAGCGCCGATGCGATCGCCATCGGAATCCGGTTCATGACGCGCGCGAACCAGCCGGTGGCGCCAGACAGAACGATCAGCACGGCGCACACCATGAAGGCGCCGATGGCATCGGGCATGGTGTAGCCGCCACCGGCGGCGGCGGTCGCCAGCACCGCTGCTCCCGGCGTGGACCAGGCCACCATGACCGGCTTGCGCCAGAGATACGACGGCACCGCTGAACAAAGGCCCATGCCCAGACCCAGCGCCCACATCCATGAAGCCACCTGGGCCGGCGTGGCACCAAATGCCAGCGCAGCCTGGAACACGATGGCCACCGAACTGGTGAAACCGACCAGCACGGCAACAAAGCCGGCGGCAAATGCGGAAAGGTTGATGTCGCGGAACAATCGCATGCGGCATTTTGCCGCAGCCATCGATACGGCGTTATGCGCGGGGCGGCACGCTGCAGGACACCTGCACGAAGCAAGGGGACTTGCTTGCCGGCGCCAGCCCGATCTCAGATCTCGACCTTGGAGCCCAGCTCCACCACCGCATTGCTCGGCAGGTTCAGGAAGTCGGCGGCCGCACCGGCGTTGCGATGCATCTGCGCAAACAGCTTCTCGCGCCACTGCGCCATGCCACTGCCGATGGTCGGCACCACGGTGTCGCGCGACAGGAAATAACTGGTCGTCATCGGCTCGAGTTCACAGCCGCGGCCGCGCATCTGCTGCAAGGCCTTGGGCAGGTCCGGGTCGTTCTTGAAGCCGTAGTGGATCAGCACCTGCCAGCAGTTGCGCCCCAGCGATTCGATCTCGATGCGCTTGTCCAGTCCGATCCAGGGCACCTCGTGGGTGTTCACGGTCACGAACAGGTTGTTTTCGTGCAGCACCTTGTTGTGCTTGAGGTTGTGCAACATCGCATTGGGCACCGTGCCGATCTCGGCGGTCAGGAACACGGCCGTGCCCTCGACCCGGGTCGGCGGACTGATGAACACCGCGTCCAGAAAGTTTTTCAGGTCGATCGCATCGGCGCGCAAGGCCGCGTTGAGCAGGCGCCGACCCTCCTTCCAGGTGATCATCAGTGTGAACACCGTACCGCCAATGACCAGCGGGAACCAGCCGCCTTCGAACAGCTTCATCATATTGGACGCGAAGAACGTGAAGTCGACGACGAAAAACACGCTGGTCGCTGCCACACACAGTGCCAGCGGATAGTTCCACTTGTAGCGGATCACGTAGAAGGTCAGGATCGTGGTGATCAGCATGTCGGTGCACACGGCAATGCCGTAGGCCGACGCCAGGTTGCTCGACGAGCGGAACAGCACCACCGCCAGCACGATGGTGGCAAACAGGCCCCAGTTGACCAAGGGCATGTAGATCTGGCCGGTGTCGCGCACGCTGGTGTGCTGAATGTCGAGCCGCGGCAGGTAGCCGAGCTGAATCACCTGCTTGGTGACACTGAATGCGCCGGTGATCAGGGCCTGGGATGCGATCACCGTGGCCATCGTGGCCAGGATGACCAGCGGGATCAGCGCCCAGTCGGGCGCCATCAGGAAGAACGGGTTCTTGACCGTCTCGGGATAACGCAGCAGCAGCGCGCCCTGGCCGAAGTAGTTCAGCGTGAGCGCCGGCATCACCACCGAGAACCAGGCCAGCCGGATCGGCTTCTTGCCAAAATGGCCGAGATCGGCATACAGGGCTTCGGCGCCGGTGACACACAGGACCACCGCGCCCAGGATGATGAAGGTCACCAGCGGGTTGTCGATCATGAATCCGAGCGCGTAATGCGGGCTGACCGCCAGCAGGATCGCCGGGTCGTGCCAGATATGCATCACGCCCAGCACGGAAATGACGGCAAACCAGACCAGTGTGATCGGGCCGAAGAATTTGCCGATGCCGCCGGTGCCGCGCTTTTGCACCGCGAACAACACGAACAGGATCACCAGTGTCAGCGGGATCACATAGGTCTTGAATGCCGGCGACACCACCTCCAGGCCTTCGACCGCCGACAACACCGAGATCGCCGGCGTGATGACACCGTCGCCATAAAACAGCGCCGTGCCGAAGATGCCCACCATCAGCAACACGCTGCGCAGGCGGGGGCTCCCCTTGACCGCCTGCGACGCCAGCGCCAGCATGGCCACAAGGCCGCCCTCGCCATTGTTGTCGGCACGCAGCACCAGCACCACGTATTTGACCGAGACGATGGTCGTCAGCGTCCAGAAGAAAATCGACAGGATGCCGTAGACGTTCTCGGGCGTGAACGGGACGTGTCCGGAATTGAACACCTCCTTCATCGCATACAACACACTGGTGCCGATGTCGCCGTAGACGACACCGACCGCGCCGACGGTCAACGCGGCAAGAGAGGATTTGGAAGTGGACAAGAGAATGGCCCGACAGGTCGGGAGCCCCCGGAGTTGCGTCAAATCAAGGTCGCCATTGTGCGCCCGCCAACACCCGCCGACCGCGGTCAGCAGACTCTAATCAGACAGTTTCAGCGCTCGATGTTGCGGCGCAACAACTGACCCGGAATCAATCGTAGACTTCGGCGTCCGGATCGGTCGCTTCCAGTTCATAACTGGCGGCCAGCATCGCCAGCCGGCCGATCACACCATACATATAGAAGCGGTTGGGCGCACTGGCACCGGCACGGACACCGGGCTGGGGTAAGTGCGTACTCTCAGCAAACGCCAGTGGCACATAGCTGGAGCCCGGGGCATTGAGGTTCTCGTCACTGCCACGGCCGGCGTGCACACGGTAAAAGCCGCCCACCACATAACGGTCGACCATGTAGACCACCGGTTCGGCCATCGCGTCGTTCATGCGTTCGTTGGTCAGCACGCCCTCCTGCACGATGACTTCGAGCGGGGCCGCGGTCCTGGATTTGGACTCGCCGCGGATGCGGGCCAGATCCTTGACGTCGCGCACCGTCGTGATGCCAAAGCCGGTGCTGCTGTTGTCGGCCTTGATCACGACGAAGGGTTTTTCGTTGATGCCGTATTCCTTGTACTTGCGCCGGATCTTGGTCAGCAAGGCATCGACATTGGTCGTCAGGCACTCCATGCCGGCGTCGTTGGACAGATCGACCTCGCCGCACTTGTTGAACATCGGGTTGATCAGCCAGGGGTCGACACCGAGCAGCTTGCCGAATCGCTTGGAGACCTCTTCGTAACTCTGCGAATGGCGGCTCTTGCGCCGCGTGAACCAGCCCGCGTGCAGGGGTGGCAGCAGATACTGCTCGTGGATCTCCTCCAGGATGCCGGGCACACCGGCGCTCAGGTCGTTGTTGAGCAGGATCGTGCACGGATCGAAGTCCTTGACGCCCAGTCGGCGCTTGGTCCGGATCACCGGTTCGAGCTTGACCTTTTCACCGGTGGGCAGTTCGATGGTGGTGACCTTCTTGATCTCGGGATTGATCGAACCCACGCGCACATTCATGCCGGCCATGTGGAAGATGCGCTGCAGTTGCGCCACGCCGGCCAGGTAGAAGCTGTCCCTGGTCGCGTTCTCCGGAATGATGAGCAGATTGCGCGCCTCGGGGCAGATCTTCTCGATCGCCGCCATCGCTGCCTGCACCGCCAGTGGCATCATCGCCGGGGTCAGGTTCTGCCAGCCGCTGGGATACAGATTGGTGTCGACCGGGGCGAGCTTGAAGCCGGCATTGCGGATATCGACCGAACTGTAGAACGGCGGCGTGTGCTCCATCCATTCGAGCCGGAACCAGCGTTCGATCGCCGGCATGGAATCCAGAACGCGTTGCTCCAGTTCATTGATAGGGCCGGTAAGCGCCGTGACGAGATGTGGGACCATGCGTTTGACTTGTAACAGAGGCTGGGAAATGCCGAGCCATTCTAGGACGTGGGGATGACAGTCCCAAATCCAAGAGCGCCGCCAACCCGGTTTCGCCATTTCTGTAACACTCGGGACTGCCCCCACCCTATCTGAACCAACGTTAAAACATGCAATACCGCAATCTCGGCAAAAGCAATCTGAAGGTATCGACCCTGTGCCTGGGCGCCATGATGTTCGGCGACCAGACCGAGCAGGACGAAGCTGCCCGCATCGTCGCCGATGCCCATGCCAACGGCGTCAACTTCATCGACACCGCCGATGTCTATTCCAAGGGCGGGTCCGAAAAAATGGTCGGCGCGCTGATCAGGCACCAGCGCCACGACTGGGTGCTGGCCAGCAAACTCGGCAACCCGATGTCGACCCGCACCAACGAAGGCGGTTATTCACGCAGCTGGATCCTGCGCGAAGTCGATGCCAGCCTGGCCCGCTTGCAGACCGACCACATCGACATCTGCTACATGCACCGCGACATCGACGGCATGAACCTGGAAGAAGCGTTGCGTGCGATGGGCGATCTGGTGCAGGCCGGCAAGATCCGCTACTGGGGGGTGTCGAACTTCCGCGGCTGGCGCATTGCCGAGATGGTGCGCGTCGCAGCGCAGCTCGGCATGCCGGGCCCGGTCGTGTGCCAGCCTTACTACAACCTGCTCAACCGCATGCCCGAGGTCGAGATTCTTCCCGCTTGCCACCATTACGGCATTGGCGTGGCCTCGTACAGCCCGGTCGCGCGCGGCGTGCTGACGGGCAAGTACCTGCCCGGCGCGACACCCGACCCTGCCAGCCGGGCCGGACGTGCCGACAAACGCATGGTCGAGACCGAGTTCCGCCAGGAGTCGCTGGTGATCGCCCAGACGCTGGCCCAACACGCGCTGCACCGCGGTGTGACGCTGGCGCAGTTTGCCACCGCCTGGGTGCTGGCCAACGGCATCCTGAGTGCGGTGATCGCCGGCCCGCGCACACTCCGGCAATGGCAGGACTATCTGCCGGCGGTCGACTTCTGTCTGAGCGCCGAGGACGAAGCCCTGGTCGATTCACTGGTGCCCTCGGGCCATCCGTCGACACCGGGATTCACCGACCCGGCCTACCCGCTCCACGGGCGGATCGCCAAGACCGGGGTGTGACGCACCACGCTGCGCCCGACGCGCATTGCACCGCTATCGACCAGCAGCCAGGCCCGGCGTGAAAATCTTCTACGGCTGGCGCATGGCCGGCGCAGCCGCCATCCTGCAGTTCCTGCAGTCGGCGCTGTTGATGCAGTCGTTCGGCGCCTATGTGGCGATCCTGTCCGAGCAACGCGGCTGGAGCAAGACCGCCTTGTCCGGCGCGGCCGCGCTGCAATCGGTCGAAACCGCCATCCTCGGCCCGGCGCTGGGCTGGTTGCTCGACCGCTTCGGTCCACGCGCCATGGTGCAGGTCGGCATGCTGGTCTTCGGCTCGGGCTTTTTGATGCTCAGCCAGGTCCAAACGCTGGCCGGCTTTTATGTCAGCGCGGTCACCATGGCGATCGGCGTCAGCCTGGGAGGCTACTTTCCGCTGACGGTGGCGCTGATCCAGTGGTTCGAACGCTACCGCGCACGCGCCTTGTCGGCCATGAGCATGGGATTGGCCCTGGGCGGCGTCATGGTGCCGGTCGTGGCCTGGTGCATGGCAACCTACGGCTGGCGCGCGACCGCGTTTGGCTCGGGCATCATCATCATCGCACTGGGCTTGCCGCTGGCCCGGATGATCCGCTGGCGTCCACACGACCACGGCCTGACCATCGACGGACTTCCCGAAACATCGACCATGGTGACGGGAGTTTCGCCCTCGCCAAGCCTGCCGGAGCGCGCGGAATTCTCGGTCCGCCAGGCGCTGCGCACACGGGCGTTCTGGTTGCTTGCGCTGGGCCACGGCTTTGCGCTGCTGGTGGTCACGGCCGTCAACGTGCATGCGATCACGCACATGAAGGAAGGGCTGGGTTACTCCATGACCCAGGCTGCGTTTTTCATCATGGTGCTGACCTTTGGCCAGGTGATCGGGGTTGGGCTCAGTGCCACCATCGGTGACCGCTTCGAGAAGCGCATGCTGGCCGCCTTGTGCATGCTGGGCCACATGGTCGGCATGCTGCTGCTGACCTATGCCACGCATCCGGCACAGGTGGTGGCGTTCGCATTGCTGCACGGCATGGCCTGGGGCCTGCGCGGCCCGCTGATGCAATCAATCCGGGCCGACTACTTCGGGCGCAACGCGATCGGCATGATTCTGGGCCTGTCCTCGGTGATCATCGCGCTGGGGCAGATTGCCGGCCCGATGGTGGCGGGCATGCTGGCCGACCTGACCGGCGATTACCGGACCGGGTTCACCGTGCTGGCACTGACCGCCGGCTGCGGCTCGATGCTGTTTTTCTTTGCGGTGCGCCCGCAGCGTCCGCTGGCGGCGTGACGCGCGGCCCGACGGCGCACAGCCGGCTGGCCTGACGCTACAGCACCCGCTGCAGATACACGCCGGTGTGGCTGGCCGGGTTCGCCGCAATCTCCTCCGGCGTTCCTTCACCCACCACGGTACCGCCACCGGAGCCGCCCTCCGGCCCCATGTCGATGATCCAGTCAGCCGTCTTGATCACATCGAGGTTGTGCTCGATCACGACGATGGTGTTGCCGGCATCGCGCAGATGCTGCAACACCTTGAGCAGCAGCGCGATGTCGGCGAAATGCAGACCGGTCGTGGGCTCGTCCAGGATGTACAACGTGCGGCCGGTGTCGCGCTTGGAGAGTTCCAGCGCCAGCTTGACGCGTTGCGCCTCGCCGCCCGACAAAGTCGTGGCCGACTGGCCGAGCTTGATGTAGGACAGCCCCACGTCGAGCAGCGTCTGCAGCTTGCGCGCAATCGCCGGCACCGTCTCGAAGAACTTCGCCGCCACCTCGACGGTGAGATCGAGCACCTGGGCAATGTTGCGGCCCTTGTACAGCACCTCCAGCGTCTCGCGGTTGTAACGCTGGCCGCGGCACACGTCACACGGCACATAGACGTCGGGCAGGAAATGCATCTCGACCTTCTTCACGCCGTCGCCCTGGCAGGCTTCGCAACGTCCGCCGGCCACGTTGAAACTGAAGCGGCCCGGGCCGTAACCCCGTTCCTTGGCCATGTTCATCTCGGCCATCAGTTCGCGGATCGCTGTGAACATGCCGGTATAGGTGGCCGGGTTGCTGCGCGGCGTGCGGCCGATCGGCGACTGGTCGACGTTGATGACCTTGTCGAAATATTCGATGCCCTGGATCTCTTCGTGCGCCGCCGGCTCGACATGGGAGCGGTACAGCTGGCGCGCCACGGCCGCATACAAGGTGTCGTTGACCAGCGTCGACTTGCCCGATCCGGAAACACCGGTCACGCAGGTCAGCAGTCCGACCGGAAACGCCACGTCGACATCGCGCAGGTTGTTGCCACTGGCCTTGACCACACGGATCGCCTGCAGATCACCCTGGGTGGCGACATGTTCGGCCTGGCGTTCGGCCCAGGCCACGGCCGCGGCGCTGGGTCGGCCCTTGGTCGGTCGTGCCTGCGCCGCCTCGACGGTGGGTAACCAGGGCGTGCGTTTGCGCGGCACCTCGATCCGCAGCACATGGGCCAGGTACTGGCCGGTCAGCGACTCGGGGTTGGCGCGGATGTCGTCGAACGTTCCCTGCGCCACCACCCTTCCGCCGTGGATGCCGGCACCCGGACCCATGTCGATCACATGGTCGGCGGCGCGCATCATGTCTTCGTCGTGTTCCACCACCAGCACGCTGTTGCCGATGTCGCGCAGATGCTTGAGGGTGTCGATCAGCCGGTCGTTGTCGCGCTGGTGCAGTCCGATGCTCGGTTCGTCGAGCACATACATGACGCCGGTCAGCCCCGAGCCGATCTGCGAGGCCAGCCGGATACGCTGCGACTCGCCACCGCTCAGAGTCTCGGCGCTGCGGTCCAGGCTGAGGTAATTGAGGCCGACGTCATTGAGAAACTTCAGCCGCAGACCGATCTCGCGCACCACCTTGGCGGCGATTTCGCCCTTGGCGCCATGCATCGTCAAGGTATTGAAATAATGCAGGCTCTCGCGCAGTGTGTTGTGGCTGACCTCGTAGATCGCGCGCGCCTGTGCGCCTTCGCCGATCTTCACATGGCGCGCCTCGCGCCGCAGCCGGGTGCCCTGGCACTGCGGGCAGGGCTGGTTGCTGCGATAACGCGCCAGGTCTTCGCGCACCACGACCGAATCGGTTTCGCGGTAACGCCGCGCCATGTTCGGAATCACGCCTTCGAACGGATGCTTGCGCGTGAGTTTCTTGCCCTGCTGCGCGCCGGACTCCATCACGTAGCTGAACTTGATCTCCTCCTCGCCGGAGCCGAACAACACCGCCTGGCGGGTGGCCTCGGGCAGTTCCTCGAAGCTGGCGTCGATGTCGAACCGGTAGTGGGCGGCCAGGCTCTCGAGCATCGCGAAGTAATACGCGTTGCGCCGGTCCCATCCCTTGATCGCGCCGCTGGCCAGGCTGAGTGACGGAAACCCCACCACCCGCGCCGGATCGAAGAACTCCATCGTGCCGATGCCGTCGCACGAGGGACATGCCCCCATCGGCGAGTTGAACGAAAACAGCCGCGGCTCGAGCTCGGCAATCGAATAGCTGCACACCGGACAGGCGAATCGCGCATTGAAGTAATGCTCACCGCTGGCCCCCGCAAGGCCATGGGTCGGCACCGGTGCATCCATGTCGACAACCAGCGCACGCCCATCGGCCAGGCCCAGTGCGGCCTCGAAACTCTCGGCCAGACGCTGGCGCAACTGGTCACGCGCGGCGATGTCGTCGTCGCCGCGCACCTTGATGCGGTCGATGACGACATCGATGTTGTGCTTTTCGGTCTTCTTGAGCTTGGGCAGGTTCTCCACCTCGAACGCCTCCCCGCCGATGCGAAACCGCACATATCCCTTGGCCTGCAGTTCGGCAAACAGCTCGACGAACTCGCCCTTGCGTTCACGCACCACCGGCGCCAGCACCATCAGCCGCGTGCCTTCGGGCATGGCCAGCACCGCATCGACCATCTGGCTCACGGTCTGCGACTGCAGCGGCAGGTCATGGTCGGGGCAATAAGGGGTGCCGGCGCGGGCATACAGCAGGCGCAGATAGTCGTGGATTTCGGTAACGGTGCCCACCGTCGAGCGCGGATTGTGGCTGGTTGCCTTCTGCTCGATCGAGATCGCCGGGCTCAGGCCCTCGATCATGTCGACATCGGGCTTGTCCATCAGTTGCAGGAACTGGCGCGCATAGGTCGACAGGCTCTCGACATAACGCCGCTGACCCTCGGCATACAAGGTGTCGAAGGCCAGGCTGGATTTGCCCGAGCCGCTCAGCCCGGTGATGACGACCAGCTGGTTGCGCGGGATGTCGAGATCGACATTCTTCAGGTTGTGGGTGCGCGCACCCCGGATGCTGATAATGCGTCCATGCGCAGCATTGCGGGTCGCTCCGGTATCGTCGTGGATGTCGTCGGTGGAAAATGAAGGCATGAATCGGGTGCAAGGGCAAAAGCGGCCACGGCACACTGCAATCAGGCCGTGCCCAGGGCAACCCGCCATGATAGGCCCTGCGCACCCGACCTGTCATTACCTGCTGCGTGATACACGACCGCGCCCGCCATGCAACAGCTGGCCGGATCCGGATCAACCCGATAACCCCGTTGCACCCCGTCCGTCAGGAAATGCCATGAATCCGCCCCGCCTGCGCCCCATCCCCAAGGAAGAGGTGCTGCAACTTGCCCCATTCGAGGGCCTGCCGCTTGACAACGTGCATCTGCCCACGACAGACGCCCAGCGCCTGCGCGCCCGCGATGCGCTGCTCGGGGTACCGTTCCTGGGTTTTGATACCGAAGTCAAGCCGACATTCAAGGCTGGCGAGCCGATGCGCGGGCCGGACGTGGTGCAGTTCGCCACAGGCACCCATGCCTATGTATTCCAGATGCATGATGAAGCCAACATCGCGCTGGTGCGCGAGGTTCTGTCAGCACCTGATGTCGTCAAGGCCGGATTCGACCTGCGCAGTGACCAGAAACAGCTGATGCACCGTCTGGGCACCTATGCCCAGCCGCTGCTCGACCTGGACTTCGTCTTCAGCGCTCGCGGATATCCGCGCTCGATCGGCGTCAAGGCCGCCATTGCCTTGCTGTTCAACCGCCGGCTGCTCAAGTCCAAGCGGGTGACCACGTCGAACTGGTCCAACACGACACTGGAACCCCGCCAGATCCTGTATGCCGCCAACGATGCATTCGCCGCCTGGGCGGTGCTCGACGCACTGGCCTTGCCAATGCACGAACTGCCGGTCTGGTCCGGCGACGCAGCGTGAGTCCAGCCAGACCGACCGGCTGAGCGCTCAGCCGGTATGCCGCCTCATTGGCGCACGCACTGCATCAGGCTGCTGCTGCGCGATGACGCATCGACCGGCTCGGTGATCGCGCAGGCCAACACGCCGCAGATGCAGTGCGCGACCTTGACGGCCGTGCCAGGAACGGCCACAGCCGCAGAACACTGGCAGGCGGGCACCGACATCGGGCCTTGCCCCTGTTGCGCCTGGGCCGGGTTGGCACGCAGCACCAGCAGCATGGCTGCGCCAGCCATCAGCAGGCTCAGCGCCCAGGCCCGGTGAACCTGTGCCGGTTTCGAATCGACAAACATATGGCGTTCTCCCTTGGACAATGACCCGGCAAACAGCGCCGGGTCTGACCACGCTAACACGGACCGCTGGCAAGCGTGCAGGCCGTCTGTTACGAATGCCAAAATGCGGCATGCCCGAGACTATCGATTCGCCCAGCCAGGCCTTGGCCGTTGTCACGGTGCGCGATCCGTCGCAGGAAAGCCATATCGATCTGCTGCATCGTGCTGCGATCGGCCCGGTCAATGCAGACTATTACCTGCCGATACTTGCGCGCTTCGAAACCTACGACCGGGGCAGTCCGAGCTGGAACTGGGCCGCCAGCCTGTGCACGCTGAACTGGATGGCCTTTCGGGGCTTGTGGAGACCCGCCCTGGCCTACGTCGGCGCCGTACTGGCCGCGGTGCTCGCACTGATGGCACTGACCCATTTCACGGTCGGCATGGCCGAATCCATCCAGTGGGGCCTGTGGGCTGCGCTGGTAACGCTGGCCTTGCTGGTACCCGGCGTTTTCGGCAACACCTGGTTGTTCAAGCACCAGCGCCGGCGCCTGAATGCCGCCCTGGCGGCCACACCAACATTGCGCGATGCCTGCCTGCACCTGAGCCGTCAGGCCAGTTCACGCCAGCGTCTGATGGCACTTTTGGCCGCCAACGCCATACTCGCGGCCATTGTGGTGACAGTGTGGTTCTGGCCCAGCCGTGCCTGGCGCGACGCCGCCCGGATGGACGAAGGCCGTATGGTGGCCGCAGACGCGGCGCCACAGGGCGCCTCCGCCGACAGCGCACCGAACCCCTCTGCGGCGCAGCCGTCCACAGCGGCCAGCCAGCCCGAGCCGGCG
>JAGPBF010000314.1 GCA_018063505.1 Rhodoferax sp.
CGCCAGAACACTGGTGATCGCCGCCGTCAAGGTGGTCTTGCCATGGTCCACGTGTCCAATCGTGCCCACGTTCACGTGGGGCTTGGTACGCGAAAATTTCTCTTTTCCCATTTCTCGTTTCTCCAAAAGGACTCGAAAAGCAACTACAACTTCACAGCCGGCAAAAGCGCACAGCACCCAAACCTTGCCAACACACAACCAGTTGAAACTGGTGCCCATTGCGGGAATCGGACCCGCGACCTCTCCCTTACCAAGGGAGTGCTCTGCCACTGAGCCAAATGGGCCACTAACCTACTTATTGCGCAAACCCGGCGATGGAGCGGGAGACGGGAATCGAACCCGCGTCATTAGCTTGGAAGGCTAGGGTTCTACCATTGAACTACTCCCGCATCAGGGCCGGACAAACCGACACTCCGAAACGCCCTAACGCAGCCGCCACATTGCCCGGTCACGCAATCAAAACGTACGCAAACTCAAATTCTTTACGCTGGTGGAGAGGGCTGGATTCGAACCAGCGTACT
Source organism: Rhodoferax sp. (assembly GCA_018063505.1). Lineage (GTDB taxonomy): Bacteria > Pseudomonadota > Gammaproteobacteria > Burkholderiales > Burkholderiaceae_C > CAISIP01. The sequence goes on from JAGPBF010000314.1 coordinate 522, forward strand.
CGTAAGAGGGCAGATTTACAGTCTGCTGCCATTAACCACTCGGCCACCTCTCCTTCGGCGAACCGCAGATTATGCCACGGCAAAATGTCCGGCGTCCAGCTTATTGAAGAATCGGAGCAACATGCCGCCGATTCACCAGTCGATCGGCGTGGCGCCGTGCGCGACCAGAAAGGCATTGGCCTGCGCGAAATGGTCGCAGCCGATGAACGGCACCGGCAGGCGGTTGGCCGACAAGGGCGAAGGGTGATTGGCCAGCAACAGAAGTCGCGGTGCCCGGCCTGCACCAGAGACCGGCTCCGGTCGTCGGGCCTGCGCGTGCGAACCCCACAACATGAACACGACCGGCCCAGAGGACGCCTGCACGGCATCGATTATCCGATCAGTGAGCGCTTCCCAACCCGCATTCGCATGGGCGCCAGGTGCGGCCTGCTCCACGGTCATGCAGGTATTGAGCAACAGCACCCCCTGGGACGCCCACGACGCCAGATCGCCATTGGAAGTGCGCACCGCTGCCTGCTCTGGATGATCCGCGCCGCCCCCAGCCAGCACACCGGCACGGCGTTCCCGGTCGATCTCTGCCCGGATATTGCGCAATGAGGGCGGCACACGCACCCCTGGTGGAACCGAAAATGCCAAGCCTTGCGCCTGTCCCGGCCCATGGTAGGGATCCTGGCCCAGGATCACCACCTTCACTTTGTGCAATGGCGTCAGTGCCAATGCATGCAAGGGCTGCGGCGGAAAGATGACAGCATCGCCGGCCAGGCGCGTGGTGATGAACGACGCCAGCCGGACACCTTGCGCACTGGCAAAAAAGTCTGCCACCAGTCCGCGCCAGTCCTGCGCGAGCGGCCACGCGCAAGGATTCCACGTCTTGAGCCTGTCTGCGACAAGATCGGCCATGGCATCACCCCCGCCACTGGCTGGCATGTAAGCCGCATTCTCCAGCAGCGACCATTTCGAGCCAGATGAGCGCCCGCCACATTGGCCAGCCTCGGCGGACTTCAGCGCCCGGCTACGCCATCGGGCGCAAAGAGCTCAGCCATCGCGGCCCCCGGATCGGGCGCACGCATGAAGGCTTCACCGACCAGGAACCCATGCACACCCGCGTCGTTCATGCGCTTGACATCGGCACGCTCCGTGATGCCACTTTCGGTGATCAGCAACTTATCGTCCGGCACCAACGCCTTGAGTGTGATCGTCGTATCGAGCGACACCTCGAAACTGCGCAGGTTGCGATTGTTGATGCCCAGCAGGCGGGTCTGAAGTTTGAGCGCGCGCGCGAGTTCGGCTGCATCGTGCACCTCGACCAGCACCGCCATGTACAGGTCGCGCGCAATGGCCTCCATGTCGCGCATCTGCGCATCGTCCAGGCAGGCGGCGATCAGCAGGATCGCGTCCGCACCCATCACGCGCGACTCGTAGACCTGGTAGGGATCAATCAGGAAATCCTTGCGCAACACCGGCAGCTGGCACGATGCACGTGCCTGTTTGAGGTAATCGACACTGCCCTGGAAGAACTGCTGGTCGGTCAGCACCGACAGGCAGGTCGCGCCATGTTCGGCATAGGTCTGGGCGATATCGGCAGGCTCGAACTCGGCCCGGATCACGCCCTTGGACGGGCTGGCCTTCTTGACTTCGGCAATGACGGCATTGCGACCGGCGCGGATGCGCTCGTGTATTGCGCCCTCGAAGTCCCGCGTCAGCACGCGCGATTCCGCATCGGCACGGACCACGGCCAGCGGGCGACGCTCCAGCGCGGCCGCCAATTCGGCACGCTTGACCTCGACGATCTTGTTCAGGATGTCAGACATTTCAGTTTTCAGCATTCTTGCAGTGGCGCGGCCACCTTTTGCCGGTTGCCGCAGGCCTGTCGGCAATGGCCGCAGGCGAAGCCTCTATCGTAGTGCAGTCACGCCTGACGGTGCCGCAGACCCTCACCAGACGACCGGCTGACCGCTCTGGGCACTTAGCGCCGCAGCGTCGGCCAGCTCCTGCGCCGCCAGGCCATCGGCCACCGTGGTCCGGAACGCTGCACCTGATTGCAGGCATTCGAAGAAATGCGCCATTTCGAGCCGGTAGGCAGCAGCGTACCGCTGCAGAAAGAAGTTTTCGGGTTTGTCGCCCCGGATTCCCTGCCCGTCCCATAACGCAACTTCGCTTGGTCGATGGTTGCCACACTGCAACATGCCCAGCGAGCCCAGCACCTCGAAGCGCTGGTCGTATCCGTAAGCCGAGCGCCGGATGGTGTTGATCTGACACAGCCGTCCCTTGCGGGTACGTATCGTCACGGCGGTGCAATCCAGGTCTCCTGCCGCAGCGATCGCGGGATCGGTCAGCACCGACCCCGTGGCACTGAGCCACTGGGCGGTGTCGCCATCGGCGCACAGGATCCAGCGAAAGATGTCGAAATCGTGGATCAGCATGTCGCGAAAAATACCGCCCGATGCCTTGATGTACTCGACCGGTGGTGCCCCGGGATCGCGGCTGGTGACGACCAGCATCTCCGGATTGCCAATCTCGCCCCGATCGATGCGCGCCCTCGCCTCGCTGAAGGTCGGATCGAAACGCCGCTGAAATCCGATCATGCATGCGACACCTGCAGCCTGCACCGCGCCGGCGCACGCGCGCACCCGCTCGATCGACAGATCGATCGGCTTCTCGCAGAAGATGTGCTTGCCGGCTGCGGCAGCGCGGCTCAGCAGGTCGCTATGCGTATTGGTCGACGAGGCAATCACCACGGCGTCGATTTCGGCATCGGCAAAGACCTGCTCGACCGTGGCCACGGTGGCGCCAAGTTGCATCGCCAGGTCGGCCGCAGCCGTGGCCACCGGGTCGGATACGTACTTGAGCCGCACGCCAGGCAGGGCAACCAGATTGGTTGCGTGAATGCGGCCGATCCTGCCAGCACCAAAAATTGCGACGTTCTTCATGAGGGCTCCTGCCTGCAAAGGCGCGTGACGATGACCGGATCACCGGTCGATCGGAATTGGCTAACGTGGCCAGCAACTGCCGGCGCGAGACCGCACTATATATCGGTCAAAATGCCTTTGAAATTCGAATTTCACCCATACGGGCAGTAAGAGTTTGATTCTGACCCGGCATCCAGGCCGGGCTCCATCCGTCGGAG
>JAGPBF010000315.1 GCA_018063505.1 Rhodoferax sp.
AGGTTACCCCGGTGAAGAAGCGGCCGTCAAAGCGTGCGTCCCGCGCCTTGAGGGCGAGATAACAGGCATCTGCGTCCATGCGGCTGGTGGTGTCGGCGTGCATGGCGTCATGGTACGCCTGTGCGCCTGGCCGACTAGCCGCTTTCGGACATGTGGATGAAGCGCCTGGTTGACCGCGGTCAATGCGTAATGGTCACCACATGGGCCTGAATCTTGCCATCGACCGGGCCGCTGCCGAAGCGCTGTGCAATCGCCGCGGCTGCCCGTTCGGTGACCTGCTGCAATCGCTGCGCAGCACGCGCCTCGATTTCGTTGCGCAGTGGCGTGCCTTGGCAATACGCGATGGCAACGTCGCGTGCGCTGGCGGCGCGGCTGCGATAGGTCAAGGTGTCGAACTGTGCACCATTGCGCCAGCCGCCGTTGGCCAGGTCCCGCGCAATGATGGACAGGTCGTGGTAACCATGCGGTGTCCGTGCCATGAAACGTGGCGGATCGTGCGCGAATTCCGATGCCAGTGCGTCGGTCACCGTCTGCGCAAATGCGTTGTGCTCGATATGGTCCCAGACACTGAACAAAAACCTGCCACCGCGGCGCAATACACGCCGGGCTTCGGCGAAAGCGCGCGACTTTTCCGGGAAGAACATGGCGCCGAACTGGCACAGCACCGCGTCGAATTCACCGTCCCCGAACGGCAGCCGCTGTGCATCGGCCACCTGCCATTGCACCGGGCGGGCGGTGCCGATCGACGCCGCGTGGTCGAGCATGGCCTGGTTCAGGTCGGTGGCGATGATGGTGGCATCGGCCGCCAATGTCTGCGCGAGCTGGCGTGTCACGACACCGGTGCCGGCGGCGATCTCCAGCACGCGGGACGGCTGGTCGCGTGTCGCGCGCGCTGCGAGGTCGGCCGCATAAGGTTCGAAAATCAGCGGCACCATATGGCGTTCATAGAACTGCGGTACCGAACCTGCAAAAACGAGGTCACTGTCGGGACGGTTCATGGGGAGCTCCCGGGTCGAGATTCGCACACGGCGCGGCAGGTACGCCAAAACGGTATGTTGATCGCTTTGCCCGGCCGACGCAAGTGACCGCTGCGGCAGTGCCAGGCACCGCTCAACCGCCGCCGAACAGGGCTGCCTTCAGGGCGTGAGCGTGATGTCTGCACCGGCCGCAGCCAGCAGCAGCAGGCTGTGCGGGCCGACCGGCAACTCGCAATCGCCCTGGCCATGCCAGCGGCTGATGCCGTGCGCGTCGCCGGTGTCGAGCAGGCATTGCCAGACACCGCCCGGCAGTCGGAAGTTCTCTGCCGTGGGGCCGGCATTGACCAGCAACAGCAACGGCGCCTTGGCGCGGCCGGGGTGGCCGATCAGGCATGCCAGCCTGCGGTCGGTGGAGTCGTGCCAGTCGTCCTGCGCCATGGTTTGGCCGTCCGGACGCATCCAGCACAGGTCGCACAGGCCCAGCGGGTCATGCTGGCCGCTGTACCAGTCGGGCCCGAAGGGCATGGCTGCGCGGCGCAGCTGCAACAGCCGGGCCGTGAAAGTGGACAAATCGATGTCGGCCCCGGCCCAGGCCAGCCAGCTGGTGTCGTTGTCCTGGTTGTAAGGGTTGCTGTTGCCACCCTGTGTATGGCCCTGTTCGGCGCCGGCGCACAACATGGGTGTACCCTGGCTCAGCACAGTGCAGGCCAGCAGCGCGCGTTGCAGTTTGCCGCGCAAGGCCAGGATGCCGGCGTCATCGGTTTCGCCTTCAAAGCCGCAGTTGAAGCTCAGGGTTTGCGCATGGCCGTCCAGGTTGTTCTCGCCGTTGGCCTGGTTGTGCCGGTTGTTGTAGCTGACCAGGTCGCGCAGGCTCAATCCATCGTGCGACACCACGTAGTTGACCGATGCCAGCGGCGAGCGCCCGCCGCCCTGGAACAGGTCGCTGGAGCCGCACAGCCGCAAGGCGAAGTCACCACGCAGGCCATAGGTCTGACCGTTGCCCGGCTCATGATGCCAGCCAAGCCAGAACTTGCGCATGCTGTCGCGGTAGCGGTCGTTCCACTCCATCCAGCCGCGCGGAAAACCGCCGCTCTGGTAACCGCCGGGCCCCAGGTCCCAGGGCTCGGCGATCAGCTTGATGCTGCAAAGCACCGGGTCTTGCGCCAGCGCCATGAAAAACGGTCCGGCGCGCTCGAAGCCGTGGTCGGTGCGTCCGAGCACCGGCGCAAGGTCGAAACGGAAACCGTCGACATGCATGTCCTGCACCCAGAAACGCAGGCTGTCCATCACCAGTCGCAGCACCTGCGGGCGCCGGATATCGAGCGTGTTGCCGCAACCACTGTAGTTGTCGTATTGAGCGGCGTTGTCGGCCGACAGCCGGTAGTAGCCGGCATTGTCAAGGCCGCGAAAGCTGATGCTGGGCCCGCTTTCGTTGGACTCCGCCGTGTGGTTGAACACCACGTCCAGCAACACCTCGATGCCGGCGCGGTGCAAGGCACGCACCATCGTGCGGAACTCGTCACGGGGCGAGACGCCGCCGTGAAGACTGGCCAGGCGCGGGTCCGGGCAGAAGAACGCCAGCGTGTTGTAACCCCAGTAATTGCGTTTGCCCTGTTCGGCCAGCCGCTGTTCGTCCAGTGCATAGTGCACTGGCAGCAGGCTGACCGATGTGATACCCAGCTGCTGCAGATACGTGATCGACGCCGGATGCGCCAGGCCGGCATAACTGCCGCGCAAGGCCGGCTCGACGGCCGGATTGCGGCGCGAAAAGCCGCGCACGTGGACTTCGTACAACACGGTGTCTGCCGCCGCGATCCGGGGGGGCGTGTCATCGCCCCAGTCGCAGGCGGCGTCGACCACCCGCGCCTTGAGTGCACAGGCCGCGTTGTCCTGCGTGTCGGGCAGGGAAGGATCGCCGGCCTGGCCGGCGAAATGCGGGTCGCTCCAGCGGAATTGCCCGATCACTTCGCGTGCATAGGGGTCGAGCAGCAGCTTGGAACTGTTGAAGCGCAGGCCCTGTTCGGGCTGCCAAGGCCCTTGTGCCCGCAGACCGTAAACCAGACCCGGTCCGGCATCGGGCAGGTATCCATGCCAGACGCCTCGCTGCGGCCCATGCAGCGGCAGTCGGCGCAGTTCGCGTTTGCCGCCGGCGTCGAACAGGCACACACACACCGCTTGTGCGGCACCCGACACCACAGCGAAGTTCACGCCGCGGCCGTCCCAGTGCGCGCCCAGTGGTGCCGGCAGGCCGGGCAGCAGCGCAGCAGACTCGGTGGAGCCGGGCATCTCAGTCCGGTAGCGGCGCCACGCGCCAGATCTGCTCGGCGTACTGGCCGATCGTGCGGTCGGACGAGAACGGCCCCATACCGGCCACGTTGGTTATGGCCCGGGCCCACCATTGGCCTGGCTCCTGGTACAGCGCATCGACGCGCGACTGCGCTGCGATGTACGAACCATAGTCGGCCAGCAGCATGTAGTGGTCGCCGCGCCACAACAAGGCGTCGACCAGCGGTCCGTAGCGACCCGGTTCGTTTGGCGAGAACATGTCGCCGGCAATTGCATCGAGCGCGCCACGCAGCGCCGGGATGCGCTCGTAGTAGCCCATCGGGTGGTAGCCGCGCTGGCGCAGCGCGGCGACCTCGCTGGCGCCCAGGCCGAAGATGAAGAT
>JAGPBF010000127.1 GCA_018063505.1 Rhodoferax sp.
CTGCAGTACGACGAACAGCACCAGCAGTGCCAGCAACTCGCCGCCCACGGCCTTGACCGTGACCCAGTAGCGTTCATCCTCGTTCAGACCCAGGCGCGACAGCGTGTCCAGTATGAAGCCGGTGGACGGTGTCAACAGGGCCAGCGCCAGCAAGGCCGCAACCTGCCAGGACAAGTCCAGGTAGGTGATGCCCAGGTAGGCTGTGGTCGTCAGGGAGATGGCGCGTGCAGCCAGATGGGACAGCAGTGGCCACATGCCGCGGCGCAGATCGTCGACCCGCACTTCCAGGCCGGCGAACAGGAACAGCGAGGAGACGCCCAGCGTTGAGAGCAGGGCAAGCGTGGCGTCGTGGCTGAATCCGACCAGGAAAGCCGTAGCAACCATGCCAAAGGCAAAACTGGTCAGTGGTGCCGGCATCCGGAAACGTTGCAAGGCACGCGGAATGACCAGCAATCCGAAGATCAGCAACAGGTAGACGACTTCACTGGTGATGGCGGGCATTCGTTGATTTGATAGTGAGAAGAGGCGGGAGACCTGCAAAGCAGGGCTCGACCGGGCATTGCGCCAGCGGCCCGGCGCTGTGGCGGGCTGCAAGCTGCATTTTATGCGCTGCGGCGATGGCCACCCTGGCCGCGCGTAATTCCTGTATCAGCCGTTTGCCGCGGCGCGCGGACGCAAAGTGGCCAGGGTGCGCACCAGATCCGCCATGGCGGCGTCATGCGCGAGTTGGCGCAGGTCCAGCGGCAGCTTGCGCCGCCAGTTCGGATATTCGTCGACGGTGGACGGCAGGTTCACCTGATCGACCAGGCCCAGCACGTCTTCGAGTTGCACCATCATCACCGCCGACGGCGCAGCAGCGACCCAGGCATGAATGGCGATCCGGGTCCGGGTCGACGGCGATGCACCGGTGGCAGCCTCGGTCAACGCGTCCTGCGCCAGCAAACCTGCATGGTGCAGCGCCATGACGAGCCGGGTGCGGTCGTGCAGGCGCTCCAGCAGTTGCCGCTCCAGCAGCTGCAGGTCGCTCTGCAGGCCCAGTTGCAGCCGCAGTTGCAGGTCGTGCGCGCCCCACCAGCCGGACAAGGTTGCCAGGTCGTGGGTGCCGATGGCCACCAGGGCGGCCGGCGGATAGTGTGCTGGCGGCGTGAAGTTGCCGTCGCGCTGGCGTTCGAAATACAGCAGCCGGTACGACAGTACATCGCTGCGTGCCAGCGCCTCCCGCATGTTGTCCGCCACGGTGCCCAGGTCTTCGCCGATCACCAGGCACTGGCTGCGCTGGCTCTCCAGCGCAACAATGGCCATCATTTCGTCGAGCGGGTAGTACACGTAGGCACCGTCGCGGGGCACACCGCCCGGTGGAATCCAGAACAGGCGCATCAGGCCCATCACGTGGTCGATACGCAATGCGCCGGCGCCGCGCATATTGCTGCGCAAGGTGTCGATGAAGATGCGGTAGTGGTGCAGGCGCAGACGGTCGGGACGCAGCGGCGGCAGTCCCCAGCCCTGTCCGTTCAGATTGAAATCGTCGGGCGGCGCACCCACGCTGGCATCGACCGCGAAGCTGTTCTGGTGTTCCCATGTATCGGAGCCGCCACGGTCAACCGATACCGCCAGGTCCAGATACAGGCCCACACCCATGCCCAGGCTGGTGCAGGTTTCGTGCGCGCGCGCCAGTTGGATGCTGGCTTGCCATTGCAGATACTGGTGAAACTGCAGGCGCTGTGCATGGGTCCGGGCGAAGTCCTCGGTGCGCTCGCCCGCAGGATCCTGCCATTGAGGTGGCCATGCCGGCCAACCCCAAAGCGACGGGTCGGCCGCATGCAGATGCGCCTGGATCGCTTCGAACAGCGCGTGGCGCCGCAGCGCCTGGCCGCCGCGCGCCACGAAAGCCAGGAACGCGCGCCCCTGCGCGTCAGGCGCCTCGCCGAGGTGGCGCGCAGCGAAATGCGTGTGCAATATCTCGAGCACTTCGAACTTGGCGCGGGCGACACCCGGGTAGTCGACCAGGGCAGGCTCACGCAGGTCGGCGAGCCGCTGCTGGAACGCCGCCGAAGCCACCAGTGCGCGGGCGGCCGCGCAATCGGCAAACTCCTGCACCGCCGGAACGTCGATGTACAACACGTTTAGCTGCTGGCGTGAACAGGGGCTGTACGGGCTGGCATGTGCCGGGTTGTGCATGAACAGCGCATGCAGCGGATTGAGACCGATGATGTCGGCGCCGCGTGCCGCCATCTGCCGGATCAACACCAGCAGGTCACCAAAATCACCCATACCCCAGTTCTGTGGCGAGCGCAGTGCGTAGAGCTGTATCGACGGGCCCCAGACACGTCCGCCATGCTGCAGCGCCCTGGGCCGGTAACACTGTTGTGGCGCGCAGATGACCAGGCATTCGCTGCTGCAGGTGTCGACGCGTAGTCGGTAATACCCGCTGGCCAGCCGGCGATCAATGGCCAGATGGCGCTCGACCCAGGTCACTCCCTGGCGCTCGGTCTGGCTGATTTCTCCCAGCGCGTGTGCATCCTGCCCGGCCTGTGCGACGACTTCGCCATCCTCGCCGCGCAGCTGCCAGTGCAGTTGCTGTGTGTGGCGTGGCAGTCGCAGCCTCACGCCCCAGTGGGTATAGTCGTTGCGAATGGCCACCGTGGGTGTGATCGGCTGCTCCCAGGAGCCGGACCTGGCCCGCTGCAGCGCTTTGGGCAACGACGGATCGGTGGCAAGCTGTGGGTCAAAGGCGGCCAGCAGGTTCAACAAGGCCTGCGGCTGCACCGGGTGGTGTTGGCCCCACAGGTCGTGGTAATCCGTCGCGATGCCGTAGTGGGCACACAGCTGCTGCAGCAGGTTGATGTCCATGTCCATGGTGTCAGGCGCCGGGCGCATGCGCGAGTATCAGCGTGGACAGCGGTGGCAGTGTCAGGCTCAGCGAAAAAGAATAACCGTGCAAGGCGCTGTGGTCGGCCAGCACGCCGCCCATGTTGCCCCAGCCAGAGCCTGCGAATTCGGTGGCGTCGCTGTTGATGCACTCGCGCCACCAGCCGCCCAGTGGCACACCCAGCCGGTAGTGGCTGCGCGGCACCGGCGTCATGTTGCTGACCACCAGCATCGGCGCGGCGCCATCGCGCGCCATACGCAGAAACGCGAACACGCTGGTGTCGGCCGCGTCGGCGACGATCCATGCGAAACCGGCGGGCGTGAAATCCTGCTGGTACAAGGCCGGCGACGCGCGGTAGACCCGGTTGAGCTGCGCCACCAGGTGTTGCAGGCCACCATGTCCGTGTTGCGACGTAACCCACCATTGCAGTTCACCGTCGTGGCCCCATTCGCGCCGCTGCCCGAACTCGCCGCCCATGAACAACAGCTTCTTGCCCGGATGGCCCCACATCCAGGCGAAGAATGCGCGCAGATTGGCAAACTGCTGCCAGTCGTCACCTGGCATGCGCGCGAGCAGCGAGCCCTTGCCATGCACGACCTCGTCATGGGAGAGCGGCAACACGAAGTTTTCGTTGAAGGCGTACATCAGTCCGAATGTCATCTGCTGGTGATGGTGGCGCCGATGGATCGGTTCGAGCTGCATGTACGACAGGTTGTCGTGCATCCAGCCCAGGTTCCACTTCATGCCAAAACCAAGACCACCCATGTCGGTGGGGCGTGACACCTGCGGCCAGTCGGTCGATTCCTCGGCGATGCAGACGGTATCGGGAAATTCGCGGTAGACGGCGCGGTTGAGGTCTTGCAGGAAGCCGATTGCGGCCAGGTTCTCCCGTCCGCCATGGACATTGGGGATCCACTGGCCGGGTTCGCGTGCGTAGTCGAGGTACAACATCGACGCCACTGCGTCGACGCGCAGTCCGTCCAGATGGTATTTTTCCAGCCAGAACAGGCTCGACGAGATCAGAAAACTGCGCACCTCGTTGCGCCCGTAGTTGAAGATGCACGAGCGCCACTCCGGATGAAAACCCTGGCGCGGGTCCGCATGCTCGAACAGATGGGTGCCATCGAAGTAGCCCAGGCCGTGTTCGTCGGTCGGAAAATGCGATGGCACCCAGTCCAGCAGGACACCGATGCCGTTCTGGTGCAGGTGGTCCACCAGATACATGAAGTCCTGCGGTGTTCCATAACGCGCGGTCGGCGCAAAGTAGCCGGTGGTCTGGTAGCCCCAGGAACCGTAAAACGGGTGTTCGGTGACCGGCATCAGCTCGACGTGGGTGAAACCCATGTGCCGTACGTATTCGGCCAGTTGGTGCGCCAGTTCCCGGTAGCCGAGAAAGGCGCCGTCCTTGCGCCGCCAGGATCCGGCGTGAACCTCGTAGATGGACATTGGCGCGTCCAGCGCATTGTGGGCGCCACGGCTGGACATCCAGTCGCTGTCGCCCCAGCGGTATTCCAGGCTCCAGATGCGCGAGGCGGTCTGCGGTGGATGTTCGGCGTAGATCGCGAACGGATCCGCCTTTTCGACCGTGTAGTCACCGTGGCGGGATCGGATGCGGTATTTGTAGGCCTGGCCGTGGCGGGCCTGCGCGGCAAAGCCGTCCCAGATGCCGGATCCATCGGTCCGGGGCTGCATCGGATCGGCCTGGGGCGACCAGTAGTTCCAGTCTCCGATCACGCTGACCGATGCCGCATTCGGTGCCCAGACCGCAAAACGCGCGCCGTCGTCACCCAGGTGGCAACCCAGCGCGTCATGGAGCCGGCTGTGGGTACCTTCACGAAACAGGTAGCTGTCGAGGTCGCCGTTCATGGATGGGCTGCTTCAGGATGCGCGACAGGGCGGGGCAGGGAGGTCGCGCAGGTTATACCCAGCCCTATCATGCCGCAATCGGACACAACCGCCTTGCACCGAATGCAACGCGGTGCAGCAGCGTGCCCGATGTCAGGTGGCGCTGGCCTCGAGTTGGTCGGAGAGTTCCAGCCAGCGGTCTTCGAGTTGGCGCAATTCGTCGTTCACACGCTTGAGCCGCTTGCCCAGTTCGCCGATCTCGGAGGGCTGGATCGCACCATTCATGTGCGACTCCAGCGATGCGCCTTCCTGGTTGAGCAACTTCATGCGCGCGTCGATCTTGTCGATCTCGTTGCGCAGCGCGTTCTTGCCAGGTGCCGTTTTGCCAGCCTTGGCTTTTGCCGGCGATGGGTTGGCACCGGCCGATGGACGGCTGGTATCGGCGTTTCCCTTTTTCGCCATTTCGCGCTGGCGCTTGGCCTCGTCGAGCAGATAACGCTGGTAGTCGTCCAGGTCGCCATCGAAGGGCGCGACGCCGCCGCGCGAGACCATCCAGAACTCATCGCAGACCGAACGCAGCAAGGCCCGGTCGTGGCTGACCAGCATCACCGTACCTTCGAATTCATTGAGCGCCATGCCCAGCGCCTCGCGGGTGGCAAGGTCCAGGTGGTTGGTCGGCTCGTCCAGCAGCAGCAGGTTGGGGCGTTGCCAGACGATCATGCACAGCACCAGGCGGGCTTTTTCGCCGCCACTCATGCTGCCCACGGCCTGCTTGACCATGTCGCCGCTGAAGTTGAAGTTGCCCAGAAAGCTGCGCAAATCCTGCTCGCGCGTGGCCTGGCCGGCAATCTTGCCAGCGGCGGTCAGTTCGCGAACCAGCGTGATCATGTGGTCCAGCGGCGTGTCTGCCGGACGCAAGACGTCGAGTTCCTGCTGTGCGAAGTAGCCGATATTGAGGCCCTTGCCTTCGGTGATCTCGCCATCGATGACCGACAGCTCGCGGGCAATCGTCTTGACCAGTGTCGACTTGCCCTGGCCGTTTGCCCCCAGGATGCCGATGCGTTGCCCGGCCAGTACCGAGCGACTGATATTGCGCACGATCACCGTGGGCTCGGTGCCTTCGAGGGAGTTCTCCGGTGGCGGGTAACCCACGCTGATGTCCTGCATCGACAGCATCGGGTTGGGCAGGTTGACCGGCTCGCGGAATTCGAAGCTGAAATCGGCTTCGGCCAGCAGCGGGGCGATCTTCTCCATCCGGTCCAGCGCCTTGACCCGGCTTTGCGCCTGCTTGGCCTTGCTGGCCTTGGCCTTGAAGCGGACGATGAACTTCTGCAGGTGGGCGATCTTCTCCTGCTGCTTGGAAAACGCGTTCTGCTGCAATTCCATCTGCTCGGCGCGCATGTCCTCGAACTTGCTGTAGTTGCCGCCGTAACGCACCAGCTTGGCCGAGTCGATATGCAAAGTCACATTGGTCACCGCATCGAGGAACTCGCGGTCATGGCTGATCACCAGCATCGTGCCTTCGAACTTCTTGAGCCAGCTCTCGAGCCAGACCAGTGCATCGAGGTCCAGGTGGTTGGTGGGCTCGTCAAGCAGCAACAGGTCGGCCGGGCACATCAGCGCACGGGCCAACTGCAGCCGCATGCGCCAGCCACCGGAGAAACTGTTGACCGGATGGTCCAGTTCGCTGACGCGAAAACCCAGACCCAGGATCAATGCCTGCGCGCGGGCCGGCGCGTCATGCGCGCCGGCGTCATGCAGCTCCATGTAGGCATGTGCCATGCGGTCGCCGTCGTCGCTCTCTTCGGCCGCGGTGACTTCCTGCTGCGCGGCGAGCAGTCGCACATCGCCCTGGACCACGTATTCGGTTGCCGACATGTCGGTCTCGGGCATGTTCTGTGCTACCTGGCCCATGCGCCACTGCGCCGGCACGCTGAAGTCGCCGGCGTCTTCGTGCAGCGATCTGTCGAGCAGCGCGAACAGCGAAGACTTGCCGGCGCCGTTGCGCCCGACCAGGCCGACCTTCTCCCCCGGGTTGAGTGTGACCGAGGCGGCATCGAGCAGCACTTTGGTGCCACGGCGCAGCGTGACGTTCTTCAGCGTAATCATTTGTTTCTAGTCAAAGCATCGGTGGCTGTCCACCCTGGGAGTGGGCGAACAAGGCGTCCCGGGTCACGACACAAACCTGGTCGTGGCCGGCGCTGGTATCGAGCCAAACCACGTCCAGCGTAGCGAAGGCCGTCTCGAAGTTTGGCCGTTCATGGCCGATCTCGAGTACCAGAACCGCAGCCTCTGACATCACCGCGCGGGCATCCTGCAACAGGCTGCGCACGAAGTCCATGCCGTCATTGCCGCCGGCCAGAGCCAGCGACGGTTCGGCGCGGTATTCGGGCGGCAATTGTGCCATGCTGGCCGAATTCACATACGGCGGGTTGCACAGGATCATGTCGTACGGGCCATGGGACGCCGCCAGGCCGTCGCCCTGCAGCAGGCAAATCCGCTGTTGCAGACCATGTCGGTCGACATTCATGCGGGCCACGGCCAGGGCGTCCGTCGAAATATCGACGGCATCGATCTGCAACTCCGGGTATGCCAACGCCGCCAGCACGGCCAGGCTCGCGCCGCCGGTGCACAGGTCGAGCAGTCGCGTGGCTCCTTCGGGCAACCAGTAGTCCAGCGCGCCGGTAGCCAGCAATTCGCCGATCAGGCTGCGCGGCACGATGCAGCGTTCGTCGACATGGAAGGGCACACCTTGCAGCCAGGCCTCGCCGGTCAGATACGCCGCCGGCACGCGCGAACGGATGCGCTTTTGCACCAGCGCCTGCACCTGGGCAAGCTGTGCCGGCGCAATAAGCGCCTGCGCTACCGCGTCGTCGTCGATGTCGCTGTCCAGCGGTCGGCCGAGTTGCCACAACACCAACCATGCGGCCTCGTCATAAGCATTGGTCGTGCCATGGCCGAAACTCACGCCGGCGGCGTCCAGCGCGTCGGCGCTGGACGCGATCAGTTCTTCGAGAGTCATACAGGCAGGCCTGCGTCCAGGGTTTCGAGGATGCGCCGGTAGATGTTCTTGAGCGATTCGAGATCCGCCAGCACGATGTTTTCGTCAATCTGGTGGATCGACGCGTTCGGCGGCCCGAGTTCGACCACTTGCGGGCAGATTTTGGCCATGAAGCGGGCGTCGCTGGTGCCACCGGTGGTGGAGAGTTCGGGCACGCCGCCGGTCTCGGCCTGCACTGCGCTACAGATCGCCTGCACCAGGGTGCCGCTGGCGGTGATGAACGGCTCGGCGCCCAGCGTCCAGTCCAGGCGGTATTGCAGTCCATGCCGGTCCAGCACCTGCTGCAGCCGCTGCTGCAGCTGTTCGGGTGTCGATGCGGTCGAGAAACGGAAATTGAAATCGGCCACGGCTTCGCCGGGCACCACGTTGCCTGCGCCGGTACCGGCATGCAGGTTGCTGACTTGCCAGGTGGTGGGCGGGAAGAACGCATTGCCGTCGTCCCACACCAAGGTTGCCAGTTCGGCCAGCGCCGGTGCCAGCAGATGCACGGCATTACGCGCCAGATGCGGATACGCCACGTGGCCTTGCAGCCCCTGTACCGTCAGCTTGCCGCTGAGGCTGCCACGCCGCCCGTTCTTGATCATGTCACCGGTGGCCTTGACTGCAGTGGGCTCGCCGACGATGCAGTAGTCGATCTGCTCACCGCGCTGCTGCAGCGCCTCGCAGACCTTGCGCGTTCCGTCACGCGCCGGGCCTTCCTCGTCACTGGTGAGCACAAACCCCAGCGCCAGAACGGTGTCGGGCCGTGCTGCCAGGAATTCTTCGCAGGCGACAACGAAGGCGGCCAGCGAGGCTTTCATGTCGCTGGCGCCGCGGCCATACAGCCGGCCATCGCGGTGGGTCGGGACGAAAGGAGGACTCTTCCATTGGGCCAGCGGCCCGGTGGGCACGACGTCGGTATGGCCGGCAAATACCAGCAGCGGCCCCGCCGGGTCTTGCGGTCTGCCGGCGCCGGCGCGTTTGGCCCACAGGTTGGAAACGCGCCAATCATCGGGCCCGAAGGCCATGGGTTCGCAGTAAAAGCCGATCGTGCCCAGGCGCTGGGCGATGATCTGCTGGCACTGGGCATCGGCAGGCGTGACCGACGCCTGGGCGATCAATTGCTCGGTCAGACGCAGCGCCTCCGACATCAGTGCTTGACGTCCAGCGTGATCTCGGTGAACGAGGGTTCGTCATCCGGGTCTTCTTCCTGCTTGGCGACCCGTGCGCTGGCAAAATCGTTTTCCATGCGCCACATCAGGTTGGTCGGAGAATCGGAGTTGGCGATGCCCTCCTTGCGATCGACAGTGCCATCCAGGATCAGGCGCGCGATATCGGCTTCGAAGCTCTGCGAGCCTTCTGCCATCGATTTCTCCATCGCCTCCTTGATGCTGGAAAAGTCGCCTTTCTCGATCAGTTCTGCGACAAACTTGGTGTTGAGCATCACTTCGACCGTCGGGGTACGGCCACCCGAGACGGTGCGCAGCAGGCGCTGCGACACCACGGCCCGCAGCGCGGCGGCCAGGTCGCCGAGCATGGTCTCGCGCACTTCCACCGGGTAGAAGCTCAGGATCCGGTTCATCGCCTGGTAGCTGTTGTTGGCGTGCATGGTGGCCAGGCACAGGTGACCCGACTGCGCATACGCCAGCGCCGCTGTCATGGTCTCGCGGTCTCGGATTTCACCGACCAGGATCACATCCGGCGCCTGGCGCAGCGCGTTCTTGAGCGCAATCTGCAGCGATTCGGTATCGGTGCCGATCTCGCGCTGGTTGATGATGGAGCGCTTGTTCTTGAACAGGAATTCGACCGGATCTTCGATGGTCAGGATGTGGCCGGCGAGATTCTCGTTGCGGTAGTCGATCATCGACGCCAGCGTGGTGCTCTTGCCGGCGCCAGTTGCGCCCACCATCAGCAACAGGCCACGCTTGGCCATGATCAGTTCGGTCAGCACATCGGGCAGGCCCAGGCTCGACAGCGGTGGAACCTCCGGCGTGATGAAACGGATCACCGCGGCGATCGACCCGCGCTGGCGCATCGCGCTGATCCGGAAACGACCGACCCCGGCCAGCGGGAAACCGATGTTCAGTTCGCTGGTGCTATCGAGCTCGGCCATGCGCTCGGCCGCAATCACCTCGGCCAGCAGGTTGCGCGGCGCATCGGGCGGCAACACCTGGTTGTTGATCGGAATACACAGGCCGTTGATCTTGATCAGCGCCGGTGCGTGGGCAGACAGGTAGACGTCGGACGCCTTCTTGTCAGACATCAGGCGCAGGATGCGCTCCATTGTTCCCGGTGTGCCGCTGGTTGCCATGGTATTGCCCCCGTACGCTGGTGAGATTGAACCGTTGCAGGCCTGCCCTAGTCGCGCAGCAGGTCGTTCAGGCTGGTCTTGGCCCGGGTCTGGGCGTCGACCTTCTTGACGATCACGGCGCAATACAGGCTGTATTTGCCGTCGGCGCTGGGCAGGTTGCCCGACACCACGACCGAGCCGGCCGGAATGCGCCCGTACGTGACGCTTCCAGTGGCGCGATCGTAGATCTTGGTGCTCTGGCCAATGTACACGCCCATCGAGATGACCGAGTTTTCTTCGACCACCACACCTTCGACCACTTCGGAGCGCGCACCGACGAAGCAGTTGTCCTCGATGATGGTCGGACCGGCCTGCATGGGTTCGAGCACGCCACCGATGCCCACGCCACCGCTGAGGTGCACGTTCTTGCCGATCTGGGCGCAGGAGCCAACGGTGGCCCAGGTGTCGACCATCGTGCCTTCGTCGACATAGGCGCCGATGTTGACGTAGGACGGCATCAGCACCACGCCACGGGCACAGAAACTGCCGCGCCGTGCGACGGCCGGAGGCACCACGCGCACGCCACTGGCGCGCAGCGCCGCTTCATCCATCTCGGCAAATTTGGTCGGCACCTTGTCGAAGAAGCCCAGGTCGCCGCTGCGCATGACGCTGTTGTCCTTGAGCCGGAAACTCAGCAGGACGGCTTTCTTGATCCATTGGTGGGTCGTCCATTGGCCAACCGACTGGCGCGTGGCCACCCGCAACTTGCCGCTGTCGAGTTCGGCAATCACGTGTTCGACGGCGTCGACCACTTCTCTGGGAGCCGATTTGGGGGAGAACTCGGCGCGGTTCTCCCAGGCGGTATCAATGGTTTTTTGGAGCTGATCGGTCATGGGTTGAAGGGCTGGTCAGGGAAACGGGTTGAAAGTCTTGTATTGAGGTCCGGCCGCGCACGAACTGAACGATGCGCTGCGCCGCCTCTTCGCATTCGGCGGTCTCGGCCACCAGTGCCATCCGGATGCGTCCGGCGCCTGGATTGACACCCTGCACGTCGCGCGCCAGGAAGCTGCCGGGCAGGACTGTCACATTGTAGAGAGCGAGCAGGTCCCGCGCGAATGCCGTGTCGTCACCGGCAACCCTGGCCCACAGATAGAAGCCGGCATCGGGCAGGGCCACCTCGAGCACCTCGGCCAGCATCGGCGTCACGCGGGCGAACTTCTCGCGGTACATTGCGCGATTGGCCACTACATGCTGTTCGTCCGCCCATGCCACCGTACTGGCCGACTGAACGACCGGGCTCATCGCGCTGCCATGGTAGGTGCGGTAGAGCAGAAAATTTCGCACCAGTTCCGCGTCGCCGGCCACGAAGCCGCTGCGCATACCCGGCACGTTGCTGCGCTTGGACAGGCTGGTGAACGACAGCAGACGTCTGAAATCGTGCCGGCCGAGCAAAGACGCCGCCTGCATGCCGCCCAGCGGTGGTTCGTCACGGAAATAGATCTCGCTGTAGCACTCGTCCGATGCGATCACGAAGCCATGGCGGTCGCTGAGTTCGAACAGCTTGTCCCATTCGGACAGAGGCATCACTGCGCCGGTGGGGTTGCCGGGTGAACAGACATACAGCAGCTGGGTACGCGCCCAGACGGCTGCGGGAACCGCATCCCAGTCCTGGGCGAAGTTGCGCGCCGGGTCGGCGGCGACGAAATAAGGTTCGGCACCCGCCAGCAGGGCCGCACCTTCGTAGATCTGGTAGAACGGATTGGGGCAAACGACGATCGGTTTGACCGCCGGGTCTGCGCCACGATCGACCACCGTCTGGGCAAACGCAAACAGCGCCTCGCGCGACCCATTGACCGGCAATACCTGTGTGAGCGGGTCCACGCCCAGGCCGTAGCGCTTGCGAATCCAGTCTGCAAAACTCTGGCGCAGCGCCGGATCGCCAGCGGTGGAAGGATAGCTGGCCAGTCCGCCGCTCTGGCGTGTGACCGCCTGCGCATAGGCCTGCGTCAGGAATTCGGGGGTTGCGTGGCGCGGCTCTCCAATACCCAGACTGATGGGCCGGTAGGCGGGGTCGGGTTGGACGCCGGCGAACAAGGCGCGCAGACGCTCGAAGGGATAGGGCTGCAACAAGCCCAGCAATGGATTCATGGTCGGGGATTATCCTGTTTCGGCGTGACCCGCCAGCATGGCCATGTCCGGCCGGCGCTCAGCGTTTTTTGCGCGCCGCCTTGCCGTTGGCCGATGTCCCACTGGCCGGCGATGACTTGCGGTCGCCATTGGCGGGTGCGTCGCCAATCACCGTCTTGAGCGGACAGATCCTGAAAGCCGGGCACTTCTGGCAACCGGCAACAATGGCGATCGGGCAAAGGGTCATGGTGGGATTCCTGACGACGGTGGGGTGCGACCCGCAGCCCTGCACAGGGTGTGAACAGGTTCCGGAATCGCCATGGTGCTAAGGGATTTCCCTCCGTGGGAGGGTAGACAAACGTGACGAATTGTGACTCAATTTAGCCCTGAAGCTCGGGAGGGTTGACGCGCAAAAATGATTCAGTCTCTGTTACGCGATTTTGCGCTGCAGTTGCTGGCCTTGTGCGGGTGTCTGCAAACGCGATGGTCGGCACCGGTTCTTCCGTAGTCTTTCCGGTCAGGAAAATGTGGAAACGTCGAGGAGATTGAGATGAAAACTGGCA
>JAGPBF010000316.1 GCA_018063505.1 Rhodoferax sp.
TTGCGCGAAGGCCTGCACCCAACAGTAGCGCGGGGAGGGCAGGGTGATGGTCTTGTGGCCGGTACCGACGCCACGGCCGGATCATTCGGCGACGTTTCGACTTCAGTTGGGCAGGGGGAGCAGGGGCCACCGGCGCCAGACGATCTGGTGCGGCGCGTACGCGCCTTCGCCAATGCCGCGGGCCTCGGCGACTGTGTTGAACCCGCCCCTGCGTCGGCTGCTGGATTCCGCCTTGCGGCCAGTCCGGCGCAGGGTAATGCACCGCTGGCGCAACAACGTGCGCGGTGGCTTCTTGCTGGCCTCAGCGGCCAGGTCGATGCACAAGCACTCCCGCCCGTGCCACTCGACCCGGAGTTCATCTTCTGGCTGGCGGACCCTGCCGATGCATCTGCGACGGCCTTTTGGGAGGTTCTGGCGTGCCTCAGGCGGGCCCGCAGTCCCGAAGGTGGACCCAATGCCGCCGGCGGCCCGGCAAACGCTGCTGAGGGGGTCTGATGCTGCCGCTTCACGACACCCAGGTCCGTCTCGTCCTGCTGGGCCACGTCACGACGCGCCTGGCCGAGGCGCGGCCGGATGAACTTGATGCGGTCGGCATCGGCAACGACCAGCTTGATCGCCTTCGGCAACTGTCCGCGCTAGATCTCAATCGGCTGGCGGCCATGCGCACGCTGACCATCGGTATCTCCCTGGACGGCGAGGCACTGCAGGCGGGTTTGCGCGCCGTTGCGTTGGTCAAGGAGGCCAAGGCGCTAGAGGGGTATTTCATTCGGCAGGGCGCATCGACGCGCCTGATGAGCGCGCTTTTCAAGATCCGGCGCAAGTTGACCTTGAAGTTGCGACGCGATCTCGGTGTGTGCCGCCCGTCAGGTCGGGTGCCACTGCCGGACTTCGCTACCCGCGAGCGCATTCACCGGGTCTGGCGATCCATCTCCGACCCGGCGCCCCGCGTTCGCTACTACCAGTTGCACCAGACCTTCTTGCACCTGCCGATCGCTGTGCTGGAGGTGGTTGTTCGTGATTTTGAGGAGGACACATGAACGCGCGCTTTGAACGCAATAGCATCAGTGACGAGTTGTTGCTGGCGGTGTTCGACATGCCGGTCACTTTCCACCGTTGTCTGGTGCCGGTGGCTGGTGGCGTCACAGCGGCGCTGATGCTGTCGCAAGCCATCTGGCTGACCGAGACTGTGGACCCCGCGTCGGATGGCTGGTTCATGTGCTCGCAGGAGCAATGGACGCAGGAGACCGGCCTGACCCGATGGGAGCAGGAGACGGCACGGCGCGCGCTGCGCCGTGCAGGGTTGCTTGTTGAGCGCCGCCTGGGCATGCCGGCCAAACTCTGGTTTCGGGTGTGCCCTGGCGCCGTCATGCGCGCCCTGCAGGCAAGTGTTGACCAGGGGGGACTGTGACGATGGGTGCGTCCGTCGTGGCCAACCAACTGGGCACTGCTTCTGCTGAGGCGTCGCCATGGGAGCAATCGAGCCGTGCCGATCCACTGCCGATCATCTGGCCGCTGCTCGGGCGCCACATCGCGTTCCACCGGCGCCTGGTCGACCTTACGGACAGTGTCAAGGCGGCCTTGCTGCTGTCCCAGTCGATTTACTGGACACGCCGTGGCCGTGATATCGCCCGGACCGGGGGCTGGTTCCACAAGACGACCGAGCAGTGGACCTGGGAGACCGGCTTGTCGGCCAAGGAGCAGCGACTTGCGCGGGACGTACTCAAGAACCTCGCGCTCATTGATGAGTGCCGCATGGGAGTTCCTCCTCGCGTTCATTTCCGGCTCCCGCTGGAGCAGTTGGGCAACCGCCTGTCGGATCGGACTGCCGGCGTTCCACACAGTGTCAACTGGCAAGACACCGCCATGGTGGCCAAGCTGCTGGGGCCGTCGGTGGCCTACCACCGCACGCTCGCGGGCATTGGCGGCGGCGTACATGCGGGGCTGATGCTGTCAAGGGCCTTGTATCGCACGCGGCTCCAAACCACGCGAAAGCATGATGCGTGGATCAGCAACTCGGCCGCCCGGTGGTGCGAGGAAATTGGCTTGTCCCGCCGCGAGCATGAGACCGCGCGCCACGACCTGGTGCACATCGGCGTTTGGGAAGAAGCGCTGCGGGGCATGCCATCCCGATTGGTCGCGCGCATCAGTCTCGATCGTCTGCTATCGCTGTTGACCGGCGATGCGCCGGCGGCTACGCAGGGCCCTTGCTGCACTGCGCCACCAGTCTGTGGGGAGGCCACAGGCAGGTTTGTACAAAAGGGCGAAATAAGAATGTGGGAATCCCGCATACAAATTTTGCCCTTTCCGCCATCACAGATTGGCCCTTTCCGCCATCCCACTATATATACAAAGAGTACAAGTGAATTAGTACAACCACAACACGCGCGATGCGAGGCGCATTCGGCAAGCACGGTCGCCGACGGTCCTGATGGTGGTGGTGGTGATCTGATCTTTCCATCAGAGATGCTGTCGCAGGAACGCGCGGCAGCGCGCCAGCTGTTGCGCGACAGTGGCGATCAGGCGCAGGCGCTTCTGGACGAACTTGCCGGCCGATTGCAAGCCAATGCCGTGCGCAGCAGCCCTGTGGGCTACCTGCGCGGCCTGATCGCCCGTGCCGAGGCCGGCACCTTCCTGCCGGAACTCGGGCCCCGCATCGCATGCGAACGCCAGCAGATCCAGAAGGTCGCTGAACAGCGCCGCACGCGCGAGGCCGAGGAACGGCGCCAAGAGATCGAGCGCGCCACACCCGAGTACCAAGCCCGGGTCCGTTCCCAGCGCGAAAAGCTCAGCCAGTTGCGCGACGACATGAAGCAACGACTGGCAACAGGCCGGCCGCCATGAGTACCCCCTTTCCACCACCCATCCCCCGTTTTTCATCCCAACCCAAGGAGATTTCCATGACCACGACTGACTCGATCGCATCGCCCACGCCATCAACAGTATCCAAAACACCCGTGTTGCCCACAGCGCCAGGAGGGCCCACGCTGGGCCAACTCGCTGACGATACCCCCGACGTCATGACGCTGCACACCCAGGACGCCTTCCGGATGTTCACCGGCCGTGCCGCAGACGCGCAGACCCAGGTGTTTGCCATCCCCGGAGGCCGGCGTTTTGCGGCCGTCCTCAAGTCGATCTGGTACCTGTCGGCCAATGACAACCCGTACGCCGACTGGATCCTGATCCGGGTGTACCAGACGCTTATTGCCATCCGGGCCCAGATGGCGCAGGCTATTCGCTCACGCGAGGCCGAATTCGAGGCGCTGCGGCGCAAGGGGCTCAACCTGTCTGTTCTTCGGTCGCGAAGCCCGGCAACTGTGGAGTTGGGTTTCCGCAGTCCCTACGGCTACGCCACCGCCGAGGCCATTGTCGAGTTCGACTACCACGTGCGCATGGTCAAGACGCTGGTCCTCAAGGACCGGCTCAGCGACGAAGATGGCCGTGCGGCCATCCGGGAGATCGGGCGTGGCCTGCGTGCCTTGTTCCTGGAGCCCATTCGCTGGGAACGGCTGCTGTTGCGCGAGGAGATGCTCCTCTTGAGCCGGCGTGATTTCCTGCCCAGTGCCGATGAAGTGGGGCGGGAACGCATGCACATCGCGGTCACGCTGTTCGGGGAGGTGCCGCGTGC
>JAGPBF010000317.1 GCA_018063505.1 Rhodoferax sp.
TCGCAAAACCCTCGGATGGGCCTCGCCCATTGAGGTCTACCGCGCTTACCTGGACAAACTCGACAAGGATCCCTTGGCCATCCAGTAAGCTCTCACTGTTGCACTTGGATTTGAGACCGCCCAGCGTAGATTGGTCTTAGCTAGCTATCAAAAATATAGCTATATGGCTTCGCGCGGCGGGCAGGGCAGGCCGGCGGGCGGCATTGCGCGCGAGGCGCCATTGGGCCGGCGTGGCGCCGATTCAGCGCCGGAAGGCCCGTTTGAAGGCGCTGGGGTCGGTATCGTCAAGTGCCAGGGCGGTCTGGCGCACTTCCAGCGCGGAATGCTCCAGCGTCTGAAAGTGTCAAAGTGCTTCTATGGCCGGTGTGTAGGCTCGGACGGCTGAGCAAGGCAGGCACAGCCACCCCACGACGCATGGCCTGAGGGCGAGGGCGTCTTTCAGCGCTATGTGCTGATCGGGCTGCGACCGGTTCCACGTGGCATGTCGCTCAACGATCCGGACAAGCGATTGGTCCGGCTAAACTGGAGCCGGCACGCGCTTGCCCCGACGAGCGTTTCGCGCACTTCAGTCATAACGTATCAGGTGGTCATGTATGTCAACTTCGAGCAAGCTGTACCGTATGGCAGCGGTCATGAATCCCGGTGGCCGGAAATCGTCACCGGGCGTTGAGGCCCTTCGGAAGACAGCCATCGTCGCCGCCTGTGCGACCTTTCTGCTGATGACGGCTTGCGACAAGGCGGCACCGCCGCCGCCCGCTCCACCGGTTGTCGATGTGATGACCGTCGTCCAGAAGGACGTTCCTATCTACAGCGAATGGGTCGGTTCCCTGGACGGGGATGTCAACGCAACGATCCGGCCGCAGGTCACCGGATACCTGGTCAAGCAGAACTACCGCGAGGGCGACCCCGTCAAGAGGGGGCAGACGCTGTTCGAGATCGACCCGCGCACCTTCCAGGCGGCCGTGGAACAGGCAGCTGCCGCGCGCAGCAGGCAAAAGGCCATGCACGACACGGCCGTGGCCAACCTGGCGCGCATCAAGCCGCTGGCCGAGAAGAACGCGGTCAGCCAGAAGGACCTGGACGACGCCACCGGATCGGAGCTGTCAGCGCGGGCCGCCCTTGATCAGGCGACGGCGGCGCTGGACACCGCCAGGCTCAATCTCGATTTCACCCGGATCACGTCACCGATCAATGGCATCGCCGGTATTGCCAAAGCGCAGATCGGCGACCTGCTCAGCCCCAGCGCGACAGCCGAGTTGACGACCGTTTCCACGGTCGATCCGATCAAGGTGTATGTCAATATCAGCGAACGCGAATACCTCAAGTTCAGTGCCAGGTACGTACCGGGGAAAGCCGAACAAGTGCCCCTGGAGATGATCCTGGTCGATGGGAGCGTCTACCCCAGGACCGGCCGGTTCACCCTGCTCAACCGGCAGGTCGATCCGACGACGGGCACGTTCAAGGTCGCTGGCCTGTTCCCCAACCCGGAGTCGCGCCTGCGCCCGGGACAGTTCGCCAAGATACGGGCCACGACCGATGTGCAGAAGGGGGCGCTGCTGGTGCCCCAGCGGGCAGTTGCGGAAGTTCAGGGCAAGTACCTCGTTGCGGTGGTCGGCGCCGACAACAAGGTTGAACTGCGACTGGTGAAGCCCGGCGAGCGCATCGGATCGGACTGGATTATCAGTGAAGGCCTCAAACCCGGAGAAAAAATCATCGTCGAAGGCACACAAAAGGTTCGGGATGGCGCGGTGGTCAACCCCAAACCCTTTGATCCCGCGGCGAAGCCGGCCGCGCCCGCGTCGGCGCCAGCCAAGCCCGCGAGCAAGGGGTAAGCCGCGATGTCCAAGTTCTTCATCAACCGCCCGATCGTGGCGATGGTCATCTCCATCCTGATGACCCTCATCGGGCTGGTGGCCATGTCGGGGCTGCCCACCGCGCAGTTCCCCAACATCGTCCCACCCGAGATCAAGGTCACCAGCGTCTACACCGGTGCGGATGCCCTGACCGTCGAGCAGTCTGTTTCCACGCCGATCGAACAGCAGATGTCCGGCGTGGACAACATGAACTACATGTATTCGCTGAATGCGAACAATGGCCAGTCGATCTTGACCGTCAATTTCGGCATCGAGACCGATTCGAGCACCGACCAGTTGCTGACCCAGATGCGCCAGGGGCAGGCCTTGTCCCAGCTGCCCAGCGATGTGCGCAACTATGGCGTGACCGTGGCCAAGTCGACTGCCTCGCCGCTGATCATGTTTGCGCTCTATTCGCCCAAGGGCACCTACGACAACGTCTTCCTGGCCAACTACGCGTACATCAACATCAATGACCAGATGACGCGCGTCAATGGCATCGCCAGCGTCACCGTGTTTGGCGCCGGGCAGTATGCGATGCGTCTGTGGGTCAGCCCGGATCGTCTGGCCAAGTTGAATATCACGATTCCAGAGATCCTCAACGCCGTCAACACCCAGAACACCGTCAATCCGGCTGGCCAGGTGGGCGCTGAGCCGGTGCCCAAGGGGCAGGAATACACGTACGCCGTGCGTGCGCAAGGCCGCCTGCAGAGCCCGGAAGAATTTGGCGCGGTCGTCCTGCGCGCCAACCCCGATGGTTCCATCGTGCGGGTCAAGGATGTCGCGCGCATCGAACTCGGCGCACAGACCTACAACATGGAAGGCCGGCTCAACGGCAAGCCCGCCGCGCTTGTCGCGCTGTACCAGATGCCCGGTGCCAACGCGCTCAACTCGGCCGGTGGCGCCAAGAAAATGATGGAGAAAATCAAGGAGAGCTTCCCGCCGGATCTGGACTATGTGGTGGCGCTCGACACGACGCTGTCGGTGTCCGAGGGCATCAAGGAAATCAAGAGCACGCTGATTGAGGCGCTGGTGCTGGTGATCCTGGTCGTCTTCATCTTCCTGCAGGGCTGGCGCGCCACGCTGATTCCGCTGCTGGCCGTGCCGGTGTCGCTGGTCGGTACCTTCATGCTGTTCCCGGCCTTCGGCTTTTCGATCAACACCTTGTCGCTGTTCGGGCTGGTGCTGGCCATCGGCCTCGTGGTCGATGACGCCATCGTGGTGGTCGAGGCGGTCGAACATCACATCGAGAAAGGCCTGTCGCCCAAGGATGCGACATTGAAAGCCATGGAGGAGGTCACGGGCCCGGTGATCGCCATTGCCGTCATCTTGGCCGCGGTGTTTGTTCCGACGGCCTTCATTCCCGGCATCACCGGGCAGCTCTACCAGCAGTTCGCCGTGACCATCGCCATCTCGGTGATCATCTCGGCGTTCAACGCGCTGACGCTCAGCCCCGCCCTGTGCGCGCTGCTGCTCAAGCCAAAGGTCAAGGGCACTGGCCTTGTGCAGAAGTTCTACGACGGGTTCAACCGCGGGTTCGGGCGGATCACGATGGGCTATGTCGGCGTCTGCCGGTTTGCCATCCGCAAGAGTTTCCTGAGCCTCGTCTTCCTGTTTGGCGCCGCCGTCGCAGCTGGTTTCTTCGGCAAGATCGTGCCCGCGGGCTTCCTGCCCGATGAAGACCAGGGCTATGTGTACGCCGGGATCCAGCTGCCCGACGCCTCTTCCCTGCAGCGCACCAGCGAAATCGCCCGGCAGGCCG
>JAGPBF010000128.1:0-3932 GCA_018063505.1 Rhodoferax sp.
TTCCAGCAGGGCGTGGCATAACAGCGACAACACACCCGACACCAAGCCGAACAGTCCGACCGCGACGGTCGGGAACGGCTTGACGCGCCGGGTCAGCAGCGAATAACAGGCCCAGACCAGCGCCGACGCCAACGCCAGCAGGTAACCCCAGGACCAGCCGCCGCCCACGTCCTGGCTGCGGCCGAGGATGGCCACCGCAGCGCCGGCAAATCCGAGCAGTGCTGCGATCAGATGGACCGGTCGCAACACCATTCCCGGCAGCAGCAGCGGCGACAGGACGACGATGAACAATGGCCAAAGGTAATTGACCAGATTGGCCTGGACCGGTGGCGCCGAGCGCAGCGCGAGGAACAGCAGAAAGTGGAATCCGAACAGCCCGGTGACACCCAATGCCAATGTGCCGAGCGGGATCTTCCACAGGCCCGGGCGGCGTGCCACCAGCGGCCAGGTCGGCACGCTGCCCACGACCAGCGCGATACCGGTCAGCAGGAATGGCGGTACATGCTTGAGTGCGACGCCCAGGGCCGCCAGCAGTGCCCAGGATGCGATGGCGCCAAGCGCGTACAGGGTGGCGGAGCGGGAATGCTGCACGTGCAGGGGTCTTGTCAGCGCGGGACTATCGACGTGCTGTGACGGCAGGTCGGCGCAGGGGCGAAGGATTGTCGGTTTGCGCAGACGCCGGCGTTCGGACCGACGACGGTCAGGCGGTGGTGGTCGGGTTAAGGACGCCGTGCGCCTGTTGATCGGCGTGGTAACTCGAGCGCACCATGGCGCCCACGGCAGCATGCGTGAAGCCCATGGCATAAGCCTCGCGCTCGAACATCGCAAAGGTGTCCGGATGCACATATCGCTTGACGGTCAGGTGGCTGGTGCTGGGCGCCAGGTACTGGCCGATCGTCAGCATGTTGATGCCGTGTGCACGCATGTCACGCATCACGGCCAGGATCTCGTCGTCGGTTTCACCCAGACCGACCATCAGGCCGCTCTTGGTTGGTACCTCGGGGAACAAGGCCTTGAACTTTTTCAGCAGGTTCAGGCTGAACGCATAGTCGGAGCCGGGCCGTGCTTCCTTGTACAGGCGTGCAATGGTTTCCAGGTTGTGGTTCATCACGTCCGGCGGCGCTGCCTTCAGAATCTCCAGCGCGCGATCGTCGCGGCCGCGGAAATCGGGCACCAGGATCTCGATCCGTGTCTGCGGTGATGAAGCCCGGATCTGACGGATGCATTCGACGAAATGGCCACTACCGCCGTCGCGCAGGTCGTCGCGGTCGACGCTGGTAATTACCACGTACTGGAGTTTGAGCGCCGCGATGGTGTTGGCCAGGTTCTGAGGTTCGTTGACATCGAGCGGGTCAGGCCGGCCATGACCGACATCGCAGAACGGACAACGCCGCGTGCATTTGTCGCCCATGATCATGAAGGTCGCCGTTCCCTTGCCGAAACACTCGCCGATGTTCGGACACGAGGCTTCCTCGCAGACCGTGACCAGCTTGTTCTTGCGCAGGATGTCCTTGATCTCGTAAAAGCGTGTCGTTGGCGAGCCGGCTCGGACCCGGATCCACGACGGCTTCTTCAGGATCTCGCCCTGCACGACCTTGACCGGAATACGCGAGAGTTTGGCGCCCGCTTTCTGCTTGGCGCTCGCGTCATACGTCTCGGTGGATTGGGCCTCTCGGACGACGTCGGATGTGGGATTGCTCATAAATGGTTAGGTCCGTGGTCACGGTGCCAGGTAGGTCGAGAGCTTCTTGCTCAGCAGGTCCGCGGCCTCGGACCAGCCGACGGACACGCCTATTGTAGAAAGATCGACCGTCTGCAACCCCGCGTAGCCGCAAGGGTTGATACGGGCAAAGGGCTCCAGATCCATCTGCACGTTCAGCGCCACGCCGTGGTAGGTGCAATTGCGGCTGACCTTGATGCCCAGCGCGGCGATCTTGCCGAGGCCGGTGAAATCGATCGGAGCCGCAGCCGGTCCGGTATCAATGGCTGTGCCCGCGCGTCGCATCGGCCGCTGGGCCAGCATCGCATGCGACCCTGGGTCATCGGGCCGCACGTAGATGCCCGGTGCACCTCCGATCCTGTGCCCGGTCACGCCAAAATGGGCCAGCGTCCTGATGACGGCCTCCTCGATCCGGTAGACATACTCCTTGACGAAATAGCCGGCCCGGCGCAGGTCGATCATCGGATAGGCGACCACCTGGCCCGGCCCGTGGTAGGTGATCTGGCCACCGCGATTGGTGGGCACCACCGGGATTTCGCCAGCGTTGAGCACATGCTCGGCCTTGCCGGCCAGGCCCTGGGTGTACACCGCTGGATGTTCGCAGACCCACAACTGATCGTCGGTCTGCGGGTTGCGCGCAGCCGTGAAGTCCTGCATGGCCTGGTAGGTGGGCAGGTACGCCACCCGGCCCAGCGCACGCATTTGCATGGCCGCCACCTGTCAGAGCACGATCTTGACCATCGGGTGCGTGGACAGCGTCCGGTACAACTCATCGAGTTGCTCGCGGCTGGTGGCGGTAATCGTGATGGTGACGCCAAGGTACTTTCCGCCGCTGCTCTCGCGCAATTCGACGGTAGATGCATCGAAATCCGGATCGAACTTGCTGGCCACCATGGTGACCGCATGCACGAACCCGTCGACCCGTTCACCCATCACCTTGATCGGGAACTGCGACGGATATTCGATCAGGGATTCCTTGTCGGTGGCCATGGTTCCTTGGGCGTGAAAAGGGGAATGGTGGCAGCCGCGCTCAGGCGGCTTCGACCAGCTTGGTAGCCTGGTAGGCGGCATACAGCTCCCGGCACACCGGCCCCGGACGGCCTTTGTGGGCCGGGTTGCCGACCGCTTGCCCGTCCAGCGTGGTGACGGCCAGCACCTCCTTGGTCGCACTGGTCAGCAGCAACTCATCGGCGTCACGCACCTCGTCTCGGCTCAGGCGCTTGAGCCGGTACGCGCGACCCAGTGACTTGCACAACTCCTCGATCAACCCGTAACGGATGCCTTCGAGCACCAGGTTGTCCTTGGGCGTTCCATAAACCACACCGTCCTTGACCACCCAGACGTTGCTGGCGGCGGCTTCGCTGAGAAAACCGTGGCGGAACATGACGGTCTCGATTGCGCCGGCATCAAAGCTGATCTGGCGTGCGAATACCGAGCCGAGCAGGCTGGTGCTCTTGATATGGGCTTTTTCCCAGCGGAAGTCGTCGGCAGTGACGCAGGCAACGCCGTTCTCCAGTTGCTCCTGTGTCGGCGGACGCATCACGTTGGCCATGGCGAACACCGTGGGCTCGATATCGGTGGGCATGACATGGTCGCGCATGGCCACGCCACGGGTCACCTGGATGTAGACCAGCTGGTTCAGCGTGTCGGGGGCGACACCTTCGGCCTTGGCGCCGTGTCCGATCAGGCCCATCGCGATGCCAAGCCATTGCTCGCGCGTATGGGGATTGGCCATGCGCATCTCGACCAGGCTGCGTTCGAGGCGCGCCATGTGCTGGGCAAAGCGGAACGGGCGTCCGTTGTAGACGGGCACTACCTCGTAGATACCGTCGCCAAAGATGAAACCGCGATCCATGACGCTGATCTTGGCGTCGCACAGTGGCGTAAATGCGCCATTGAGGTAACAAGGGGTCGAAGGCAGAGAATTCATGGGCGCATTATCGTGCCAGTTGGTGGCAAAGTCGGCGTGCGACGCGGCAACGTACGGATCTCGCCGACCTTCAGCAGAAAGAAGTCCTGCGGCGTAGCGGATTGCTGTGCCAGTGCAAGCGCGAGATCCCGGGGCGGCTGGTCCAGCGGCTCATCGGTCCGGTTCCTGTCGGTCAGGCCGCGTGCCGACCAGTGCTGCACCGGTGTCAGGTGGAAATTCACGCCGCCGGTCTCGTGCTTTTGCCACCAGTCGAGTTCGACCACGTTCGTGATGCCGAGGTCG
>JAGPBF010000128.1:4032-12602 GCA_018063505.1 Rhodoferax sp.
GGTCCGGTTCCTGTCGGTCAGGCCGCGTGCCGACCAGTGCTGCACCGGTGTCAGGTGGAAATTCACGCCGCCGGTCTCGTGCTTTTGCCACCAGTCGAGTTCGACCACGTTCGTGATGCCGAGGTCGTCCGAGCGACTTGTCCGCGGCGGCGATGTAGTTGTTCTTGAATCCCTCGGGCGTGTGGTGCGCGCGCGAAAAACCCTGCTCGAAGTCAATGAAATCGAACAAGAGCGCTTGGTTGTGCGGGAGCCTGCGGGTTTTTACTTATAATCAGGGGCTTTGCGAAACTCCAGGGACATGCTCGGGCGCCATTTCAAATGAAATCCATGCCCTACCCAGACCCCGACGACGCAGAGAATCCTGAAGTGTTCACGCCACTGAGTGCTGAAGAAGCACGCAGCTTGCGGGAGCGCAATCCGTCGGTTCCGCCCTGGAAGGTGGTTGTCGGTCAGGCGGTGGTGGGTATCGTCGTGGCCTTGGCTGCATGGCTCATTACCGGTAGTCAGAATGTTGGATGGTCGACCGCTTATGGCGCGTTGGCCGTGGTCTTGCCCGCTGCCTTGTTTGCGCGGGGTCTGACCGGACGTTTTGCGTCCCTGAATGCCGCAACTGCGATGTTCGGGTTTTTTTTGTGGGAGATGGTCAAGCTTGCCTTGACCGTGGCGATGTTGATCGCTGCGCCGAATTTGGTGGTGGCATTGAGCTGGCCAGCTTTGCTGGTAGGCCTGGTGCTGACGATGAAGGTGTATTGGGTGGCGCTGCTTTTTGCGCCCCGGTACAGACAACGATAAATCGGGTAATTACAGATGGCTGCTGAAAACGGACCTAGCGCTGGTGAATACATCGTTCACCACCTGACGCACCTGCAAAACGCCCCTGCCAAGGCGGTCGTCGACTTCTCGGTGTTCAACCTCGATTCGCTGTTTTTCTCGACCACTCTGGGCGTCCTGATGTGCTGGGTGCTCTGGCTGGCTGCCCGCAGGGCCACCTCCGGCGTGCCAGGCCGGTTCCAGGCCGCGGTGGAAATTCTGGTCGAAATGGTCGAGTCGCAGGCCAAGGGCATCGTGCACAACGCCAATAGCCGCAAACTTGTCGCGCCGCTCGCATTGGTCGTATTTGTGTGGATCTTTCTGCTCAACGCGATGGACCTGCTCCCGGTTGACCTGATCCCCGTGATCTGGGAGCAGATCTACGGTGCCGCCGGTGGTGACCCGCACCACGCCTACATGCGTGTCGTGCCTACTGCCGATCTGTCGATTTCGATGGGCCTGTCGGTTTCCGTGCTGATCGTCTGTCTGGTTTACAACGTCAAGATCAAAGGCCTTGGCGGCTGGATCCATGAACTGTTCACTGCGCCGTTCGGCGCCCACCCGCTGTTGTGGCCGTTCAACTTCGCCATGCAGATGATCGAATTCATCGCCAAGACCGTCTCGCACGGCATGCGACTGTTCGGCAACATGTATGCTGGCGAGCTGATCTTCTTGCTGATTGCCCTCATGGGTGGTGCCTGGGCCTTCACGGCCACCGGCATCGGCCTGGCGATCGGCCACATCATTGCAGGCACTGCGTGGGCGATCTTTCACATTCTGATCATCACGTTGCAGGCATTTGTGTTCATGATGCTGACCCTGGTCTATATCGGCCAGGCGCATGACGCGCACTAAGTCCCCGGGTTTCTCGTTTTCCGTTTTTCTTTTCTCGTCAACCAAAGTCCTTTAGGAGTCATCATGGAAGTAATCAGCTTTGTTGCACTGGCCGCCGGCCTGATCATCGGTCTCGGCGCTGTCGGTGCCTGTATCGGCATCGGCATCATGGGCAGCAAATACCTCGAGTCCGCAGCACGTCAGCCTGAGCTGATGGGCGAACTGCAGACCAAGATGTTCCTGCTCGCAGGTCTGATCGACGCGGCGTTCATTATCGGTACCGGTATCGCCCTGTGGTTCGCAACGGCCAACCCGTTCCTGGCCCAGATCGCCAACCTGCCGAAGTAAGTTTTCGCGGGATCAACGTCATTCCCTGGCGCGATTCGTGCCGGGGTGAAGGATCAAAAGTGAGCATTACCGGTACCCTCATCATTCAGATGATCGTGTTCCTGATTCTGGTCGGGTTCACGATGAAATTCGTGTGGCCGCCGATCGCGGGCGCACTGGACGAGCGCGCCAGCAAGATCGCTGACGGTCTGGCAGCTGCCGACAAGGCCAGGTCCGAGTTGTCCTCCGCCAATCAGCGGGTGGAAGCCGAACTGGCCAAGTCGCGCACCGAAACTGCGGCACGTCTGGCCGATGCTGAGCGTCGGGCGCAAACCATCATCGAGCAGGCCAAGGTCAGCGCGGTCGAGGAGGGCAACAAGATCGTCGCCGCGGCCCGTGCCGAAGCCGAGCAGCAGACTGTCAAGGCACGCGACACCTTGCGTGACCAGGTTGCAGCGCTGGCAGTCAAGGGGGCGGAGCAGATCCTGCGCAAGGAAGTGAATGCCAGCGTGCATGCCGACTTGCTCAATCGCCTCAAGACCGAGTTGTAAGAGGACTTTATGGCCGAACTCGCCACCATTGCCCGTCCGTACGCGGAAGCCCTGTTCAAGTCGTCCAAGGCAGACCTGAACGGAGCCGCCACCTGGCTCGATCAGTTTGCCGCGATTGCCAGCAACGAACAATTGCTGCAGTTTGCCGGCAGCCCGAAGGTGACCGACCAGCAGGTCTTCGATGTGATCAGTGGCGTGGTGAAGACGGCGCTCACGGACAACGCAAAGAACTTCCTGCAGATCGTGATCGCCAACGGCCGAGTCGATGCCCTGCCTGAAATTGCAGCGCAATTCCGTGCGCTCAAGAACGCCCAGGCCGGTTCCTCCGATGCGGTTGTCTACAGTGCCTTTCCGATCGATGACAAGGCTGTGGCCGAGTTGTCCGGTACGCTGGAGAAACGTTTTGGCCGCAAGCTCAACATCACGGTGGAGCTTGATGCTTCCCTGATTGGTGGCATTCGTGTGGTGGTCGGTGACGAAGTGCTGGACACGTCGGTCAAAGCCCGCCTGGATCAAATGAAAATCGCGCTGACCGCCTGAGCCCCCGGCTCCGGTAAACAGCCACCTAAAGAAAGAAGGAAAGAGTCATGCAACTCAATCCCGCAGAAATCTCGGAACTGATCAAGAGCCGTATCGAAGGCCTCACGGCCAGCGCCGATATCCGCAACCAGGGCACCGTGGTGTCGGTGTCCGACGGCATTTGCCGCATCCACGGCCTGTCCGATGTGATGCAGGGCGAGATGCTTGAATTCCCGGCCGGCAGCGATGGCCTGCCCACCTATGGTCTGGCACTGAACCTCGAGCGCGACTCGGTCGGCTCGGTGATTCTGGGTGAATACGAACACATCTCCGAAGGCGACACGGTCAAATGCACCGGCCGCATTCTGGAAGTTCCGGTCGGCCCCGAGCTGATCGGACGCGTTGTCAACGCGCTCGGCCAGCCGATCGACGGCAAGGGCCCTATCAACGCCAAGATGACCGACGTCATCGAAAAAGTCGCCCCTGGCGTGATCGCCCGTAAATCGGTGGACCAGCCGGTGCAGACCGGTCTGAAGTCGATCGACTCGATGGTGCCGATCGGCCGCGGCCAGCGCGAACTGATCATCGGTGACCGCCAGACCGGCAAGACCGCCGTGGCGATCGACGCGATCATCAACCAGAAGGGTCAGAACATGACCTGCGTGTACGTCGCGATCGGCCAGAAAGCTTCGTCGGTCAAGAACGTCGTGCGCTCGCTCGAAGAAGCCGGCGCCATGGCCTACACCATCGTGGTGGCAGCTACCGCTTCTGAATCGGCTGCCATGCAGTACGTGTCGGCCTACTCCGGTTGCACCATGGGCGAATACTTCCGCGACCGCGGCCAGGACGCGCTGATCGTGTATGACGATCTGTCCAAGCAGGCCGTGGCCTACCGGCAGGTCTCGCTGCTGCTGCGCCGCCCGCCAGGCCGCGAAGCGTATCCCGGCGACGTGTTTTATCTCCACAGCCGCCTGCTCGAGCGCGCCGCCCGCGTGAATGCCGACTACGTCGAAGCCTTCACCAAGGGTGAAGTCAAGGGCCAGACCGGTTCGCTGACCGCGTTGCCGATCATCGAAACCCAGGCCGGCGACGTGTCCGCCTTCGTTCCGACCAACGTGATCTCGATCACCGACGGCCAGATCTTCCTGGAAACCAGCCTGTTCAACGCCGGTATCCGCCCCGCCATCAACGCGGGTATCTCGGTGTCGCGGGTCGGCAGCTCGGCGCAGACCAAGCTGATCAAGAACCTGTCCGGCGGTATCCGTACCGACCTGGCCCAGTACCGCGAGCTGGCTGCCTTTGCGCAGTTCGCCTCCGACCTGGATGAGGCCACCCGCAAGCAGCTCGACCGCGGTGCTCGCGTGACCGAACTGCTCAAGCAGGCGCAGTACAGCCCGCAGCCGATCGCGCTGATGGCCTCCACTCTGTTTGCCGTCAACAAAGGGTTCATGGACGACATCGACGTCAAGAAGATCCTGGCGTTCGAGCATGGTCTGCATGCCTACCTGAAAGACAAGCACGCGGCGCTGCTGACGAAATTGAACAAGGACAAGGCGATGGACAAGGATGCCGAGGCAGAACTGTCGGCCGCTACTGCCGCGTTCAAGAAGTCTTTCGCCTGATACCGGTTTGATGGCACGAGCGTCCAGAGGCAGGAGTCACTATGGCAGCAGGTAAGGAGATTCGCGGCAAGATCAAATCGGTGGAAAACACCAAGAAGATCACCAAGGCCATGGAGATGGTTGCCGCTTCCAAGATGCGCAAGGCGCAGGAGCGCATGCGTGCGGCCCGTCCCTATGCCGAGAAAATCCGCAATATTGCGGCCAATCTCGGCAAGGCCAATCCCGAGTATGTGCACCCATTCATGCGCACCAACGAGGCCAAGGCGGCCGGTGTGATCGTGGTGACCACCGACAAGGGCTTGTGTGGCGGCATGAACACCAACGTGTTGCGTATCGTCACCGGCAAGCTGCGCGAATTGCAGTCGGGCGGTACGGCGATCAGCGCGGTTGCCATTGGCAACAAGGGACTGGGGTTCCTGAACCGCATCGGAGCCAAGACCGTGGCGCACGTGACCCAGCTCGGTGACACACCGCATCTGGAGAAGCTGATCGGTCCGGTCAAGGTGCTGCTCGACGCGTATGCCAAGGGCGAGGTCAGCGCGGTCTATCTCAGCTACACCCGTTTCATCAACACCATGAAGCAGGAGCCGGTGCTGGAGCAGTTGCTGCCGCTGTCAGCGGCCAGGATGGAAGCCGAGGCCAAGGCCAGTGGCCCGCATGCGGCGTGGGACTACATCTATGAACCCGACGCACAGGCCGTGATCGACGACCTGTTGCTGCGGTATGTCGAAGCCATCGTGTACCAGGCTGTTGCCGAGAACATGGCCTCCGAACAGTCGGCGCGCATGGTAGCCATGAAGTCTGCCACCGACAACGCCGGCAGCGTGATCGGTGAACTCAAGCTGATCTACAACAAGACCCGGCAGGCTGGCATCACCAAAGAACTTTCAGAAATCGTGGCCGGTGCGGCTGCGGTTTAAACCCGATTAATTTGTTGGAGCAAAAACGATGGCTCAAGAGAACTCACCAGTGAACGCAGGCGTTCAGGGCAAGATTGTTCAGTGTATTGGCGCGGTGGTCGACGTGGAGTTTCCACGTGATCAGATGCCCCGGATCTACGACGCGCTCAAGATGGACGGCTCGACGCTGACGCTTGAAGTCCAGCAGCAGCTCGGCGACGGCGTGGTGCGTACGATTGCGCTGGGTTCCTCCGACGGCCTGCGCCGCGGCATGATGGTCAAGAACACCGCCAATCCGATCATGGTGCCAGTGGGCAAGGCCACACTGGGCCGCATCATGGACGTGCTGGGTGCGCCGATCGACGAGCGCGGTCCGGTAGCGAGCACGCAGACTGCGTCCATCCACCGCAAGGCGCCGGTGTACGACGAGCTGAGCCCGTCGCAGGAACTGCTGGAAACCGGCATCAAGGTGATCGACCTGGTCTGCCCGTTCGCCAAGGGCGGCAAGGTGGGCCTGTTCGGTGGTGCCGGTGTGGGCAAGACCGTGAACATGATGGAACTGATCAACAACATCGCCAAGGCGCACAGCGGCCTGTCGGTATTTGCCGGTGTGGGTGAACGTACCCGCGAAGGCAATGACTTCTATCACGAGATGGCCGACTCCGGCGTCGTGAACCTGAAGAACCTCGAAGAATCCAAAGTGGCCATGGTCTACGGCCAGATGAACGAGCCCCCGGGCAACCGTCTGCGCGTGGCCTTGACCGGCCTGACCATCGCCGAGTCGTTCCGCGACGAAGGCAAGGACGTGCTGTTCTTCGTCGACAACATCTACCGCTACACGCTGGCCGGCACCGAAGTGTCCGCGCTGCTCGGTCGTATGCCTTCGGCCGTGGGTTACCAGCCGACGCTGGCAGAAGAAATGGGCCGTCTGCAGGAACGCATCACGTCGACCAAGGTCGGCTCGATCACCTCGATCCAGGCCGTGTACGTGCCGGCCGATGACTTGACCGATCCGTCACCTGCCACCACTTTCGCCCACCTGGACTCCACCGTGGTGTTGTCGCGAGACATCGCTGCGCTGGGCATCTACCCGGCGGTGGACCCGCTGGACTCCACCAGCCGGCAGCTCTCGCCGCTGGTTGTGGGCGAAGAGCACTACAACACCGCCCGCGCGGTGCAGGGCACGCTGCAGCGCTACAAGGAACTGCGCGACATCATCGCGATTCTGGGCATGGACGAACTGGCACCCGAAGACAAGCAGGCCGTGGCCCGCGCACGCAAGATCCAGCGTTTCCTGAGCCAGCCGTTCTTCGTGGCCGAGGTTTTCACCGGCGCCCCTGGCAAGTACGTGTCGCTGGCCGAGACGATTCGCGGCTTCAAGATGATCGTCAACGGCGAGTGCGACCACATGCCCGAGCAGGCGTTCTACATGGTTGGAACCATTGACGAAGCCTTCGAGAAAGCCAAGAAGATGGCTTGACGGCCAGCTCTTCTTGATTGAACCAAAGGAAACCCCATGGCAACAACGATGCGCGTCGACGTGGTCAGTGCCGAGGAATTGATTTTCTCGGGCGAAGCCAAGTTTGTGGCGCTGCCCGGTGAAGTCGGTGAACTCGGCATCCTGCCGCGTCATACGCCACTGATCAGCCGTATCAAGGCCGGATCGGTGCGAATCGAAATGGCCGATGGCTCGGAAGAGTTTGTCTTCGTCGCCGGCGGCATCCTCGAGGTGCAACCCGACGGCGTGACAGTGTTGTCCGACACGGCCGTGCGCGGCAAGGACCTCGACGACGAGAAGGCCAGCCAGGCCAAACTCGCCGCCGAAGAAGCACTCAAGAACGCGAAGAACGATATCGACATCGCCAAGGCGACGTCCGAACTGGCGGTCATGGCGGCGCAAATTGCCGCATTGCGCAAATACCGGCAGAAACACTGAGTCTCGATCGAAAACCGGGGACGCAACCGTTCCTCAAGAAAAAGCCCCTGGCGTCAAACCCAGGGGCTTTTTGCTGGCTGCCGGCAACTGCCGATCAGCCCAGAACCGGGGTGTCGGGCAGGTCGTTCGGGTTGGCCACAGGGTCGGCCGGAAAGTGCGCAACCAGAGGGGTCGAAACCTCTCCCAGTGCCTGTGTCAGTCCGTCCTCAAACCGGCCGCGCGTGAAGGCCTCGCCCATGCGTTGCACCATGGCTTGCCATTCTGAGGCCGGCACGATCGTATTGAGGCCCCGGTCGGCCACGAGTTCGATCTCGCGCTCGGCCAGCAACAGGTAGATCAGCACGCCGTTGTTGTGATGGGTATCCCATACCCGCAGCGCGCCGAACATCTCGGTCGCCCGCTCGCGTACCAGCGCCTGCATCGGCACGCGGTGGCGCAGGTGCCGCCACAGATAACGCATCGGCAGGCCGGCTTCGACATAGATGCGGATCTCTCCGGTGTGCCGGGTCTCGCTGGCCGCCACCCGCGCGCGCAGGCGCTCGAGCATGGCCGCATCGACCACGCGGCGGGTATCGGACTCGTCAAGCCAGCGGTGCCGCAGCGTTGTACGCAGGTGTTGCAACATGGAAAATTACGCTCCTACCAGCGCCCGGAGGCGCCACCGCCGCCGAAGTTGCCGCCCCCGCCGGAGCTGAATCCGCCGCCGCCACTGCTGCCACCACCCCAGCCACCGCCGCCGCCGCCACCCCAGCCACCGCGCGAGCCACCAGAGCCGCCGCGCGGAATGCTGACCCCTGCGAACAAGGCATAGGCTATGGCCGCCACTCCTGCGACCACCGCAATCAGCACGCTGGCCGTGAACACGAACACCAGTACACCCGCGATGCCACCGGTCGCCAGCGCGGAAAACTTGCGGCCCAGGACGCTGCGCAGAATGCCGGCTCCAATGGGCAACGCAAACACGAAGAACACAAACAGATTGCTCAGCGTATTCGAGTCGAATTTTTGGTTGGCCGACTGCACTTTCGGTTCCCGCAACGGCTCGCCCGACACCAGTGCCGCGATCTGGTCG